>NZ_JBCNNF010000086.1:0-19576 GCF_039594555.1 Inquilinus sp.
ATTGACCTTGCCCAGGCTGACCATGCCGGCAGCGGCCAGGTGGCGGGCGATCGGCGCGTCGGCCTTGGCCGGCGGGGCGTTCCGCAGCACCTCGGCGCCGGCGGTGGTGACCGTGCCCTCCAGGTCGACCAGATCCTTCCAGGCGATCGGCACGCCGTCCAGCGGTCCCAGCGGCCTGCCGGCGCGGTAGCGCTTCAGGCTGGCCTCGGCCTCGCGCCGCGCCCGCGCCTCGGTCACCAGCAGGAAGATCGCCTTGTCCGGACAGGCGCGGATGCGGTCGAAGAAGAATTCGGTGGCGGTGACCGGGTCGGTCGCGCCGGAGAGGTAGAGGCGGCCGAGGGCGGCGGCGGAGATCTGGGACAGGTCGGTCACGGGCGTGGTCCACGGCCCCGGATCCCGTCGCCCCGGCGGGCCGCCGGCCGGGTGCGATCCGCTACTCGACCAGCCGCGGGGCGATTTGTCGAGGCCCAGCGACAGGCAATCGAGTGGACGGGCCGGAGCCGCCCCCTCACCCGAAATCGCTTCGCGATTTCGACCTCTCCCCGGAGGAGAGGTGAAGGGGCCGCAGCTCCTATTCCCCCTCTCCTTGGGGAGAGTGAGGGGCCCGCCGCGTTGGCGGCGGGAGGGTGAGGGGGTTCGGGCTGTGCCGTTGAAGATGTCCGGTTCCTCACACCGTCAGCGCGAACACCCGCAGGCGGTGGCCGTCGGGATCGAGGGCGACGAAGGTGTGGCCGAAATCCAGCGTGGTCGGCGGCTGCAGGATCGGCAGGCCGCGGCCGCGCCACTCTTCGTGCAGGCTCTCGACCGTCGCAGCGTCGGCGACGCTGAAGCCGATCTCGCCGCCCCCGCCGGCCGCGGTCGCCGCCGGCTCGACCGTGTGGCGCGACCACAGGCCGAGCTTGGCGCCGCCGTCGAGCAGGAACAGCGCGAAGGTGGGGGCGGATTCGACCGGCTCGCGGCCCAGTAGCCCGGCATAGAAGGCGGCGCTGGCCGGCGGATTGTCGACATAGAGCAGGGTGTAGCTGGGGATCGGCATCGGGGTTCTCCTGGTGCGGTGACGAGCCCAGGATGCGCGCCGATGCTGTCAGTTTCCGGCAGCAGTCAATCGCCGGAGGCGATGCCCTGGGTCTCGCGCCATTCCTTGAGGAGGGCTTGGCGGCGGCGCGGATAACGGGCCTCGATGGTGGCCGCCTCCAGGATCCGATCGGTGCGGAAATGGCGGAAGCCCTGGCGCAGCTCGCACCACGCCACCACCATCCGGACCTGGTCGAAGAAGCCGAGGGCGAAGGGCCAGATCACCCGCCGCGTCTCCGCACCCTCCGGGCCGCGATAGGCGATGGCCAGCTTGCGCTCGCCCCGGATCGCCTGGCGCACGGCCGCGAGGTCGATGCCGCCGCCGGCGATCGGCTGGCCGGGGCCGACCAACAGGGTGCTGGCGTCCAGGCCCTGGCGCAGATCCTCCGGCAGCACCGCCGCGATCTTGGCCAGGGCGTTGCGGGCGGCGTCGCCCAGCCGGTCGTCGGCGCGCCGGGCCACCCAGCGCGAGCCCAGCACCAGCGCCTCGATCTCATCCTCCGAGAACATTAGCGGCGGCAGCATGAAGCCGGGCCGCAGCACATAGCCCAGCCCCGGCTCGCCCTCGATGTCGGCGCCCTGGGCCTGCAGCGTGGCGATGTCGCGGTAGAGGGTGCGCAGGCTGACCCCGGTCTCCGCCGCCAGGGCGCGGCCGCTGACCGGCCGGCGATGGCGGCGCAGCACCTGGATCAGCCCCAGCAGGCGTTCGGATCGCGACACGGCCCCTCCTGGTCGAGGAGGCCATGCTGCCAGATCCTGGCAGCGATGTCAGTGGGCGCCCGGCACCAGGACCCGGCCGGTGAAGGGACCCTCCACCGCCTCGACATAGGCGCGGGCGACCTCGGCGGCCGGCGTGCCGCCGTCCCGGCCCATCGCTTGCAGCGTCTCGCGCACCCAGCCGGGGCTGACGGCGTTGACCCGCAGGCCGCGCGGCAGCTCCAGCGCCGCGGCCCGGACGAAGGCCTCCAGCCCGGCATTGACCAGGGCGCCGAAGGCGGCGCCGGCCATTGGCGGATCGAAGGTGCCGGCGGTCAGGGTGACCGAGCCGCCGTCGCGCAGCCGGGGCAGGGCGAGCCGGAGCAGCGCCACCTGGCCCAGCAGCTTGGTGTGCAGGCCGTCGAGAAAGGCCTCGTCCGGTGCGTCGATCGGTGCCATCCGGGCGCTGGCGGCGCAGCAGACCACGGCGTCGAGCGGGGTGGCCGCGGCCAGCAGGGCTGCAATCGACGTCCGATCCTCCATGTCTACGGCCGGGACGCCACGGCGCGACGCCCGCACCACCTCGTGCCGTGGCTCCAGCGCGGCGGCGACGGCCGATCCGATCGTGCCGCCGGCGCCGATGACGACGATCGTCATGCCGCCGCTCCCGGCTTCAGCACATAGGTCTCGGGGTCGTAGTCGTCGAGGCTCGGGAAGCGCAGCGGCTCGGTGCTCGCAAGGGTCAGCAGCCGCTGCCGGTACTGCTCCAGATATGCCCGCCGGCCCTCCTCGCCGATCCGGGCCGGCTGCCAGGCGATGAAGGGCGGCAGCACGTCGAAGCCGGTGAAGCGCAGCATACCGTGCTGGATCGGGTACAGCAGCTGGCCGATCTCGCCGTTCAGCCCGTCCGGCCCGTACATTGTCGCCGGGCCGCCGACGGTCAGCGACAGCATGGCCCGGCGGCCGGCGAAGCGGCCGCGGTCGTACCAGACTCCGCCGCCATAGACCGCGCCCATGGCGAAGACGCGATCGACCCAGCCCTTCAGCATCGCCGGCAGCGAGAACCACCAGAGCGGGAACTGGAACACCAGCGCGTCGCACCAGGCCAGCTTGTCCAACTCGGCCCGCACATCAGGGGCGAAGCCGGCGGTCGCGGTGGCATGCGCCTCCTCCTGCTGCTGCCTGAAATAATCCGGGTCCAGCGCGCCGGTGAAGTTGCCGCGGCCGGAGCGCGGATCCCAGCCCATGGCGTAGAGGTCGGAGACCACGAGCTCGTGCCCGGCCTCGGCCAGACAGCGCCGCGCCGTGTCGGTCAGCGCGCCGTTGAAGCTGCGCGGCTCGGGATGGGCATGGACGATGAGGATCTTCATGGCGGTCGCCTCGATGTCTTCGCCCTGAGGATGCGGCCTCGCCTCCGTGAAGAGAATGGCTCATAATCTTCAATAGTCTTGAAGGAAATGATGCAGAATGCGCGGCAGCGACTATGCCGAGCTGCGGGCCTTCGCCGCGGTGGCGGAGGCGGCAAGCTTCTCCCGCGCCGCCAGGCGTCTCGGCGTCTCGCCCTCGGCGCTCAGCCAGACCCTGCGCGGCCTCGAGGGGCGGCTGGGTGTCCGCCTGCTGAACCGCACCACCCGCAGTGTCACCCCGACCGAGGCGGGCGAGCGCCTCCTGGACCGGCTGCGGCCGCTTTTCGCCGAATTCGACCAGGCGGTGGAGGAGGTGAACCGTTTCCGCGATGCGCCGGCCGGGCGGCTGCGCATCAACGTGCCGCGCTTCGCCGCATCCCATTTCGTCGGGCCGGCGCTTGGCCGGTTCCACAGCACCCATCCCGGCGTCGAGCTGGAGGTGGTGGTCGACGACACCATCACCGACATCGTCGCCGGCCGCTTCGATGCGGGGATCCGGCTGGGCGAGACGCTGGAGCGCGACATGGTGGCGGTGCCGCTGACCTGCGCGCTGGAACTGGCGGCGGTGGCGACGCCGGATTATCTCGCGGAGCACGGCGTGCCGGAGAGCCCCGCCGATCTGCACCGCCACCGCTGCCTGCGCTTCCGCTGGCCGGGCGGCGGCGACCTGTACCGCTGGGAGTTCGCAAAGGGCGGGCAGGAGGTCACGCTGGCCGTCGACGGGCCGCTTGTGGTGAACGACACCGCGCTGATGCTGCAGGCGGCGCTCGGGGGCGTCGGCATCGCCTATCTGCTCGACTGCCAGGTGCAGGCCGATGTCGAGGCCGGGCGGCTGCGGCGGGTGCTGGGGGACTGGTCGCCCCGCTTCCCGGGCTTCTACCTCTACCACCCAGGCCGCCGGCAGATGCCGCCGGCGCTGCGCGCCTTCATCGACGTGCTGCGAAGCCGATAGGGTGGGCTGCGGTGGCGTTTACAAAAAATAATATTTGGACGGATGATCGCCCGCCGGCCCGCTGAGACAATGAGCCCATGTCGGGACCCAGAAAGACCATGCCGACCGCCGCGGCGGCGCGCCCGGAGGCTCAGCCGCACGTCCTCCTCGTCGAGGATGATCTCGAGATCTCCCGGATGCTGCAGGGCGTCCTGTCGGAGAGCGGCTTCACCGTTTCGGCCGTGACCGAGGCGGCGGAGATGGACGCGGTGCTGCGCCTCACCAAGGTCGACCTCGTCGTGCTCGACATCATGCTGCCGGGGGAGGACGGGCTCAGCATTTGCCGCCGGCTGCGGGCCGCCTCGGCCATCCCGATCATCATGGTGACGGCGCGCGGCGACGCGGTCGACCGGATCGTCGGGCTGGAGATCGGGGCCGACGACTACCTGCCCAAGCCGTTCGATTCCCGCGAGCTGGTGGCCCGCATCCGGGCTCTGCTGCGCCGCGTCCAGGGCGGCCGCGACGCCGGCCGCGCCCGATCCCTGCGCTTCGCCGGCTGGCGGATCGACCCGGCCTCACGCCAGCTGCACGATCCCGACGGAGTGCAGGTGGCGATGACCAGCGTCGAGTTCGACCTGCTGGCGGCGCTGTGCCGCCATCCCGGCCAGGTGCTGTCGCGCGACCAGCTGATCGAGCTGACCCATAGCGGGCTGGCCAGCCCGGTGCAGCGCAGCATCGACGTCCATGTCAGCCGCATCCGCCAGAAGATCGAGCCCGACCCCGACAACCCGCGCTTCATCAAGACCGTGCGCCTCGGCGGCTACATGTTCACCGAGCGGGTCGAGCCGGCTTGATGCGGTTCCTCTTCCGCCTGGTCCCGCACAGCATAGCCGTCCAGATCAGCGGGATCTTCGCGGTCTCGGTGCTGCTCGGCATCGGGCTGACCAGCGCCATCCTGTTCCTGTTCTTCCGGGAGCCCGACGCGCGGGACGGGGATTCGCTCTCGGCGACGGGGATCGGCAAGGTCATCCAGATCGCCCAGACCGCCGAGACCGTGGAGGAGCTCGACAAGATCCTCGACGTCGCCCGGCGGGCCGGCTTCGGCGCCGTCCGGGTGCCGGTGGCGGAGTTCACGGCCCGGCCGGCGGATGCGCCGATGCCGTTCGCGACCGGCGTGATCGCGTTTCAGCTGAGGACCCTCTGGGACATCGAGGTGCGCAGCGCCGACTTCCACCCCGGCGCCGGCGACGGCCTGATCGTGCAGCTCGACGACCAATCCGCCCTGCTGTTCGCGGCCCCCACCCTGTCCAGCCTGTGGCGGTTCATCCTCCGGCCCACTGTCCTGATCATCATCACGATGCTTGTCTTCGTCGTGTTCCTGTCGGTCTATGCGGTGCGCTGGATCATCGCGCCGCTGTCGGCGCTGGGGCGTGCGGCCGAATCCTTCGGCCATTCGCCCGACGATGACCGCCTGATCGACCGCCGCGGGCCGCGCGAGATCGGCCAGGTGGCCGACGCCCTCAACGACATGCGCACCCGCATCCGCGCCCTGATCGACGACCGCACCCGCATGCTGGCCGCGATCAGCCACGACCTGCGGACGCCGCTGACCCGCCTGCGTCTGCGGGCCGAGCGGATCGGGGATTCGGAGCTGCGGGACGGCATCCTGCGCGAGGTGGTGCGGATCAGCGGCATGCTGGACGAGACGCTGGAGTATCTGCGCCCCGGCATGCGGGAGGAGCCGATGTCGCGGGTCGACCTGCCCAGCCTGCTGCAGACGGTCTGCACCGAATTCGCCGATGTCGGCCATGACATCGCCTATGCCGGGCCGCCGCGCCTGGCCTGGGTGTGCCGGCCCAACGCCTTGGCGCGGGCGGTCAGCAACATCGTCGACAATGCGGTCCAGCACGGGTCGGCGGTGCGGGTCGGGCTGCGGCTCGGCGAAGCCGGCAGGGCGGAGATCGAGGTGGCGGATGACGGGCCGGGCATCCCGGCGCCGCTGCGCGAGAAGGTCTTCGATCCCTTCTTCAAGGGCGACGATGCGCGGCCGGCCGCGGCGGGGCGGGGCTTTGGGCTGGGCCTGTCGATCGCGCGGGACGTCGTCCGCGGCCATGGCGGACGGATCGATCTGCTGGACCATGCGCCGCACGGCCTGGTCGTCCGCATCTCGCTGCCGGCCGCAATATCTCTTAACAGAACTTAAAACCGGGCTATCCGCCCCGCTCCTACTCTCGCGGCTCCATCGAGCCACGGGATGAATCGCATGTCAGTGTCTTCGTCGACCGCCCTTTCGTCTTTGGGGCGACTTGTTCGCACGGCCGGCGGCTGTGCGGTCCTGGCCGCCGCTGCCGCACCGGCGGCAGCCCAGGAGGCGCCGGCCCGCGGCGACTGGAGCTTCTTGCTCGGCGGCGGTGCCATGGTCCGGCCGAGCTATGAGGGCTCCGACAAGTTCTCGGTGTCGCCGCTGCCCTTCGTCTCGATCAACTGGCGGGACCGGGTCTTCCTCGACATGGAGCGCGGGCTCGGCGTCAACGTTGTCCGCACCGACGTGCTGCGGCTGGGCGTGTCGGTCGGCTTCGCGCCGGGCCGGGACGAGGATGACGAGGACCATCTGGAAGGCTTGGGCGACATCGACATGGCGGCGCGCGGCCATGTCTTCGGCTCCTACTCCTTCGGCATGGTGCAGCTCGGCCTCGACGTCTCCAAGGATTTCGGCGGCAGCGAGGGCGTACTGGTCCGGCCCGGCGTGTCCGTGAAGGTGCCGCTGGCCGAGAGCTGGACGTTGTCCTCCGGCGTCTCCGCCACCTGGGCCAATGACGACTACATGCAGAGCTTCTTCGGCGTCTCGTCGTCGCAGTCGCGGAAATCGGGGCTGGAGCGCTACGACGCCGGAGCCGGGTTCAAGAGCGTCGATCTCCGCATCGGCCTGAACTGGGCGATCTCGGAGAGCTGGTTCGCCGCGGCGAATGCCGGCGTCGGAATCCTGCTCGGCGACGCGGCGGACAGCCCGATCACCGAGAGCAGGGTGCAGCCCTCGGTCGGGCTGGCGATCGGCTATCGGTTCTGAGGCCGCGACCATCGATCGAGACCGTCGAGGAGGCCGCGATGGATCTGGGAATGCTCTGGCTCGGCGCCGTCATCGAGATCGTGGAGCCGGGCATCATGATCCTGGCCGTGCTCTGGCTCGCCACGATCCTGCTGTGTGTCCTTCCGGCTCTCCGGGACGGCGCATAGCCCCGGACGGGTCAGGGGCGGGCGGCGCCCGCCGCCGGGCCGCGGCGCCGGCTGGCCGAGGAGACGATGGCGATGCCGGCCAGCACCACCAGCCCGCCGGCGATCTCGTTCAGGCCGATCGTCTCGTGCAGCACCAGCACCCCCAGCAGCACGGTCCAGACCGGGGTGAGGTAGGCGTTCATCGACCCCAGCGTCGGCCCGGCCAGGCGCAGGATCTGCATGTACAGCGCGATCGGCACGGCGGTGGAGAAGATGCCGAAGAACAGCAGCGCCAGCCCGTGTTCCGGCACCGCGGCGAAGGCGGCGGGGCCGGTGACGGCCAGCACCGCGACCAGGCTCGGCAGGCCGGAGAAGACCTGCTGGCCCAGCGCCAGTCGCACCGGCTGCGGCGACGGGATACTGCGGACATAGATCACACCGAAGGCGTAGCTGGCGGCCGTCGCCGCCATCGCCAGCGGCCCGAACAGCCCGGCCGAGGTGCCGGCGAAGGCGGCGGGGCCCAGCAGGATGGCCATGCCGGCGAAGCCGACCAGAACGCCGATGGCGCGCCGGCCGCTCAGCCGCTGGTCACTGAACAGCAGATGCGCCAGCACCGCTACCATCAGCGGGCTCGACGCCGCGATCAGCGCGGCGAGGCCGGCCTCGGTGTCGGCCAGGGCATAGGCGGTCAGCGTGTTCGGGATGATGCCCTGCAGGATGCCCAGCACGATCCAGTCGCGCCATTCCCGGTCGCGCGGCAGGACGCTTTGGCCGCGGGCCAGCAGCCATAGCGCCAGCAGGCCGCCGCCCATCAGGCCGCGGATCGCGGCCAGTGGTACCGGGGCGATGTCGGTGCCCAGCACCTTCATCAGCAGATAGGCGGTGGCCCACAGGAAGGAGCAGAGCAGCAGCAGCCCCAGCAGCGGCGCGCTGCCGGTGGACGCCTTGGCGATGTCGGCGGACGGGCTCATCCGCGCCCCTCCCGCCCGATGTCGAATCCGGTCACTGTCCGCTTCCTCCCGCTCGGCCGGCAAGGTGGCGGAAAACCGGCCGGACGGGAAGGGGCGGCGGATTCAGCCCTGCAGCAGCGGCGCTACGGCGACGCTGCGGCCGCTGTCGATGCTCTGCAGCGCCGCGACGCCGCACAGCACCGCCAGCGCCCCGGCGCGGGCGTCGGCGCGCAGGCCCAGCGGGTCCGGGATGCCGGGGCGGAACAGCATCGCCTGCATCTTCGGGTCGCCGCCCCAATGGCCGCCATGCTCCTGCGGCACCCAGATGTGCTCGACCTTGCCGAAGTTGCGCATCAGCAGGATCTCGTCGGCCGGCGGCGTGGTCCAGGGCTGACGCTCGTATTGCCGCACCTCGATCCGACCCTTGGTGCCGTTGAAGGCCAGATGGTGGCCCTCGATCGGCATGAAGGTGTTGAGCGAGTAGGAGACCTGGACGCCGTTCTTGTAGCGCAGCGCCGCCGACATCGTGTCCGGGATGTCGATGTCCTCGCGGAACACGCAGGCGTCGCGGACATAGCCGTCCTCGCGCGACGGATCCTCGTACAGCGTGGTCAGCCAGGGGTCGGCCGAGACGTCGAAATGGAAGTCGCATTCGCCGGCATGCGGGCAGGTCTTGCAGCGCGGCCCGCGGAACGGGCCCTTGCGGCCGTAATGGCGCAGCTCGCCGCGTGCAAACACCTCCTCGGGCTCCGACGCCAGGTACCAGTTCAGCAGGTCGAAATGGTGGGTGGCCTTGTGCACGAACAGGCTGCCAGAGTACTGGCGATAGGCGTGCCAGCGGCGGAAGTAATCGGCGCCGTGCTTGGTGTCGAGATACCAGTGGAAGTCGACCGACACGACGTCGCCGATGGCGCCGTCCAGCAGCAGCTGCTTGATCCGCTGCGAGGTCGGCGCGTAGCGGTAGTTGAAGGTGACGTCGACCCGGCGGCCGGTGCGCCTCTCCGCCTCCAGGATGCGGCGGCACTTCTCCGCCGTCGTGGTCATCGGCTTCTCGGTCATCGCGTCGACGCCGGCTTCCAGCGCCTGCACGATGTGCTCGTCATGCACGCTGTCGCGGCTGCACACCATCAGCCGGTCCGGCCGGGTCTCGCGCAGCATGGCGCCGAGATCGGTATAGGTCGGCGCGTCGACACCGATTGCCGCCCGCGCCCGCTCCAGCCGCAGCGGGTTCTGGTCGCACAGCCCAACCATCTCGACCACGTCGCCGACCTGGGCCAGCAGCTCCCGGCCCCAGGTCCCGGCGCCGCGATGGCCGGTTCCGACCAGCGCGACCCTCGTCTTGCCTTCGCCCATCCTCGCCTCCGTTACAGAGTGCCCGTCACGTCCGATCGTGCGGTCCAGGCCAACCCGGAACCGTCATCGCGAGCCCCGCAGGGGCGTGGCGATCCAGCGGCACGGACCCCTGGATCGCCACGTCGCTTCGCTCCTCGCGATGACGGTTCTGGGATTGGCGACATTTGTACCCAGCGATTTGCTCTTACAGCGTGCAATGCGTCTCGTAGCGCTCGATGCAGGTCTTCAAGACCTCGTCGCCCGGGCGCTTCCACCAGGTCTCGGCCGAGAAGATCTCGACCTCCTGCGGCCCGGTAAAGCCTGCGGCCTCGATCGCGGCGCGGATGCCGCGCAGGTCGATCACCCCGTCGCCCATCATGCCGCGGTCCAGCAGCAGGTCCGTGGTCGGCACCAGCCAGTCGCAGATGTGATGCGCCAGGATGCGCCCCTCGGCGCCGGCGCGGGCGATCTGCGGCATCAGCTCCGGGTCCCACCAGACATGGTAGACGTCGATGGCGACACCGATGCCGTCGCCCAGCAGGTCGCAGATGTCCAGCGCCTGCTTCAGCGTGTTCACGCAGGCGCGGTCGGCCGCGTACATCGGGTGCAGCGGCTCGATCGCCAGCGGGATGCCGCTGGCCCGGGCATGCGGCAGGATGGCGGCGATGCCGTCGGCCACCATCTGCCGGGCTGCGCCGATATCGCGCGAGCCCTGCGGCAGCCCGCCGACCACCAGCACCAGGCAGTCGGCGCCCAGCGCCGCCGCCTCGTCCACCGCGCGCAGATTGTCGTCGATCGCGGCCTGCCGCGCCTCCGGGTCGCCGGCCGGGAACATGCCGCCGCGGCACAGGCCGGTGACCTGGAAGGCGTTGTCGCGGACGATCCGCGCCGCCTCGTCCAGGCCGATCTTCTGCACCTGGTCGCGCCAGGGGGCGATGGCGGTGATGCCGTGGCCCAGGCAGGCTTCGGCCGCCTGGCGCATGTCCCATTGCATGCGGGTGGTGGCGAGGTTGATCGACAGACCTTCGGTCGCCATGGATCAGATCTCCGTCGATCCGTCGGCCATCGCCGACCAGTCGGGGGTGAGGGCGGTGCCCAGGCCGCGCGCGGCCAGCACCGAGCCGATGGCGAGACGCCCGCCGCGGATGCTCAGGCGGGCGCGGCCGCCGGCATCGGCATAGAGGTCGGGGTGGGCGGCCAGGAAGGCGCGCTGCTCGGCCGCGGGCGCGCCGGCCATGCCGTCGACATAGTGATGGCCATTGCGCTCGACATGGCCGGTGCCGCCCAGCGCCGCCAGCACCAAGTCCTGCTGCAGGGCGACGCCGCCCTGGGTCGTCAGGTCCTCGGCCGACAGGAAGTAGCGGATTCCGTCCTCGGCGCTCCATTTGGCGATCCGGGCCCGGTTCAGCAGCGCCCGGTGGAAGCCCTTGCAGGATTTCGAGGAGATGCCGCGATAGCCCAGCGTGCGCGCCCTCGGGAACACGCCGATCTCGGCGTCGGATTCATCGATCTCGACCGGCACGCGCTCGGCCAGGGCATGGATCGGCTCGGCCAGCGCCCGGGCGCGGGCGATCGGCTGCTCCAGGAAAAGCACCGCGGATCGCAGCCGGGCCAGGGCAGGGTCGGCGGCGAGGCGGTCCCAGAACTCCGCCACCCGCCCGGCCTCGGCGAACTGCTCGTTGCCGTCCAGGGTGACGCGGTAGTCCGGCAGCCGGTCCAGCACGGCGGCGATCCGGCGCAGCCGGCCCAGGTCGGACTCGGCCTGGCCGCTCAGCTTCAGCTTGAAATGGCTGTGGCCATAGGCGGCGATCGCCTGCTCCAGGCTCTGCGGCAGCCCGTCATTGAGAGGCTCGGCGATCTCGGCGGTGGTGACCGGGTCGGCCAGCCCGACCGTGTGCCGGGCGTAAATGTGGTTGGCGGGCGCCAGCCCGGCCAGGAACAGGCCGAGGTCGAAATCCCCGAGATCCGGGGCGGTGGCGGCGGTCAGGCCGATCCGGTTGCCGCGCACCGCCGTGACCGCGTCGATCCCTTCGATCCGGCACAGCGCGTCGATCACGGCGCGGTCGAACAGGGCGAGGCCGAAGGAGGCGATCAGCCCGCCCAGCCCTTCGGCCGCACAGGCGGCGTGCTGCCGCGGCTCGATCGCGGCGCTCAGCGCGAAGGCCGGGGCAGGGGGGCCGTCCAGATAGAACGGGCGGGCGAGGGCGAGCGACCGGCGCAGCTGGTCGAAGTTCTGCTGCTCGGAGAGGGCCGGGTCCTTGTCGAACCATTTCGGCACCATCAGCTCGGCCGCCTGTCCTTCGGCCCGGCGGCCGTCCGCGGCCTCGACCGTCAGCCGCAGGAAGGCCTGCGGCGCCGCGGTGACGGTGGCGGCGCCGAAGCGGAAGGGCAGCCGGAACCGCACCGGCCGCTCATACAGCCGGGCCTCGACGACGCGCAGGCGGGGGGCGGTCATTCGCAGACTCCGGGCGAGCGCAGCTTAGCCCTATATCCTCCCCCTCCCCTTGCGGGAGGGAGGCAGGGGGAGGGGGCTCGTGCCGCAAGAGCGGTGCCCCGGATTAGGGAGCGGCCCTGCCGTCGGCAATCCCCTCCCCCTACCCCCTCCCGCAAGGGGAGGGGGAGGATGAACGGGAAAGCCTGCGACAGCTGCCTCATTCCACCCCGCCCAGCGCCAGGACCTTGCGCATCCGCTGCACCGCCAGGTCCGGGTCGCGCAGCACGCGGGCGGCGTCGGCCAGGCGGAACAGCTCGGCCAGATGCGGCAGCGACCGGGTGCTCTGCTGGCCGCCGATCATCAGGAAATGGTCCTGCAGGCCGTTCAGATAAGCCAGGAACACGACCCCGGTCTTGTAGAAGCGGGTCGGCGCCTTGAAGATGTGCCGGCTCAGCGGCACGGTCGGCGCCAGGATGTCGTGGAACCCGGCCTCGTCGCCGGCGGTCAGCCGCGCCAGCCCGGCCGAGGCGGCGGGGGCGATGGCGTCGAAGATGCCGAGCAGCGCGTCGGAGTAGCCCTGCTCGTCGCCGGCGATCAGCTCGGCGTAGTTGAAGTCGTCGCCGGTGTACATGCGCACGCCCGCCGGCAGCCGGCGGCGCATCGCGATCTCCTTCTCCTTCGACAGCAGCGAGATCTTGATGCCGTCGACCTTGGCGGCGCTGTCGCGGATCACGGCCAGGCAGGTGTCCATCGCCCGGTCGTGGTCGGCGTCGCCCCAATAGCCGGCCAGGGCCGGGTCGAACATCTCGCCGAGCCAGTGCAGGATCACCGGCTGCTTCACCTGGCGCAGAATATGACCATAGACGCGGACATAGTCGTCCGGCCCCTTGGCCGCGACGGCCAGCGCCCGGCTGGCCATCAGGATCACCCGGCCGCCCAGGCCTTCCACCGCCTCGATCTGCTGCTCATAGGCTGCGATCACGTCGGCGATGGTGACGCCGGGGCCGGGCGGCAGGTGGTCGGTGCCGGCGCCGCAGGCGATCACGGCGCCCGGCCGCTCCTTCGCCCCGGCCAGGGCGCGGCCGATCAGCGCCTTGGCGGTCGGCCAGTCCAGCCCCATGCCGCGCTGGGCGGTGTCCATCGCTTCGGCCACGCCAAGGCCGAGATCCCAGAGATAGTGGCGGAAGGCGATGGTGCGGTTCCAGTCGACCGCCGTGTCCAGCCAGGGATCGTTGTCGGCCAGCGGGTCGGCCACGACATGCGCCGCGGCATAGGCGACCCGGTTGAAGGCCGGGGCGCTGCCCGGGGCCGGCATCGGCAAAGGCGCGTTGCGGATCGCGTAGGTCTCGAGACCGCCGCCGGCGCGGGGGAGGGTGAGCGACGCCATAATGGCTCAGCGCTCCAGCGCCGGCAGGTCGACCCAGCGCCGCTCGGCCCAGCTCTGCAGCCCGGCCTCGGCCAGCTGCACGCCCTTGGCGCCCTCCCACAGGGTGAACTTCCAGGGCGTGCCGGCGGCGACGTGGCGGATGAAATCCTCCCACTGCACCTTGAAGCCGTTGTCGTGGACGACGTTGTCCGGCACCTCTTCCCACTGGTCGAGGAACTTCATGGTCTGCGGCTGGTCCGGGTTCCACACCGGCCGCGGCGTGTTCACCCGGTGCTGGGTGAAGCAGCGGGTCAGCCCGGCCACGGCCGAGCCATGGGTGCCGTCGACCTGGAAGGTCACCAGGTCGTCGCGCCGCACCCGCACGGCCCAGGAGGAGTTGATGTGGGCGATCACCCCGCCCTCGAGCTGGAAGGTGGCATAGGCCGCGTCGTCGGCATCGGCGGCGTAGCGCTTGCCGTTCTCGTCCACCCGCTCCGGGATATGGGTGGCGCCCAGGCAGCTGACCGACTTCACCTCGCCGAACAGGTTGTCCAGCACGTAGCGCCAGTGGCACAGCATGTCCAAAATGATGCCGCCGCCATCGCCCTTGCGGTAGTTCCAGCTCGGCCGCTGCGCCGGCTGCCAGTCGCCCTCGAACACCCAGTAGCCGAACTCGCCGCGCACCGCGAAGATCCGGCCGAAGAAGCCGGAATCCCGCAGCATGCGGATCTTCTGCAGCCCGGGCAGGAACAGCTTGTCCTGGACCACACCGTGGCGGATGCCGCGGGCGTCGGCGTGGCGGGCCAGCCTGGTCGCGACCTCCAGCGTCTCGGAGATCGGCTTCTCGCAATAGACATGCTTCCCGGCGTCGATGGCGCGGGTCAGCAGCTCGGCCCGCATCTGGGTCGACCCGGCGTCGAAGAACAGCGTGTCGTCGCGGCTGGCCAGGGCCTTGTCGAGATCGTCGCTCCAGCGGGCGATGCCGTGGCGCCTGGCCAACTGCTCGACCTTCTCGGCATTGCGGCCGACCAGGATTGGGTCGGGCATCACCCGGTCGCCATTCGGCAGCAGCACGCCGCCCTGGTCGCGGATGGCGCAGATCGAGCGCACCAGATGCTGGTTGTAGCCCATGCGGCCGGTGACGCCGTGCATGATGAGCCCGAGGCGCTGGGTGGCCATGCTTCCCTCCCCTTGCGGCACGGGGGAAATTCCCGGCCATGATTGTAACCAACTGGTTACTAGCCGACCACGGAACGGCCCCGCGCGTCAAGAGGCCGCGGCGCCGGTTGAACCAAGGATCAGGGGCGCAGCGACGCCAGGATCATCTCGGCGATGTGGTCGCCCCATTCGGCCAGGGCCTTGGGTTCGGTCAGCTCCCGCCGGAAGATGGTCGACAGCGTGTAGCGGTTCGACAGGTAGAAGGCGCCCAGCGAGGCGATGCTGACATAGACCTTCACCGGGTCGGCATCGGCCCGGAACACGCCCTTGGCGGCGCCGCGCTTCAGCAGCTCCGAGATCACGGCGACCAGGGGAGAGTGCAGGTCGAAGATGCGGGCCGAGCGCTTCAGATGCTTGGCCTTCATCAGGTTCTCGGTCGCCAGCAGGCTGAGGAACTCCGGATGCTCGATGAAATAGCGCCAGGTGAACAGCGCCAGCTCGCGGATGCCGTCGACCGGGTCGTGATCGGCCAGGTGCAGCTTGCTCTCGGCCGAGCGGATGGCGACATAGGCGCCCTCCAGCACCGCCAGGTACAGCGCCTCCTTGTCGCCGAAATAATGGTACAGCATGCGCTTGTTGGCGCCGGCGCGCTTGGCGATTTCGTTGATGCGCGCGCCGCTGTACCCTTTCTCCATGAACTCCTTCACCGCGGCGGCGAGGATCGCCGCGCTGGTGCGTTCCGGGTCGCGCACGGCCTTGGCGGCGGTGCGCTTCGGCGTATCTTTCGTCGGGGCGTCGATGGTCTCGTCGCTGATGCTCACGTCTGGGCGGCCTCGGTCAGGGCCGGGGGCGACGCAGCGCCGCCGCCGGGGTTCGTGTTGACAGCCATCATCGCATCGATCTAGCTTGTAACCAACTGGTTATAACATCGTCTCGCCGGCCTTCGGTCGAAGGCCTGCCTCAGGCACCAACCGACCACCGCTTGCAACGCCGCGCCCATCGACGGGGCGAAGCATCAGGAGGAACGCGATGACGCCGCTGCGGTCGAGCCGCAGGCACGCCCTGGAGGCCGGGATCGGCGTCGCCGGTCTCGCTGTTTCCGGGCCGGTCCGTCCCGCGGGGGCGGCGGGGATCGCATCGCGCGCGGCATCCCGGGGGCCCGGGACCATTCCCTTCATCATCGGCAGCAGCGGGCCGCCTGCAGGCGGCATGACCGCCATGCCCGGCCGCGGCTGACGCAGGGACAACGACCAGCGCCTTCGGGGAGAAGGGGCGCGAAGCAGAGGAGGAACACGAGATGGCGACGCTGACCACGAATCGCAGGCAGGTGCTGAAGGCGGGGGCGGCCCTGGGCGCCCTGGCCGCCTCCGGCCTTTCCATGCCGGCGCTGGCCGAGGACACGCGGCTGCGCATGTTCTGGTGGGGCTCGAAGGAACGGGCCGACCGCACCAACAAGGTCAACAAGCTGTACGAAGGCGCGCATTCCGGCGTCGGCATCACCGGCGAGACGCTGGGCTGGCCTGATTACTGGCCGCGCCTGGCCACCCAGACCGCCGGCCGCAACGCGCCCGACCTGATCCAGATGGATTACCGCTACATCGTCGAATACGCCCGGCGCGGGGCGCTGCTGGCGTTCGACGACTTCATGCCCTCGATCCTGAAGATCGATGATTTCGGCAAGGACGCGATCGATTGCGGCCGGGTCGACGGCAAGCTGTACGGCGTCAATCTCGGCAACAACTCCACCGCCTTCGTCTACGACGCCGAGACCATCAAGCAGCTCGGCGTCGAGACCCCGTCCTGGGACTGGAGCTGGGCGCAGTGGGGCGACTGGTCGGCGAAGGTGGCCCAGAAGAAGCCGGGCTACTGGGGCCTGCAGGATGCCGGCGGCGTCGAGCCGTCGCTCGACTGCTGGACCCGCCAGCGCGGCAAGTCGCTGTACACCGCCGAGGGCCGGCTGGGCTTCGACGCCAAGGACATGGAGGACTGGTTCGGCTTCTGGCACGGGCTGCGCCAGAAGGGCGCCGTGCCGCCCGCCGATATCCAGGCGCTGGACAAGGACTCGCCGGAGAGCACCATGCTGGCGCTGGGCAAGGCCGCGGCGATCAGCACCAACTCCAACCAGCTCGTGGCGCATCAGGCGCTGGTCAAGACCAAGCTGGACATGACCATGCAGCCCAGCGGCGGGCCGGGCACCAAGCCGGGCCAGTACCTGAAGCCGTCGATGCTGTGGAGCATCAGCGCCCGCAGCAAGGTCGCGGAGGAGGCGGTGCGCGTGGTCAACTACTATGTGACCGACCCGGAGGCGGGGAAGGTGCTGGGCGTCGAGCGCGGGGTCCCGGCCTCGAAGGCGCTGCGCGACGTGGTGGGTCCGACGCTCGATCCGCAGAACAAGATCGCGCTCGACTACATCTCCTTCGTCACCGACAAGGTCGGCCCCCTGCCGCCCTCGGCGCCCAAGGGCGCGGGCGAGATCGCCTTCCTGCTGAAGCGGGTGAACCAGTTGGTCGGGTTCGAGCAGGCGACGCCGGCCGACGGCGCCAAGCAGTTCGTCGACGAAGCCAACAGCATTCTCGATCGCGGGTGACGCCAATGACCATCGCGGTGCAGGCCTCAGGCAGGGCGGAACGGGCGCGGGGGAGGCGGCGGATCACGTCCCGCACCCTCTCGGGCTACATGTTCCTGACGCCGTGGCTGATCGGGTTCATCGGCCTGACCGCCGGGCCGATCCTGGTCTCGCTCTACCTGTCCTTCACCGATTTCGACCTGCTGCAGGACCCGCGCTGGATCGGGGCGGCGAACTACGTCCGCATCGCCACGGCCGATCCGAAGTTCCTGTCCTCGATGAAGGTCACCTTCCTGTTCGTGCTGTTCGCGGTGCCCTTGAAGCTGGCCTTCGCCCTCGGCGTGGCGATGCTGCTGAACAAGGGCATCGCCGGGCTGCCGGTCTACAGGGCGCTGTTCTACCTGCCGTCGCTGCTGGGCGCGAGCGTCGCCATCGCCGTGCTGTGGCGGCAGCTCTTCGCCGGCAACGGGCTGATCAACCAGGCTCTGGCGATCTTCGGCATCCAGGGGCCGAGCTGGATCTCCAACCCCAGCTACGCGCTGTCGACGCTGGTGATCCTCAGCGTCTGGCAGTTCGGGTCGCCGATGATCATCTTCCTCGCCGGCCTGCGGCAGATCCCGCGCGACCTGTACGAGGCGGCGTCGATCGACGGCGCCAAGCCCTGGCACAGGTTCTGGCGCATCACCCTGCCGCTGCTGACCCCGGTGGTGTTCTTCAACGCCGTGATCCAGACGATCGAGGCGTTCAAGGCCTTCACCCCGGCCTTCATCATCAGCGAGGGCACCGGCGGGCCGATCGACTCGACCCTGTTCTACACGCTGTACCTGTACCAGGAGGCCTTCAGCAACTTCCGCATGGGCTACGCCTCGGCGCTGGCCTGGGTGCTGGTCGTGATCATCGCGCTGTTCACCGCCTTCTCCTTCCTCTCGGCGCGCTACTGGGTGCATTACGATGAGTGACGTCGCTCTCGGCGGCCCGGCCCGCCGCCCGCTGTCGCGGTCGCTGCTGATCCACATCGCGCTGTGCGCCTGCTCGCTGGCGATGCTGTATCCGCTGCTGTGGATGCTGGCCAGCTCGTTCAAGGACGACAGCCAGATCTTCTCCTCGGCCTCGCTGTGGCCGAGCAGCTTCAGCCTCGACGCCTATATCCGGGGCTGGAGCGGGCTGGACATCAGCTTCGGCCAGTTCTTCTGGAACTCGGCGGTGATCTCGGGGCTGTCGGTGGTCGGCAACGTCTTCGCCTGCTCGCTGACCGCCTTCGCCTTCGCCCGGCTGCGCTTCCCCGGCCGCGGCTTCTGGTTCGCGCTGATGCTGGGCACGCTGATGCTGCCCTACCACGTGACCCTGATCCCGCAATATGTGCTGTTCCTGAACCTGGACTGGGTCGACACCTTCCTGCCGCTGGTGGTGCCGAAATACCTGGCCTCCGACGCCTTCTTCATCTTCCTGATGGTGCAGTTCTTCCGCGGCATCCCGCGCGAGCTGGACGAGGCGGCGATGATGGATGGCTGCAGCCCGTGGAAGATCTACTGGAAGATCATCCTGCCGCTGTCGAAGCCGGTGCTGGCCACCGCGGCGATCTTCTCCTTCATCTGGACCTGGGACGATTTCTTCGCGCCCTTGATCTACCTGAACGACATGGGCTCCTACACGGTCCAGCTCGGCCTCAGGAACTTCGTCGATTCCACCGGCAAGTCGGACTGGAGCGCGCTGTTCGCCATGTCCGTCCTGACGCTGCTGCCGGTGTTCTTCTTCTTCCTGTTCTTCCAGCGCCTTCTGATCGAGGGCGTCGCCACCACCGGCATGAAACGCTGAACCGGGACTTGGGAATGACCATCCGCTTCGCCGCCATTGGCATCAACCACAACCACATCTTCGGGCAGGTCGACGCGCTGCTCGGCGCTGGGGGCGAGTTCGTCGCCTTCCACGCGCCGGAGGACGACCTCGCCGGCCCGTTCCAGGCCCGCTACCCGCAGGCGAAGCGCGTCGCCGACCCGCGCGCCATCCTGGACGATCCGTCGATCAAGCTGGTCACCTCGGCCGGCATCCCGGCCGACCGGGCGCCGCTCGGCATCGCCGTGATGCGGGCCGGCAAGGACTATCTGTCCGACAAGCCGGGCATGACCACGCTGGAGCAGTTGGCCGAGGTGCGGCGGGTGCAGGCCGAAACCGGCCGGATCTACTCGATCTGCTACTCCGAGCATTTCCAGACCCGGTCCACCGTCAAGGCGGGCGAGCTGGTGCAGGCCGGCGCGATCGGCAAGGTCATCAACACCGTCGGCCTCGGACCACACCGCCTCAACGCCAAGACGCGGCCCGACTGGTTCTTCAAGCGGGCGCGCTATGGCGGCATCCTGACCGACATCGCTTCGCATCAGTTCGAGCAGTTCCTGTTCTTCGCCAACACGCTCGATGTCGAGGTGGTGTCGGCCGCCGTCGCCAACCGCGCC
>NZ_JBCNNF010000087.1:0-19502 GCF_039594555.1 Inquilinus sp.
CCCGGGATCTCTTGATGACCGCACCGAGATCCCGTGTCTGCGCAGCGGCACTTCGCGCCGCAGCGCGCACGGGATGACGACCAAGTCATGGGGTCGCTGGCATCTGGGCTTCACCGCCCGCTGAAATACGGCGCCCGCCGCAGCCTTGTCTGGACGTACACGTGCTCCTGGTGGGTGCCCGGCGCGTAGGAGCGGTCGGAGCCGGGGACGGCGACGTTGCGCTCGCTCGGGAAGCGCGCGACGAAATCCTCGTCGATGTCGCAGCCCAGGCCCGGCGCGTCAGGCACGGCGATCGAGCCGCCTTCCTGCAGCGGATGCGGCACCACGGTCCGGGCGCGGCCGGGCCAGTCGGCGTCCAGCCGCTCCAGGATCAGCGCGTTCGGGATCGCGGCCAGCAGATGCAGCGCCGCATATTCGGCGACGGGGCCGAGCGAGCCGGAATGCGGCGCCATCATGATGTGATGCGCCTCCGCCATCGCCGCGATCTTCTTCATCTGGGTCAGGCCGCCGGCCCGGCCGGTGTCGGGCTGGATGACGTCGACCAGCTCGCGCTCGATCAGCTCGCGCTCGCCGAAGATCGTCGCCATGCGCTCGCCCGCCGCCAGCGGCACATGGGCGGCGTCGCGGATGCGCTTGTAGCCGTCCAGATTGTCGGGTGCGATCGGGTCCTCGATCCACAGCAGGTTGTAGGGTTCGAGTGCCCGCGCCAGCCGCGCCGCGTCGGCCGGGGTCAGCCAGGGCGGGCCGTGCAGGTCGATGGCGATGTCGACCTCGTCGCCCACCGCCTCGCGCAGCGTCGCCACCTTGCGCACCGGGTCGGCGACGCCACCGCATTTGATCGTCCGGATGCCGTGGCTCTTCACCGCCAGCGCCGCCTCGGCCGTGTTGGCGTGGGAGTAGATCGGGATCCGGTCGCGCATCTTGCCGCCGAGCAGGTTCCATACCGGCACGCCCAGCGCCTTGCCCTTGATGTCCCACAGCGCGACATCGATGCCGGTCATGGCGCCGGCGCCGACGGTGCCGAGCATGCCGTGCCCCATCGTCGCGACCTGCATCTTCTGCCACAGCCGCTCGATATGCGTCGGGTCCTCGCCGATCAGCAGGGCCTTCAGGTCCTGCACCGCGGTCTCGATCACCCGCGGCCAGCCGGAGCATTCGCCGATGCCGACGATGCCGGCGTCGGTATAGACCTTCACGAACAGCCAGTTGCGGAAGCCGCCGAGCTTGCCCTCCGCGATCGCCGCCTCGCCGAGCCGGCCATCCGTCGCCCATTTGTCGGGATCCGGCGGCCCCGCCTGCATCAGGAAGGTCCGGATGTCGGTGATCTTCATCGGGCGAGGCTCCGCTCTTCGGTATACCGGATGCGGTTGTGGATGCTGCGGCGGCGCGGGTCGGGCCGCGGCACGGCGGAGATCAGCGCCCTGGTGTAGTCATGGGCCGGCGCCTCGCACACGGCCTCGGCCTCGCCGATCTCGACCAGCCGGCCGCGATACATCACCCCGACGCGGTCGCACATGTAGCGGATCACGCCGATGTCGTGGCTGATGAAGATGTAGGCGAGGTCCAGCTCGTCCTGCAGCTTCAGCAGCAGGTCCAGCACCTGGAAGCGCAGCGAGACGTCGAGCGCCGAGGTCGCCTCGTCGGCGACGATGACGCGAGGGTTCAGCGCGATGGCGCGGGCGATGCCGATGCGCTGGCGCTGGCCGCCGGAGAAGGCATGCGGATAGCGCTCGCGCCAGGCCGGTTCGAGCCCGACCTGGCGCATCAGCCCGGCGACGCGCTCGTCCAGCTCCTTGCCCCTGGCGATGCCGTTGACCAGCAACGGCTCGCCGATCACCTGGGCCACGGTCATGCGCGGGTTGAGGGAGGAGACCGGGTCCTGGAAGATCATCCGGATCTCGCGCCGGCAGGAGGCGAGCGTCGGCTTGTCGGCCTTGGCCAGGTCGACCACCGAATTGTCGGCGCGGCGGTAGCGGATGGCGCCGCCGGTCGGGTCATAGACCCGCAGCAGGCAACGCCCCATCGTGGTCTTGCCGGAGCCGGATTCGCCGACGATGCCCAGCGTCTCCCCTGCCCTCACCTGCAGCGACACGCCGTCGACGGCGGCGAAGGCGGCGCTGCCGGTGCCGAACTGCATGCGCAGGCCCTCGACCTCGACCACCGGCGGGCGGTCGGCCGGCAGCGGCGGACGCTTCAGCCGGATCTCGGCCTTGTCCTCGAGCTTGAGGACCGAGCCGATCAGCATCTTCGTGTAGGGCTCCTGCGGCGCGTGGAAGATGCGGTCGACCGGCCCGTGCTCCACCACCTTGCCGTGATACATCACCAGCACGTCGTCGGCGATCTCGGCCACCACGCCCATGTCATGGGTGATGAACAGAACCGCCATGCCGTATTCGGCCTGCAGCCGCTTGATCAGGTCCAGGATCTCGGCCTGAGTGGTGACGTCCAGCGCCGTCGTCGGCTCGTCGGCGATCAGCAGCTGCGGGTTGCAGGCCAGGGCCATGGCGATCATGGCGCGCTGGCGCATGCCGCCGGAGAACTCGAAGGTGTAGCGGTCGATCGCCCGCTCCGGCCGCGGGATCTCGACCTGCTTCAGCAGCTCGATCGTCCGCGCCCGGGCTGCGGCCTTGCCGAGGCCGAGATGCAGGCGCAGCACCTCGATGATCTGGTCGCCGACCGTGTGGATCGGCGACAGCGACGACATCGGCTCCTGGAAGATCATCGCGATCTCGCGGCCGCGCACCCGGCGGATGGCCCGGCCGCGCGGATGCAGCTTCGCCAGGTCGACGCTGCTGCCGTCGGCCCGGTTCAGCACCATCTCGCCGGAGACGATGCGGCCGGGCTGGTCGACGATCTGCAGGATCGAACGGGCGGTGACGCTCTTGCCCGAGCCGCTCTCGCCGACGACGCAGAGGGTCTTGCCGCGCTCGACCGCGAAGGACACGCCGTCCACCGCCTTGACCAGCCCGGCGCGGGTCGGGAAATGGGTCACCAGGTCGCGCACCGCCAGGACGGGCTTGGGGCGGCCCGGGAACGGCACGGGGGCGGCCGGAGGGTTCGTCATCGAGCGCTCCGCCATCACTTGTTGTAGGGATCGGCCGCGTCACGCAGGCCGTCGCCGAGCAGGTTGAGCGCCATCACCGCGACCACCACGAAGGCGCCGGGCGCGAACAGCCAGGGGGCCGTGGCGATCGACCGGATGTTCTGCGCCTCGCGCAGCAGCACGCCCCAGGAGATGGTCGGCGGCTGCAGCCCGAGGCCGAGGAAGGACAGCGCCGTCTCGGCCAGGATCATGGCCGGGATCGCCAGGGTCACCGAGGCGATGATGTGGCTGAGGAAGCTCGGCATCATGTGCCGGAAGATGATCCGCCCCTCGCCGCAGCCGTCGAGCCGGGCGGCGGTGACGAACTCCTCGGTCCGGAGCGACAGGAACCGGCCGCGGACGACACGGGCCAGCTGGGCCCAGCCGGTCAGCGACAGGATCACGGTGATCATGAAGTACTGGGTGATGGCAGGCCAGTCCTGCGGCAGGGCCGCGGCCATGGCCAGCCAGATCGGGATCGTCGGCAGGGCCAGCACGAATTCGATCACCCGCTGGATCACGAAATCCGGCTTGCCGCCGTAATAGCCGGAGATGCCGCCGAGGATCAGGCCGATGGCAAGCGACAGGAACACGCCGACGAGGCCGACCGACAGCGAGATCTGGGCGCCCTGCATGATCCGGCTCCAGACGCAGCGGCCGAGCCGGTCGGTGCCGAACAGGAACAGCGGCTGCTTCGGGTCGGCCGAGGCGATGAGGTGGATGTCGGTGGTGAACAGCCCCAGCACCGAATACGCGTAGCCGCGGCCGAACAGCGAGATGCCGACCTTGCGGGCCGGGTCCTCCTTGTAGACCGCGGCCAGCGTCTCCGGGTCCCGGGTCAGCTTGTGCGGGTGGAAGTACAGGCCGACCTGCAGGCCGCCACCCTCGGCCCGGTCGAACAGGTGGATCCCCTGTGGCGGGTGGAAGGCGGCGCGGGCGTTCTGCTGGCTGGGATCGTTGATGGCGAAGAACCCGGGCACGGCCGCGACCACATAGAGGATGATCACGATCACCAGCGAGGCCATGGCCAGCCTGTGGCGGCGGAATGCCCACCAGATCAGCTGCCATTGCGAGGCGACGGCGAGCTGGCCGGCGGGCGCGGCGGTCGCGAGGTCGGTCATGAACCCTCCGGCTATTCGAGGCGGATGCGCGGGTCGACCAGCGCCAGCAGGATGTCGCTGATCAGGGACCCGATCAGCGTCAGGGCGCAGATCAGCAGCACGAAGGCGCCGGCCAGGTACATGTCCTGCGCCATCAGCGACTGCAGCAGCAGCGGCGCCGCGGTCGGCAGGTTCAGCACGATCGCCACCACGATCGAGCCGGAGACCAGGTTCGGCAGCAGCCAGGCCAGGGTGGAGATGAACGGGTTCAGCGCCACCCGCACCGGGTATTTCAGCAGCAGCCGGAACTCGGACAGGCCCTTGGCGCGGGCGGTGGTGACATAGGGCTTGTGGATCTCGTCCAGCATGTTCGCCCGCATCACCCGGATCAGGCTGGCGGTGCCGGAGACGGCCAGGATCAGCACCGGGATCCACAGATGCTGCAGCAGGTTCCAGGTCTTGGCGATGCTCCAGGGCGCCTTCTCGAATTCCGGCGAGAACAGGCCGCTGACGTCCTGCCCGAACTCGATGGCGGCGACATACATCAGCACCAGCGCCAGCAGGAAGGACGGGATGGCCAGCCCGGCGAAGGTGATGGTGGTGACGATGTAGTCGCCGATCGAGTATTTCCGCACCGCGGAATAGACGCCGATCGGCAGGGCGATGGCCCAGGTCGCGATCAGGGTGGCGAGGGTCAGGACCAGGGTCAGGGCCATCCGCTCCCAGATCAGGTCGCTGACCGGCTGCTGCCATTCGAAGGACAGGCCGAAATCGCCGCGGGTGAGGATGCCGACGATCCATTTGCCATACTGCACCAGCATCGGGTCGTTCAGGCCGAAGCGTTCGCGCAGCGCCGCCGCGGCGTTCTGGTCGACGATCTCGTTGGAGCTGGCCAGCGTCGCGATGTAGCTGGTGACGAAGTCGCCGGGCGGCAGTTGGATCAGGACGAAGGCGAGGAAGCTGACCGCGAAGAGCGCGGGCACCATCCACAGCAGGCGCTTGGCGATGAAGCGGAGCATCCGGGGCTCTCCTCGATGCGGACGCTGAGCGGCGGGAGGAAGACCGTCAGGACTGGTTCGCGAATTGATGCTGCAAACGAGAGTGCTTTTTCCGACGTGTCATCCCCGGGCTTGACCCGGGGATCCAGGGGCTTTCCGGGGCGGTTCCCGGTGGCCCCTGGATTGCCGGGTCAAGCCCGGCAATGACAGCTTAGGGTTGGCTCATCGATTCTCTGGTCCGCGAGCCCCTCAGCTCGTGAAGAAGAACTGCTGCGGCATGGCCGGGCCAGGGTTCGGCCAGGTCCAGGAATCCGGCTCCTTCTCCGGCGCGTTGATCAGGTTGGTCTTGACCACGCCGAAGGAGTTGACGGCGAGGCAGATGCCCACCGTCTCGAACGCCTCGGCGGTCAGGTCCAGCAGCTGCTTCATGGTCGCGGCCCGCTTGTCGAGGTCGGAGGTGCTGCGCGCCTCGTCGAACAGCTTCATGCGCTGCTTCTGGCTCTCCGGCGGCTCCTCGCCCGACTGGCCGTTGGAGACATACCAGAGCGTCCAGGGAATGGCGTAGCGCGACCCCTGCGGGTGCTGGGCGAAGAAGTCGCGCGGGTCGAACATCGGGTCCAGCCCGCCCGGGCCCGGCCACACCTGCGCGTCATGGTCGTTGCTGTCGCCGCGGGTGTAGTACAGCGCCCGCTCGATGGTGTTGACCTTGATGTCGATGCCGATGCCGACCCAGTGGCGCTTCACCAGCTCCAGCACGTCGACCAGGTCGGCGTAGAGCGTCGGGATGACGTCGATCGAGAAGAAGATCTTGCTGCCGTCCGGGTGCTGGCGGAAACCGTCGGCGCCCTTCTTGTCGTAGCCCGCCTTGTCGAGCATGGCGTTCGCCTTGTCGGCGTCGAAATCAGTGAACTGCCGGGCCAGCGTCTCGTGGTACCAGGGATGGCCCGGCCGCGGCCCGGCCTGGTACGGCTCCGACTGGCCGAAATAGACCAGCTCGATGATCTCGCCCCGGTCGATGCCCAGCGACAGTGCCTGCCGCACCTCCTTGTTGGCGAAGAAGGCCTTCAGCTTCGGGTCCTTGTGGCACATGTTCAGATAGATCTGGCACTGCTGCGCCGCCGACGGTTCCAGCTCGATCAGCCGGTAGCCGCCCTTTTCCCTGTTCTGCGACAGGGTCGGCTTGTTCTGCAGCAGGTTGATGTGCCGCTCCTGGATGTCGAGCTTGCCGGAGATGGCGTCGAGCAGCAGCGATTCGACGTCCTGCGAGATGCCGAAATACAGCTCGTCGATATAGGGCAGCTGGTTGCCCTCGGTATCGACCTGCCAGAAATACGGGTTGCGCTTCATCACCACGCGGGTGGCGCCGCCGACATAGGGCTCGACCACCACCCAGGGGTCCAGCGTCGGCTTCTCCGGGTTGCCCCAGCGCTGCGGGATCTCGATGTCGCCGTTCTTGGCCCGGAACAGGTCGGTCCATTTCTGCAGGTTGGCCTGCTTCACCAGGTCGCCGACCTTGTCGTTGTACTTCGGGTGGAACTGGCTGGCGTAGTGCTTGGCGAACAGCGTCGGGTGCTGGCCCAGCGGCGTCGCCAGCGTCTCAAGATAGGTGGCATAGGGGGCGGCGAAGGTGAACTTCACCGTAAAATCGTCGACCTTGGTCACGACCACCGGCTTGCCGGCGATGGTCAGCTGCGACGGGACCGAGCCGTAGAGCTCGGTGTTCTTGGCGCAGTCCTCGATCGAGAAGACGATGTCATCGGCGGTGAAGGGATGGCCGTCGGACCACTTGGTGCCCTTGCGCAGATGGAACACGAACTCGGTGCCGTCGGGGTTGACGTCCCAGCTCTCCGCCAGGTTCGGCAAGGCCTTGGTGAAGCCGAGGTCCCAGCGCACCAGGCTCTGATTGCCGACCACGCGCAGGATGCCGTTGTGGTCGCTGGAACCGCGCAGGCCGCGATGCAGCGTGCCGCCATAGGTGCCGACCTTGGTCAGCGGCTGCACCACCAGCGGACTGGCCGGCAGCCGGTCGGCCAGTGCCGGCAGCTTGCCGTCCTTGACCAGCTGCGCCAGGCCGGGCGCCTCGCCCTTGGCGGCCTGCGCATGGGCCAGCCGGACCGCCAGCGGCATCGCCGCCACACCGGCCAGCCCCTTCAGAACCATGCGTCGGGCGAACACATGCGGTGAGGCGCTGAGCTTCTCGTCCATTCCTGGATCCTCCCCTGTGCGGCGTGTCGGAGCCGGCTTCGCCATGCGTGCCGATCCGCTTCCTTTGCCGCTCCGGTCATATTACAAATATTGACAAATCACAACCGCGCCGGCCTTCTCTCGGACGTTTTCTGTCGCTCGATCCTGCTGCAGCGCAAACACCAGAAAGAGTCGTGGAATCCGACCGGCTGCGACGGATATCGGTATCAGGCTGGAACGGATGGTATCGTGATCAATCTTGACAACTTGCGGGTCGGGGGACGGCGGGATGAGCGGCACAGAGGGCGACACCGGGATCGGCCTCCTGCCCCGCGACGGCGGCGCCCCGGCGCGGCTGAGCGAGGTCGTCTATGACGGCATCGTCACCCTGATCGCGCAAGGCGACTTCGCCCTGAACAGCCGCCTGCCGTCGGAGGCCGAGCTGTCGGAACGCTTCGGCGCCTCCCGCCCGGTGGTGCGCGAGGCGCTGGGCCGGCTGCGGCAGGACGGGCTGGTGGTCTCGCGCCAGGGCTCCGGCTCCTATGTCCGGCGACAGCCGGACCTGGCGGTGCTGCGCTTCGCCCAGGTGCGCTCGCTGGCCGACGTCCAGCGCTGCTTCGAGTTCCGCGCCGGCCTCGAATCCGTCGCCGCTTCCCTGGCCGCCGAGCGCTGGGAGCCGGCCGACCTGAAGCAGATCGAGGACGCGCTGGAGGCGCTGGAGCGCTGCCTGGGCAATGGCGAGCTGGGGGCCGATGAGGACCAGCGCTTCCATGAGGCGATCGCCCGGGCGACCCGCAACCCCTATCATGTCGCCGTCCAGTCCTCCCTGGCCTCGCACATCGCCGTCGGCATGAACATCACGCGCCATCTCAGCCGGATGCGGACGCCGGAGCGGATCCGCGCCGTGCAGGACGAGCATGTCGCGATCGTGGATGCGATCCGCCGGCGGGACGCCGGCGCCGCGGCGGAGGCCATGCGCCGGCACGTGCTGAATGCCCGGCAGCGGATGTTCGAAGGAGTGTGAATCGTGACCCCACCCGCCCCGCCCGGCAGCAGCAGCCCAGCCGGAACCGGCGACGCTGCGTCCCTGTCCTCCGCCAAGTCGATCGTCCTGACCGGCGGGTCGGGCAATGTCGGCCGGGTGCTGCGCCGGGCGCTGGCCGGCCGCATCGGCGCGGTGCGCATCCTCGACCTCGCCGATCCGGGCGAGCTGGCGGCACATGAGAGCTGGGCGGAGGTAGACATCACCGATTTGGCAGCGCTGACCGCGGCGGTCGAGGGCGCCGACGCCATCGTCCATTTCGCCGGCTACCCGAATGAGCGCGCAGCCGAGGACATGCTGCGGGTCAATGTGCTGGGCACGCACAATGTCTACGAGGCCGCGGTCCGCGCCGGCATCGGCCGGGTGGTGCTGGCGTCGAGCAACCATGTCACCGGCTTCTATCCGCGCGACGCCCGGGTGGGGGTCGAGGACCAGATGCGGCCGGACGGGCTCTACGGTCTCAGCAAATGCTGGGGTGAGCTGGAGGCCGGGGTCTATTTCGAGAAGGCGGGCCTGCGCACCCTGGCGATCCGCATCGGCAATGCCGGCGAACGGCCCGTCGACCCCCGCGGCCTGGCCGTGTGGATCAGCCCGCGCGACCTGGCCCAGCTGGTGCTGATCGGGCTGGAGCATCCGGACATCGACTGCACCACCGTCTACGGCGTCTCCGGCACCGACGCGACCTGGTGGGACAATTCGGTGGCCGCCGCGCTGGGCTACCGGCCGCAGGATCGCACCATCGATTTCGCGGCGCCCGAGGCCTTCCAGCCCAAGCCGTCGCCCCTGCCCCAGGTGACCGATCATTTCCAGGGCGCCGGCTTCTGCGCGTTGGGCCATGACGGCGCCGTGCGCCGCCGCCGGTTCTGGCGAACCTCATCCTCCGGAGATGCCTCATGACCCTGGATTTCACTGTCGTCGCCGACGTCGCCTGCGGGGTCGGGGAAAGCCCGGTCTATGACGAGACAACCCGGCAGCTCTACTTCGTCGATATTCCGGGCTGCCTGGTCTATGCCGTCGACCTGCCGACCAGGCAGCGCCGGTCCTGGCGGTTCGAGAGCGCGGTCGGCTCGCTGGGCCTCGCCGCGTCCGGCCGGCTGGTGGTGGCGCTGCGCGACCGGGTGATCCTGTTCGACCCGCAGACGGGCGAGCGGCAGGATCTGTGCACGGTCGAGGCGGATCGGCCGGAGACCCGGCTGAATGACGGCCGCGTCGGGCCGGATGGCGCCTTCTGGGTCGGCACCATGGACGACCGGCCGCAGCGGCAGCCGATCGCGGCGCTGTATCGCGTCGACCCGTCGGGCCGGGTGGAGCGCAAGGTCGAGGGGCTGACCGTCTCCAACGGACTGGCCTGGACCGCCGACGGCGCCACCATGTTCCACACCGATTCCCGCGGCCCGTGGATCGACCGCTGGCGCTTCGACCCGGACACCGGCGCGATGTCGGACCGGACCCGGATCGCCACGCTGGACGAGGCGACCGGGCGTCCGGATGGCGGCAGCTGCGATGCCGAGGGCTTCTACTGGAGCGCCGGCGTCTCCGCCGGGCGGCTGAACCGCTTCTCGGCCGACGGGCAATTGATGGAGTCGTTCCCGGTCCCCGTGCCCTCCCCGACCATGCCCTGCTTCGGCGGCGCGGACTACCGCACGCTGTACCTGACCAGCCTGCGCGGCGCCCACCCGCCGGAGGTGCTGGACCGCGTGCCGCGCTCCGGCAGCCTGCTGGCCGCCGCGGCGCCGGTGGCCGGCTTCCCCGCCTGGCGGTTCCGGGACGCCTGACCGGGCCTCAGGCCGCGTGCCGGGCCAGGAGGTCGCGCAGCTGCGCCATCTCCTCCGGCTTCAGGTCGGTCAGCGGCGGGCGCACCGACCCGGCGGACCGGCCCATCACCGCCAGCCCGGCCTTGATGATCGACACCGCATAGCCCTTGCCGCGGTTCCGGATCGCCAGCAGTGGGTAGTAGAAATCGCGCAGCAGCGCGTCGGTCGTGACCGTGTCGCCGCCGCGCAGGGCTCGGTAGAAGCGCTGCGCCAGCTCCGGCACGAAGTTGAACACGGCCGAGGAATAGGTGGTCACACCGGCGGCGAAGTACGGCGCCGCGAACACCTCATGCGTCGGCATGCCGCCGATATAGGCTAGGCGGTCGCCCATGCGGCGGGTGATCTCCAGCACCAGGTCGACCTGGCCGTGGCCGTCCTTGAAGCCGACCAGGTTCGGGCAGGCATCGCAGAGCCGGGCGATGGTGTCGGCCTGCAGCACCGCATTGTCACGGTTGTAGACGATGACGCCGATGCCGACCGCGTCGCACACCGCCTTGACATGGGCATACAGCCCGGCCTGCTCCGCCGTCATCAGATAGGGCGGCAGCAGCAGGATGCCGTCGGCTCCAGCAGCCTCGGCGCCACGCGCGATCTCGACCGCGATGCGGGTGCCGTAGCCGCAGCCGGAGACGATCGGCGTCGCGCCCGCCGCGGCCTTGGCCGCCCGCACCACCTCCGGCACCTCCGTCGGGGTCAGGGAGAAGAACTCGCCGGTGCCGCCGGCGGCGAACAGCACCGCGGCGTCGAAGCCGCCGAGCCAGCCGACATGCGCCTCGTAGCCGGCGCGGTCGAACTCGAACCCGGCATCGAAATGGGTCACGGGGAAGGACAGGAGCCCGGCGGACAGGGCTCCCTTCAGCTGCTGCGGATCCATCGGGGCCTCGTTGGGTCGGGTCAGCGGGTCACGGACCCGGGGTAGAGCTGGCTCACCGCCTCGAGCTGGGCGGCGATGTAGCCGTAGACGAAGGCGAAGGCGACGCCTTCGGGGTCGCGGCCGCTGATCGTCGGCACATGGTCCGGCATGATCATGTAGGGGTAGCCGAGCTCGGCGTAGAGCTTGATCGACCGCCACATATCCATGTCGCCCTCCTCCGGGAACGTCTCCATGAAGGAGAGCTTGCGCCCCCGGATGTTGCGGAAATGGACGTTGAAGATCTTGCCGCGGCTGCCGAACCAGCGGATCACGTCGTCGATCTCGTCGCGCGGGTTGTCGAGCATCTCGCCGACCGTGCCCTGGCAGAAGTTCAGGCCGTGATACGGGCTCTCGCGCATCTGCACGAACTTCTTCAGCCCCTCGACCGTGCCCAGCACCCGGGTGACACCGCGATAGCCGGGCGGCGTGTAGGGGTCGTGCGGGTGGCAGGCCAGGCGCACCTTGTTCGCCTCGGCCACCGGGACCACCCGCTCCAGGAAATAGTCGATGCGCTCCCAGTTCTCGTCTTCGGACAGGGTGCCGACCAGGGTCGGCGGCGCGTCGTGGTCGGCCTTGTCCCAGCGGAAGGAGGCGTTCATCGACCCGCCGCGCCCCGGCTCGTCCGGCGTGCGCGGGATGCCGATGATGTTGAGGTTGTACTTGGCGGCCGGAATGCCGGCCCGGGCCATGTTCTCGATCAGGCGGCAGATCGAGTCGATCTGGCGGTCGCGGTCCGGCCCGGCCGACAGGATGGCCGGGCTGTGCGATTCCTCGATCGGGCGCGAGCCGAGCGGCAGCTGCACCATGTCCAGCACCAGGCCGAAGCTCTCGATCTTCTCGCGGTGCCGCAGCAGCACGTCCAACGACCAGTCATGCGGGTTGCCGGGCGGATTGTCGTTCAGGTGGCGAACGCCGAGCTGAGCCAAAACCCTCAGATCGTCATCATCGCGAACCCCGTTCTGCGTTCCGAGATACATGCCCGCACCCTCCCCGCGATCGGCTTCGTTGGTCGATCAGCTAATATGACATCATACGACTGATGACAAGCCGGAACGCGGCCTCCGGCGATCAGGAGGCGGAGTCGGCCGGCAACCCGCCCAGGCCGCGGTAGCGGCGCTGGCTTTCGGTCAGGTGGTGGCGCATCGCCAGCCGCGCGGCGTCGGCGTCCTGGCGCTCGATCGCCTCGATGATCCGGGCATGCTCGGCGATCACCTTGCGCAGATAGGCGGTCGTCGCCTCGGCGGAATCGCCCAGCCGGCTGCGCGGGATGGTGCGCTGGCCGAGATAGGTCAGCACGTCGCTGTAGAAGTGGTTGTTGGTGGCCGCGGCGATGGCGAGGTGCAGCGCGAAATCGGCATCGACCGCGCTGCCGCCGCTGTCGACCGCGGCGATCACCCGCTCATGCGCCAGCAGGATCTCCGCCTCCTGCCGCGACGACCGGCGCAGCGCGGCCAGGCCCGCCGCCTCGATCTCCACGCCCATGCGGAATTCCAGCAATTCAAGGACTTCCGACAGCCGGGTGAAGTCGCCGGACAGGAGGCCGGGCGCTGGCTCGACCGACGGCACGACGAACACCCCGACGCCCTGGCGCGGCTCGACCAGCCCCCGCGCGCGCAGTTCGGCGATCGCCTCGCGCACCACGGTGCGGCTGACGTTGAACTCCTCGATCAGGCGCTGCTCGGTCGGCAGCTGCGAGCCGACAGGCAGCGCGCCGTTGGCGATGCGGTGGCGCAGGGCGTCGACCACGGCGACAGCCAGCTTCTCGCGGCGGCGCGGCGCGCCTGCGTCAAGCCCGCCCGCTTCGACTCTGATGGGGTTGGACACCGCTCCTCCGTTCCGTCTGGGGCACGCCGCTGCTCCTCCGTCGGCAGTCACACATTTGACCCTTGCGAAGTCAAGGAAGCCGATGATAAGTCATCATACAACAGACATCATACTAAAATCGGGGAGACAGACGCCATGGGGAGATGGAGAAACGGGCTGCTGGCCCTGGCGGTGGCGCTGGCGCCGGCCTGGGGCGGCGGCGCGGAGGCCAAAACGCCGGTCGACCAGCTGGTGATCGGCGCGTCGCTGGCGCAGGTGCTGTCGCTCGATCCCGGCCAGGCCACCGAGTCCGGCTCCTGGATCATCACCTCGAACATCTATGACCGGCTGGTGTCGACCGACCCCAACGACGCCACCAAGCTGGTGCCGCAGCTGGCCGAGAGCTGGGACATCGACGGCAAGTCGATCACCTTCCACCTGCGCGACGCCAAATTCGCCAGCGGCAACCCGGTGACGGCGGAGGACGCCGCCTGGTCGCTGCGGCGGATGATGAAGCTGAACCAGGCCGCCGCCTCGCTGTGGAAGCCCTATGGCTACGACGAGAAGAACATCGACGACTTCCTCCAGGTGGTCGACCCGAAGACCTTCCGCCTGGGCCTGCCGGAAGGCACGATCGCCGAATTCGTGCTGTTCGCCCTGTCCGGCAATAACGGCGCCGTGATCGACAAGACCGAGGCGACCAAGCACGAGGCCAACAACGATTTCGGCAATGCCTGGCTGCGCGCCAATTCGGCCGGGTCCGGCCCGTTCGTGCTGAAGCGCTGGTCGCCGAACGAGATCATCCTGATGGACCGCAACGACGCCTTCTGGGGCGGCGCGCCGGCGATGAAGCGGGTGGTGCTGCGCCATGTCGCGGAAAGCCAGGTGCAGCGCCTGCTGCTGGAGCGCGGCGACATCGACGTCGCCACGGCGCTGGCGGCTTCCGACATCGCCGCCTTCGACGGCAAGGCCGGCTTCGTCACCCAGCGGGTGCCGACCGGCGGCTTCTACGTGCTGGCGATGAACACCCAGAACCAGTACCTGGCCAATCCGGACGTCCGCCGCGCCATCGCCTGGGGCCTGGACTATGCCGGCATGCAGAAGACGATCATGGGGCCCTATGGCCGTGTCCGCCAGGTGCCGGTGCCGGAGAACTATCCGACCGCCCTGCCCGACCCCGGCTACACGCTGGACGTCGCCAAGGCCAAGGAGCTGCTGGCCAAGGCCGGCTTCCCGGACGGCTTCCCGCTGGTGCTGAAGACCATCGCCGAGACCCCGCGCGTCGACCTGGCCACCGCCATCCAGGCATCGCTGGCCCAGATCGGCATCAAGGTGTCGATCGAGCAGGGCAATGGCAGCCAGATCATCGCCGCCCACCGCGCCCGCGAGTTCGACCTGCTGATGCCGCTGACCGGCGGCGGCAACATGGCGGATCCGATCGGGTCGCTGCAGAACTTCACGTACAATCCCGACAACAGCCCGAACGGCAATTCCGGCTACTTCACCTGGCGGTCGGCCTGGGACATCCCGGAGCTGACCAAGCTGACGGTGCAGGCCCGCGGCGAGCCCGACCGGGCCAAGCGCGAGGCGCTGTACACCGAGATCCAGAAGCAGTTCCTGGCCAGCGGCCCGGCCATCCTGCCGATGTTCGAGCGGTTCTCGCCCGTCGTGGTCTCGGCCAATGTCGAGAACTTCGTCGGCCAGGGCTTCCGCGGTGTCCGGCTGGACAGCGTCAAGAAGAAGGCCGAATGACCCGCGACCTGCCCCTGAAGCTGCTGCGCCGGCTGTTCGGCCTGCTGCTCAGCCTGTTCGTCCTGCTGTGCCTCACCTTCGTGATCGGGCGGCTGATGCCGTCCGATCCGGTGGGCGCCATCGTCGGCGAGCTGGCCGACCCGCAGGCCTATGCCGCGATGCGGGCCAAGATGGGGCTGGACCTGCCGATCCCGCAGCAATTCTGGGTCTACCTGACCAACCTGCTGCATGGCGACCTGGGCACCGCGGTGCTGACCGGCAATTCCGTGGTGTCGGACCTGGCCGCCGCCTTCCCGGCGACGCTGGAGCTGGCGACGCTCGCCATCATCCTCAGCGTCGTCGTCGGCGTGCCGCTGGGCCTGCTGGCGGCGCTGCACCGCGACACACTCTTGGACCAGGTCGCCCGGGTGATCGCCCTGCTGGGCCATTCCCTGCCGGTGTTCTGGTTCGGCATCGTCGGGCTGATCGTGTTCTATGCCGGGCTGCAATGGGTTGACGGGCCGGGCCGGATCGACGTGTTCTACGAGGGCATCGTCGAGCCGCGCACCGGCGCCATCCTGATCGACAGCCTGCTGGCCGGCGAGCACGAGATCTTCTGGAATGCCCTCGGCCACCTGATCCTGCCGGCCTGCATCCTGGCCTATGCCGCGATGGCCTATATCGTGCGCATGACCCGCAGCTTCACGCTGGAGCAGCTGGGCCAGGACTACATCATCGCCGCCCGGGCCAAGGGGCTGCGCCTGCCGGCCGTGGTCTGGGGCCACATCCTGCCGAACATCGCGGTGCAGCTGGTCACCATCCTGGCCATCTCCTACGGCCACCTGCTGGAGGGGGCGGTGCTGGTGGAGATCGTGTTCTCCTGGCCCGGCATCGGCCAGTACATGACCAACGCGCTGATGATCGGCGACATGAACGCCATCCTGGCCTGCACCCTGCTGATCGGGCTGATCTTCATGATCCTCAACCTCCTGGCCGACGCCGCCTATCTGGCGCTCGACCCCCGCACGCGGGAGGCGCGCTGATGTCGTCGATGCAGGCCCAGCAGCCGATGGCGCCCGCCGCGGCGGAACCGGCCGCCGGCGGCGCCTGGTCGGCCCAGATCCGCCGCTTCCGCCGCGAGAAACTGGGCATGGCCGGGCTGGCCGTGATCGGCCTCCTGGTCGTGGTCGCCGCCCTGGCGCCCTGGATCGCGCCCTACGACCCGACGGTGCAGAACCTGAACAACGTGCTGCAGCGGCCGGACTGGGAGCATCTCGCCGGCACCGACGAACTCGGCCGCGACATCTTCAGCCGCCTGGTCTGGGGCAGCCGGATCACGTTGCAGATCGTCGGCACGGTGACGCTGATCATCGGCCCGATCGGCCTGCTGATCGGCGTCATCGCCGGCTATTGCGGCGGCCGGGTCGATGCCGTGCTGATGCGGGCGACCGACATCGTCCTGTCCTTCCCGTCGCTGGTGCTGGCCCTGGCCTTCGCCGCGGCGCTGGGCGCCGGCCTGGGCACCGCGATCGTCGCCATCTCGCTGACCGCCTGGCCGTCGATCGCCCGGCTGGCGCGGGCCGAGACGCTGGTGGTGCGGCAGGCCGAATACATCGCCGCGGCGCGGCTCTACGGCGCCTCGCATCTGCGCCTGATCGCGCTCTACGTCATGCCGATGTGCATCCCCTCGGTGATCGTGCGCCTGACCCTGTCGATGGCCGGGGTGATCCTGACCGCGGCCGGCCTCGGCTTCCTCGGCCTCGGCGCCCAGCCCCCGGCGCCGGAATGGGGGGCGATGATCTCCAGCGGCCGGAAGTTCATGCTCGACGCCTGGTGGGTCTCGGTGATGCCCGGCCTGGCGATCCTGGCCACCAGCCTGGCCTTCAACCTGCTCGGCGACGCCCTGCGCGACGTGCTGGACCCCCGCCATGCCCGCTGAAGTCCCGAACAATGGGCCGATGCTGCAGGTCGACAACCTGTCCGTGACCTTCGGCCATGGCCGCTACGAGGTCCGGGCGGTGCGCGACGTCAGCTTCGCGCTGGGCCGCGAGCGGCTGGGCATCGTCGGCGAATCCGGCTCCGGCAAATCGACGGCCGGGCGCGCCATCATGCGGCTGCAGCCCAAGGGCGCGCAGGTGCGGGCCGACGCCCTGCGCTTCGCCGGCCGCGACCTGCTGGCGCTGCCCGAGCGCGAGCTGACCCGGATCCGCGGCCGCGACATGGCCCTGATCCTGCAGGACCCGCGCTACTCGCTGAACCCGGTGAAGCCGATCGGGGCGCAGATCGCGGAATCGGCGCGGGTGCATCTGAAGCTGGGGTCGCGGGCGGCGCGCAAGGCGGCGCTGGAGATGCTGGGCCATGTCCGCATCCGCGATCCGGAGCGGACCATGGGCCTGTACCCGCACGAGATCTCCGGCGGCATGGGCCAGCGCGCCATGATCGCGATGATGCTGCTGAACAAGCCGAAGCTGGTGATCGCCGACGAGCCGACCTCGGCGCTCGACGTCAGTGTGCGCCAGGACGTGCTGACCCTGCTGGACGGGCTGGTGCGCGAGAACGGCTCCGGCCTGATCCTGATCAGCCATGACATCCGCATGGTGGCGCGCTTCTGCGACCGCATCCTGGTGATGTATGCCGGACGGGTGGTCGAAGAGCTGCGGTCGCTCGACGACGCCGCGCATCCCTACACGCGGGGCCTGATCGCCTCGATGCCCGGCTTCGACGGTCCGCGGCCGCACCGTCTGCCGGTGATCGACCGCGCCGGCCTCGCCGCCTTCGAGGAGGCCGCCCGATGACTGCCGACGACGCCATGGTCCGGGCTGTCGATCTCGACGTCCGCTTCCAGTCCCGCCGCGGCACCGCGCATGCGGTGAAGGGCGTGTCCTTCGCGGTTGAGCCCGGCGGCGCGCTGGGCATCGTCGGCGAATCCGGCTGCGGCAAGTCGACCGTGCTGCGCTCCCTCGCCGGACTGGAGCAACGCTGGACCGGGCGGATCGAGCTGGCCGGCCATCCGGTCGGGCCGAAGCGCCGCCGTGACGAGCTGGCCCGGGTGCAGATGGTGTTCCAGGACCCCTACGGGTCGCTGCATCCGCGGCACAGCATCGGCCGCGCCTTGGCCGAGCCGCTGATCGCCATGGGCCTGCCGGATCCCTGGGACCATGTGCCCGGCGCCCTGGCGCGGGTGGGCCTGCCCGCCCGCTTCGCCGACCGCTATCCGCATGAGCTGTCGGGCGGCCAGCGCCAGCGTGTGGCCATCGCCCGGGCGCTGGCCCTGCGCCCGCCGATCGTACTGCTGGACGAGCCGACCTCCGCCCTCGACGTCTCGATCCAGGCGGAGATCCTGAACCTGCTGATGGCGCTGCGCGAGGAGCACCGGCTGACCTATGTCTTCGTCAGCCACGACCTGGCCGTGGTCGGCCAGATGTGCGACCGGGTGCTGGTGATGAAGGACGGCGCCGTGGTCGAGGAGCTGGCGGCCGACGCGCTGCGCGCCCGCAGCGTCGAGGCCCCCTACACGCGGGAGCTGATCGCCAACAGCTTCCTGTGACATCAGAACACCGCCGCTTGGGCCGGCTTGTCCCTTCTATCCTCCCCCCTTGAGGGACCTTTTCACATCACCCGCCCTTCGCCGTCATTGCGAGGAGGCGAAGCCGACGAAGCAATCCAGGGGCCGGTGCGCACCGGCCCCTGGATTGCTTCGCTGCGCTTGCAATGACGGTGTTGGGTATTCTGAAAAGATCCCCTTCCGGGAGAGGGAGAGTGGAAGGTGCGGGCCGGTTCTGACGATCGAGCTCTGAGAAGGTCTCGACCGGGGTGGCCCCGGCCCTACTTCCCACCGTCGACGCTGAGCACCTGGCCGCTGATCCAGCCGGCAGCGTCGGAGGCGAAGAACAGCACGGCGTTGGCGATGTCCTCGACCGTGCCCAGGCGGCGCAGCGCGATGGCGTTCATCAGCCGCGCCTGCCCGGCCTCGCCCATCGCCTCCCATTGCCGCTCCGTCGTCGGGTTGGAGCGGACGAAGCCGGGCGCGACATTGTTCACGGTGATGCCCCAGGGCCCCAGCTCATGCGCCAGCTGCCGGGTCAGGCCGATCTGCCCGGCCTTGGCGCTGGCATAGGCCTGGATCCCGGTCAGGCTGATTCCGAGCCCGGCGCCGCTGGAGATGTTGACGATGCGGCCGCCGCCCTTGCGCTTCATGCCGGGCGCGACCGCCTGGGCGCACCAGAACGCGCCGGACAGGTTGACGTCGAAGATGCCCTGCCAGGCCTCGGGCCCGATCTCCTCGATCGGCCGGCCGACCTGGCCCAGCACGCCACCGGCATTGTTGACCAGCACGTCGACCGCGCCGGTGGCCGACGCCGCCTCGGCCTCCGCCACCAGCGCCTGCACCGCGCCGCGGTCGGTGACGTCGACGGCGCGCACCGCCCCCTCCGCCCCGATCAGCCGCCCGGTCTCGGCCAGCTCGGCCGCCAGCACGTCGCAGGCCCAGACCTTGGCGCCGCGCCCGGCGAAGGCGGCGGCGATGGCCCGGCCGAAGCCGTGCGCCGCGCCGGTGACGATCACGGTCCGGCCAGTGAAATCCTGGGTCATGAGAAGCTTCCCGCTAGAAGTCAGATCATTTCGGGCAGTGCCGCGCCAAAGCGCGAGGCGATGCCAGGCGTCATTGCGTAACCTCTCCCGCCGGACGCGGGAGAGGTCGGGCGTCCGAAGGACGACCGGGTGAGGGCTGGCCCAGACCTCGACAAACTCCCCTCACCCGGAGCCGCTTCGCGTCTCCGACCTCTCCCGCAAGCGGGAGAGGCAACGCCCGCGTGACCCGGCATCACCCTGCTTAG
>NZ_JBCNNF010000088.1:0-19444 GCF_039594555.1 Inquilinus sp.
TACAACGTTTTTTTCTTCGCGGCCGGCATTGCGCTGCAGGGCTTCCTCAGAGGCCAGATACAGATCAAGGTCGGCTCGGCCCTGACCCCAGGGTCGACCGAGATCTGGAACCACAAGACCAAGGCCTGGGACAAGTTCGACCAGCCGATGTTCTCGCCCTTCATGGCCTTCGGCGGCTGGCAGGCGGCGGTGCCCTCGGCCGGCAAGAATGTCGAGGCCGCCTGGAACTACGTCGAATGGGTCTCGAATCCGGAGAACAGCGGCATCGCCACGGTGACCGGCGGCTCCGGCGTCAATCCCTACCGCCTGAGCCATTTCGCGCCGGACCGCTGGCTGGCCAAGATGACCAAGGAGGAGGCGGATGAGTACCTGGCGGCGCAGCGCGGCAGCCTCGAGGCCAAGAACGTGGCGCTCGACATGCGCATCCCCGGTTACTTCTCCTACACCGAGGTGCTGGAGATCGAGCTGTCCAAGGCGCTGGCGGGCGAGGTGACGGCGCAGCAGGCGCTCGATTCGATCGCCGAGCAGTGGAACAAGCTGACCGACGAGTTCGGCCGCGACACCCAGCTTGCCGCCTATCGCGCCTCGATGGGCCTGCCGCCCCTGAAGAAGTAGGCCGGACGATCCTCCCCGCCGCGCGCTGCGGCGGCGAGGAGACCGGACGGACGGAGCGTTCCAGACCCAAGGACACCATGGCCCGCGTCAGACTCGAAGCCGTCACCAAGAGCTACGGCGACGTGCCCGTCATCCCCTCGCTCGACCTCGAGATCGCGGACCGCGAATTCGTCGTGCTGGTCGGCCCCTCGGGCTGCGGCAAGACCACGACCCTGCGCATGATCGCGGGGCTGGAGGCGGCGAGCGGCGGCACCATCCGCATCGGCGACCGCGACGTCACCCAGCTGCGCCCCGGGCTGCGCAACTGCGCCATGGTGTTCCAGAACTACGCCCTGTACCCGCATATGACGGTGCGCGAGAACATCGGCTACGGCATGAAGGTGCGGGGCGAGCCGAAGGCCGCGATCGACGACAAGATCAAGGAGGCGGCGCGGATCCTGGGACTCGACCCCTATCTCGACCGCCGGCCGAAGCAACTGTCGGGCGGGCAGCGCCAGCGCGTCGCCATCGGCCGCGCCATCGTCCGCGACCCCGACGTGTTCCTGTTCGACGAGCCGCTGTCCAACCTCGACGCCAAGCTGCGCATCGAGATGCGGGCCGAGATCAAGGCGCTGCACCGGCGCCTCAAGACCACCATCGTCTACGTCACCCACGACCAGGTCGAGGCCATGACCATGGCCGACCGGGTGGTGGTGATGAACCAGGGCCGAATCGAGCAGGCGGCCGAGCCGCTGACGCTCTACGAGCGCCCGGCCAACCTGTTCGTCGCCGCCTTCATCGGCGCGCCCAGCATGAATTTTTTGCCCGCGACCCTGTCCGGCGGCGGCCTGCGGCTGGCGGACGGCACGGTGCTGCCGATGCCGGCCGCCAAGCGTTCGGCGCTAGCCGGGCGCGACGGCCTGGCTGTCACCATCGGCCTGCGGCCTGAGCATGTGGCGGGCGGCGCCGCCGGTCCGGTGACGCTGCCGATCCTGCCGCGGGTGATCGAGCCGCTCGGCGCCCACACCCTGATCCTGGGCGAGGTGGCGGGCGCCAGGTTCACCGCCCAGGTCGACGCCCATTTCCCGGCCCGCCCGGACGAGCCGGCGACGATCAGCCTGGACCCGGACCGGCTGCACCTGTTCGAGACGGCGGGCGGGCAGGCGATCTGACGACACTTGCTCAGAAGTAGGTGTATGACAATATCACACTCATCGCTTTCGCCGGAGCTTGTCATGGCCCGCACCAGTCGTCCGATCACGGTCACCCTGGGTGACTTACAGGAGCACGTCGAAGCCCGTGTCCGGTCAGGGGCCTACGCATCAACCAGCGAGGTTCTGAGGGCTGCTGTTCGGGCGCTGGATCGGGAAGAGCAGGCCCTTGGCGAGTGGCTGAAGGAGAAGGTTGACGAGGCCTTCGCTGATCCTGGCGCCAGCGTGCCGGCCCGAGACGTCTTCCGTCGCCTCAGGGCCTACCATGCCGAGCAGACCAAGGCCGACGCCGAGTGAAGTACGAGGTCCGGTTCAGGCCACGGGCCGAAACCGACCTGCTCGATCTGTACCGCTACATTGCCGCCGCATCAGGGCGCATGATCGCGGAGGCTTATATTGACCGGATCGAGGCGGCCTGCCTGTCGCTCGAAACCTTTCCGGAGCGCGGCGCCCGTCGAGACGACATCCGGCCAGGCCTGCGGGTCATGGGGTTCGAACGCCGGATCACGATCGTATTTCAGATCAGCGGTGACAGTGTGACCGTCGTTCGGATCTTCTATGGAGGCCGCGACTACGAACGTGCGCTGACCGGCGCGAGCGACGACTGATCGCCGCCCAGCCTCACTCCTTCGGCTTGCCGTAGACTCCGCGCAGGAAGAAATCCCAGATCGCATAGACCAGGGCGGCGGCCCACAGGAACTGCCACAGCCGGTCGCCCAGCCAGATGAACTCCGCCGCCAGGGCGGCGATCAGGAGGACGACAATCAGCAGCCGGACCCAGAGGGGTTCGAGCCAGGGATGGGCTTGCGGCGTCGGCATCGTCTCCAGCGCGTCGGCGGGGCAGGGGCGGGGAGAGTGGCACGGGACCGCGCCCGCCATCCAGCGGCGTTTTGCGCCGCGCCCGGCCGCGCTATGGTCGGGCCGACGACAGGAAAGGACCCCGCCGATGCCCCGGATCATTCTCGACTGCGACGTCGGCATCGACGACGCGCTGGCCATCCTGTGGCTGGCCGGACGGCCGGGGGTGGAGATCGCGGCGCTGGGCAGCGTTCACGGCAATGCTCATGCCGCGGTCGCCGCCGCCAACGCGCAGCACGTCTTCCACCTCGTCGGGCTCGGCCACGTCCCGGTCGCGGTCGGGGCGGCGACGCCGCTGGCCCAGCCGGTCAGCATCAGCGGCCATGTCCATGGCGATGACGGCCTCGGCGGCCAGGGGCCCAAGGCTGCGCCGCGGCCCTTCGCGGCCGAGACGGCGGCCGAGCAGCTGGTCCGCCTGGCCCGGACCGAGCCGGGCGCCTTCTCGCTGCTGGCCACCGGGCCGCTGACCAACCTGGCCCTGGCGCTGCAGCTGGAGCCGGAGCTGCCGCGGCTGGTCGACCGGGTGGTGATCATGGGTGGGGCGGTGACCGTGCCCGGCAACATCACCGCCGCGGCCGAGGCCAACATCTTCCACGACCCGGAGGCGGCGGAGGCGGTGTTCGCCGCGTCCTGGCCGGTCACGCTGGTCGGGCTGGACGTCACCATGACCGCCTGGCTGGGCGAGGCCGAACTGGCGCGGATCGAGGCCGATTCCCGGCCGCGCGGCCGCTTCGCCTGGTCGATCCTGCAGCATTATGTCGGCTTCTACCACGCACGCTACGGCATCCGCGGCTGCGCCCTGCACGACCCGGCGGCGGCGATGCTGCTGCTGGACCCCGGCCTCGCCGAGTATTCCGACTGGCCGCTCCGGGTCGAGCTCAGCGGCGACCTGACCCGGGGCATGACCCTGGCCGACCGCCGCGGTGTTCCCGAGGAGCAAGGGGCAGCGGGGCGGCCCGCCGTCCGGGTGGCGACCCGGATCGACCGCGACCGTGTCGTCGGCGGATTCATGGACGGCCTGCTGCGCTGAGGCGCGGAAGTCGACCGGCCGGCCTGTTCTTGCCGATTGTCGCGATACACTGGTCTAGCCCACCCCCCGATGCCCCTCGGGTGCAGGCTTGGCAGCCCTTTGCCGAAGGAACGATCACCCTCTGCGCGAGGAATGGTCGGATGATTATTCCGGACGCATGCAATATGACGCGTGCTTGATTGAAATATGATGCTGTGGCCGCCGCCGAGCAGCGACAGAACAAAAAAGGCCGTGCATTCAGGGGGGATGTTCCATTAAATGACCCTCCCCCGGCAGCTTGCTGCCGGGACGGTCTTGCGGTTTCGCCACGGCGAAGGCCGGGGCAAAAAGGGGAGGTTTCATGAAGGTTCGTACTCTGCTCGCGGCGGGGGCTGCGGTCGTCGCCGCGGTGGGCTTCACCGCTTCGGCCCAGGCGGGCGCGACGTTCGATGCCGTCAAGCAACGCGGCTTCCTGCAGTGCGGCGTGAACACCGGCCTGGCCGGCTTTGCCCTGCCGGACAGCCAGGGCAAGTGGACCGGCATCGATGTCGACACCTGCCGTGCCATCGCGGCCGCCGTGTTCGGCGATGCCGACAAGGTCAAGTTCACCCCGCTGAACGCCCAGGTGCGATTCACCGCGCTGCAGTCGGGCGAAATCGACGTGCTGGCCCGCAACACGACCTATTCGCTCTCCCGCGACACGTCGCTGGGCCTGACCTTCACGGCCATCAACTTCTACGACGGCCAGGGCTTCATGGTGAACAAGTCACTCGGCGTGACCAGCGCCAAGGACCTGAACGGCGCCACCATCTGCGTCCAGCCCGGTACCACCACCGAGCTGAACCTGACCGACTGGTTCCGCGCCAACAAGCTGGACTTCAAGCCGGTCGTGATCGAGAAGCTGGAGGACGTCGAGTCCGCCTTCTTCTCCGGCCGCTGCGACGCCTACACCACGGACGCCTCCGGCCTGGCTGGCACCCGCGCCGCCAAGGCACCGAAGCCGGACGACTACATCATCCTGCCGGAGATCATCTCCAAGGAGCCGCTGTCGATCGCCGTGCGCCAGGGCGACGACCAGTGGGCCGACATCACCCGCTGGGTGTTCATGGCCCAGGTCCAGGCCGAAGAGAGCGGCGTCACCAGCCAGAACATCGACACCTTCGCCGATTCCCCCGACCCGACGATCCAGCGCCTGCTGGGCAAGACGCCGGGCATGGGCGAGGCGCTGGGCCTGCCGGAGAACTGGGCCTACAACGCCATCAAGCAGGTCGGCAATTACGGCGAGATGTTCGAGCGGAATGTCGGCGAGAAGACCCCGCTGGGCCTCAAGCGCGGCCTGAACGCGCTGTGGACCCAGGGCGGCCTGCAATACGCCATTCCGATCCGGTAACGTGCGATCGATGCCGCCGACCCCGCAACGGGTCGGCGGTTTCGTTTTCGGGCCCGGCCTGCTCCGGGCGAAGAAGAAATTTGACGGGCGGCTTGAGCGAGGTTTGACGCAATGACCATGGACGTTGCCGCGGCAGGAACTGCCGTGCGCCGTGGATCCGCACTCAACGACCCCAGACTCCGAGCGATTTTCTACCAGGTCGTGCTGCTGCTGGTGGTCGTCGGAATCGGCTGGTTCCTGGTCTCCAACCTGATACACAACCGCGAGGTGCGCGGCATCCAGACCGGCTATGGCTTCCTGTCCCGCGAGGCCGGCTTCGCCATCGCCGAGACTCCGATCTCCTACACGCCGAGCGATTCCTATGCCCGGGCCTTCCTGGTCGGGCTGGTGAACACGCTGAAGGTCTCGATCCTCGGCATCATCCTGGCGACGCTGCTGGGGCTGGTGGTCGGCGTCAGCAAGCTGTCCTCGAACTGGCTGCTGGCCAAGATCGCCACGGCCTATGTCGACATCGTCCGCAACATCCCGCTGACCGTGCAACTGCTGCTCTGGGCAGGGCTGATCCGGGTCAGCGCGCCGCCGCCGCGCCAGGCGCTGCATCCGGTGCCGGGTGTCTTCGTCAGCAACCGCGGCATCCAGGTGCCCTCGGTCGAGGACAACCCGATCTTCCTGTGGATGGCGGTCGCGGCGCTGGTGGCGCTGGTGGTCGCCTGGGGCATCGCCCGCTGGGCCAGGCAGCGCCAGGCGGCAACCGGTCAGCAGTTCCACAGCATCTGGGCCGGCATCGGCCTGTTCGTCGGCCTGCCGCTGGTGGTCTGGCTGATCGGCGGCGCCCCCGCGGCCTTCGAGGTGCCGGAGCTGAAGGGCTTCAACTTCCAGGGCGGCTGGACGTTGACGCCGGAATTCGCGGCGATGCTGATCGGCCTGACGGTCTACACCGCCGCCTTTATCGCCGAGATCGTGCGCGGCGGCATCCTGGCGGTTTCGCACGGCCAGACCGAGGCGGCCCGCGCGTTGGGGCTGCATTCCGGCATCACGCTGCGCCGCATCGTGCTGCCGCAGGCGCTGCGCACCATCATCCCGCCGCTGACCAGCCAGTATCTCAACGTCACCAAGAACAGCTCGCTGGCGGTGGTGATCGGCTATCCGGAGCTGGTGTCGATCGGCAACACCATCGGCAACCAAACCGGCCAGGTGGTCGAGGCGATCTCGATCTTCATGGCGGTCTACCTGTTCATCAGCCTGGCGATCTCGATCGGCATGAACATCTACAACCGCCGCATGGCGCTGAGGGAGCGGTGAGCATGGCCGATACCCAAGCCGCCCTGACCGCACCCTTCGTCGCCACCCAGGAGATCCCGGCGTCGCCGCCGCCCGGCTCCACCACGGGGCCGATCGCCTGGGTCCGGCACAACCTGTTCAGCACATGGTACAACATCGTGCTGACGGTGCTGATTGCCTATCTGGCGATCCGGCTGATCCCGGATTTCGTCCAATGGGCGCTGATCGACGCGGTGTGGGGGCCGGCGACTCCGGACCAGACGCCGCAGGATGTGGTGGCCGCCTGCCGCGCCGCGGCCGGCGCCTGCTGGGGCTTCGTCAACGAGAAGTACCGGCTGATCTTCTTCGGCCTGTACCCCTATGGCGAGGAGTGGCGGCCGATCATCTCGATGCTGCTGCTGATCGGCCTCGCCGTCGCCAGCACCATGCGCCGGTTTTGGGGCAAGCGTCTGATCATCGCCTGGGTGGTGGTGATCGTCGCCGCCATCAGCCTGATGTACGGCGCGGTGCCGCTCGGCTTCTTCGAGATCCCGATTCCCGGCCTGTCGCTGGTGGAGACCCGGAACTGGGGCGGCCTGCCGCTGACGCTGGGCCTGTCGATGATCGGCATGGCGCTGGCTTTCCCGCTCTCGGTCCTGCTGGCGCTGGGCCGCCGGTCGCACATGCCGGCGATCCGGACCCTGTGCGTGACCTATATCGAGCTGATCCGCGGCGTGCCGCTGATCACCGTGCTGTTCATGGCCTCGGTGATGTTCCCGCTGTTCCTGCCGGAAGGCTGGAACTTCAACTACCTGCTGCGGGCCCAGGTGGCGATCATCCTGTTCACCGCCGCCTATCTCGCCGAAGTGGTGCGCGGCGGCCTGCAGGCGATCCCCAAGGGCCAGTTCGAGGCGGCGGACAGCCTCGGCCTCGGCTACTGGCAGAAGCAGCGGATGATCATCCTGCCGCAGGCGCTGCGGGTCTCGATCCCGGCGCTGGTCAACACCTTCATCGGGTCGTTCATGGATACGACGCTCGTCATCATGGTCAGCCTGTTCGACCTGCTGGGCGCCGCCCGCCTCGGCCTGTCCGACCCGATCTGGGGGCCGTTCTACAAGGAAGCCTATCTGTTCGTGGCGCTGCTGTTCTTCGTCTTCTGCTTCGCGATGTCGAGGTACTCGCAGCGCCTGGAAACCTATCTGAACCGGGGCACGCGCCGCCGCTGACGGAGAGATGAACATGGCTGTGAATCAACAAGCGACCGCGGGCCAGCCGGAAATCCTGATCCAGATGTCCGGGGTCAACAAATGGTACGGCGAGTTCCATGTCCTGCGGGACATCAACTTCGCCGTCGAGAAGGGCGAGAAGGTGGTGATCTGCGGGCCCTCGGGCTCCGGCAAGTCGACCCTGATCCGCTGCCTGAACCGGCTGGAGGAGCACCAGAAGGGCTCGATCGTCGTCGACGGCATCGAGCTGACCAACGACGTCAAGAACATCGACGCCATCCGCCGCGAGGTCGGCATGGTGTTCCAGCAGTTCAACCTGTTCCCGCATCTGACGGTGCTGGAGAACCTGACCCTGGCCCCGATCTGGGTTCGCAAGATCCCGAAGAAGGAGGCCGAGGAGACGGCGATGTACTTCCTCGGCCGGGTCAAGATCCCCGACCAGGCGAACAAGTACCCAGGCCAGCTCTCCGGCGGCCAGCAGCAGCGCGTGGCCATCGCCCGCTCGCTGTGCATGAAGCCGAAGATCCTGCTGTTCGACGAGCCGACCTCGGCGCTGGACCCCGAGATGATCAAGGAAGTGCTCGACGTCATGATCGAGCTGGCGCGTGAAGGCATCACCATGATCTGCGTCACCCACGAGATGGGCTTCGCCCGCACCGTGGCGAACCGGGTGATCTTCATGGATCGCGGCCAGATCGTGGAGCAGAACGAGCCCGAGGAGTTCTTCAAGAACCCGAAGTCGGAGCGCACCAAGCTGTTCCTGAGCCAGATCCTGGCCCATTGACGGGCAGGGCGCCGCCGCGGCGGCGCCCGATCCGCAGCCAAGCCGGCGGGCGCTGTCCGCCGGCTTTTTTCATGCCGGAAGCGCGCCAGGCTTCCATATTCCGCGAGGCATCGGGCCGTCAGCCCCCGCCGCGGCCGGCCAGTTTACGCTGTTGTAAGAAGGTGTGACCCATCAGCAACAGGTCGTTGCGATTTCATCTTACATACATTCTGGAATGTATAATGACATTGCCGCGTCATTCAGGCCGGGACTATGGTCTCGGAGTTTTCGGGGCGCCTCTCCACCCGGCCGGCAAGGCCGATCGGACTGTGCCTTCGATGACACAGATCGGCGCCGTCTCGGGGGATCGCTTTCGACACGGCCGCCATCACCCGACCGCCGCGTCGGGTTCTGCCTGCAGGCCCCGGTGGGCAGCCTGGGCGAGGCCAGCAAGCAGGCGGGCCGAGAGTGTCTTAAGCAAAGCGCCCCATTCGGTGCGGGGCATAGGAGGGAAGATGAAGAAGGTATTGCTGGGTGGTACGGCGCTCGTCGCTGCCGCTCTGATCGGTTCGGTGCCGGCATCGGCAGCTGATGCGAATGTAACGTCTGGTCTTCAGATGAAGATCAGCGGCTTCATCGGGTCGCAGGCGACCCTGTCGCTGGGCGACACCAAGGACGACACGTTCGACCGCGACTATGACTTCCAGAGCAGCGCCCGGCTGCAGTTCGACGTCAAGAACGTCACTGACTCCGGCCTGGAATACGGCGGCCGTATCCGTTTCAACTCGGTCAACCGCCGGGACAACGTCACGGTCGACCGCACCTACGTCTACGTGAAGGGCGGCTTCGGTACGGTCACCTTCGGTAACGCGCCGACCACCGCGGACGACTTCGGTTACGTCTACGCGCATGACCAGCTGAACGGCAATATGGGCCTGGGCGCCGGCTTCGGCGACCTGCTGGACGGCAACTACTACTTCGGCGGCGGTGAGTTCTTCTCGATCGACGCCACCTATCTCGCCGGTATCAGCAACGCCGATACCCGCATCAAGTACACTTCGCCGACCTTTGACGGCCTCAGCTTCGGCGTCGACTTCACCCCGGTGGTCGGCGGTCCGGATCACGCTGGCAACGGCGGCCGCAACGACCTGTTCAACGACAACGAGACCGTCTACGAGAACGTCGTCAGCGCCGGCGTCAACTACGAGCAGACCTTCGACTCGCTGTCGGTCCGCGTCGCTGCGTCGGCCCTCTACGGTAACGGTACGCAGGGCGCGTCGAATCCGGGCGGCCATGACGTCGAGGTCTATACCCTCGGTGGTCAGATCGGTTCCGGCGGCATCCTCGCCAGCGTGAACTGGACTCACAACGAGCAGACCGCTGCCGCGAACAAGCCGGTCGACACCATCATCGGCGACCTCAGCTACCAGTGGGGCCCGTTCCTGGCCTCGGCGTCCTACGCCTACACCTGGGCTGACAAGGGCAACGGCCTGAACTCGTCCTTCACCAGCGGTGAGGACCTGCAGGACAACCACATCGCCGGTGTGAACCTGAGCTACACCCTGGCCCCGGGTCTGAACACCTACGCGGAAGTCATCTACTCGAAGCAGAACTTCCGTCAGGGCAAGGATTGGGAGTCCGCCAGCCTCGGCACCGGTATCGTCCTCGGGTTCTAAAACCCCAGGACGGGCCAGGACCGAAAGGCCGGCTCGAGAAGACCGGGCGTGACGGACCACTCCTAACGGTCTCTGTCTCGTCCCCTCGAAGGCTGAAAACGTTACGTCCGGTCGACGGAGGATGCGCGGTCTGCAGGCCGCGCATCCTTTTTTTGTGGGCTCTCGTCAGCTTGCTGCCGCGCAATTTCCCAAAGAAGCCATCCGCCATTACATACGTTCATGCATGTATATTCTCGTTGCTTCGTTCCGTCCGGCAGTTTACGGTTTCGTAATCTCGCGGACGGTCCGAATCCCGAAGGGCGCGAACCCCGGAGTGAAGCGGCTGTCATTCCCGAGAGACATGCTCTCGAAGTCCTGTTGTGAAGCCAGGGCTCGGCGTCACGGACACCGGACAATCCGGTGAAGCGACCGGCAGAGCCGGCGCAGCCGCCAAGACGAACCGAGCGGAGGAGGGGAAGTGAAGAAGGTTCTGTTGAGTGGGGCGGCGCTGTCCGCCATGGTGTTGGCCGGCGCGGCGCCGGCCTCGGCCGCGGACGCCAATGTGACGTCGGGCCTGCAACTCAAGATCAGCGGCTTTGTCGGCTTCCAGGCCGCGTTGAATCTGGGGGACACCCAGAACGACGAATTCGACCGCGACTACGACTTCCAGACCGGCGCGCGGCTGATCTTCGACATCAAGAACGTTACCGATTCGGGGCTGGAATACGGCGGCCGCATCCGCTTCGACCAGGTCAACCGCCGCGACAACGTCCGCGTCGACCGCACCTATGTCTATGTGAAGGGCGGCTTCGGCACGGTCACCTTCGGCAACGCGCCGACCGTGGCCGACGACATCGGCTATGTCTACGCCCATGATGCCCTGGCGGGCCAGGTCGGCGCCGGCGGCCTCAACTTCGGCGACCTGCTGGACGGCGACTTCAAGCTGGGCGGCGGCGACTTCTACTCGATCAACGCCACCTACCTGGCGGGTCTGAGCAACGCCGACACCCGCATCAAGTACACCTCGCCGACCTTCGACGGCTTCAGCTTCGCGGTCGACTTCACGCCGGTCGTCGGCGGCCGGGATCACGCCGGCAACGGTGGCCGCAACGACCTGTTCGACGACGATCAGAGCTACTACGAGAACGTCGTCACCGGCGGCCTGAACTACGAGCAGACCTTCGATTCGCTCTGGGTCCGCCTGGCGGCCACGGCGGCGTATGGTAACGGCGTGAAGACCTCCGATTCCGGCGCCAATCCGGACGGCAACGACCTGCAGGTCTACACCCTCGGCGGCATGGTCCAGTCGGGCGGCATCGCCGCCAGCGTGAACTGGACCCACAATGAGGAGATCGCGGTCGCCAAGAAGCCGGTCGATTCGATCGTCGCCGATGTCAGCTACCAGTGGGGCCCGTATCTCGCGTCGCTGTCCTACGCCTACACCTGGGCGGACAAGGGCAACGGCCTGAACTCGAATTTCTCGAGCGGCGAGGATCTCCAGGACAACCACATCGCCGGCGCGAACTTCACCTACACGCTGGCGCCGGGCCTGAACACTTACGGCCAGGTGATCTACGAGAAGCAGAACTTCCGCGCCGGCGGGGATTGGGAAACGGCCAATCTGATGACGGGCGTGCTGCTGGCATTCTGATCAAGCCGTCACTGCGGTGGCGGTCCGGGAAGACCGGGCGTGACGGACCACTCCTGACGGTCTCTGTCTCGTCCCCTCGAAGGCTGTAAATCACGTCCGGTCGACGGAGGATGCGCGGTTCTGCAGACCGCGCATCCTTTTTTATCTTCAGTGACTGGAGTGAGCTCAAGTACAATAAATACATACATGAATGTATATTGATGTTGCCGAACCCTTGCGCCGGGACTACCGTTCGGATGTCTCCCGGATGGGCGAGCCCCGATTTCGCATGACGGAGCGGACCTCGCCGCGAGAGACTCGGTCCCTATATTCCTTGGTACAAGCTCTCGCGGCTCCTGGACGGAGCCTGACGCCGGCAATGACGACGTGCCGGGCGGGCAGGTGCCCGTGACGAGGGGGCGGAGGAGGGGAAAATGAAGACGATCCTTTTGGGTGGGGCGGCGGCGCTCGCCGCCATGGGGCTGGCCGGCGCAATGCCGGCTTCGGCGGCCGACAGCAATGTAACCTCGGGTCTTCAATTGAAGATCAGCGGTTTCCTCGGTTTCCAGTCGACCCTGGTGCTCAGCGACAGCCAGGACAGCGACTTCGACCGCGACTATGACTTCCAGTCCAATGCACGGTTGATCTTCGACATCAAGAACGTCACCGATACCGGCCTCGAATACGGCGGCCGGATCCGCTTCGATTCGGTCAATCGCCGCGACAATGCCCGGATCACGCGCATCTACACCTATGTGAAGGGCAGCTTCGGCACCATCACCTTTGGCGACGCGCCGACGGTCGCGGACGACATCGGCTATGTCTATGTCCATGACGACCTGGTCGGCGACATGGGCGCCGGCGCGATGGATTTCGGCGAGCTGCTGGACGGCGACTTCCCCGTGGGCGGCGGCAATTTCTACTCGATCAATGCCACCTATCTGGCTGGGCTGACCAACCAGGACACCCGCATCAAATACACCTCGCCGATGTTCGACGGCTTCAGCTTCGCCGCCGACTTCACGCCGGTGGTCGGCGGAGCGGGCCATGCCGGCAATGGCGGCCGCAACGATCTGTTCAACGACGATCAGACCTACTACGAGAACGTCGTCACCGCCGGCGTGAACTACAAGAACACCTTCGGCGACTGGATGGTGCGGGCGGCCGCCACGGCCGCCTATGGCCACGGCACCCAGACCTCGGCCACCGGCGCCAACCCGCATGGCAACGACCTCGAGGTCTACACCCTCGGCGGCCAGGTCGGGTACCAGGGCATCTATGCCAGCGTGAACTGGACCCACAATGAGAGCATCGCCGTCGCCGACAAGCCGGTCGATTCCGTCGTCAGCGACATCAGCTACCGGTGGGGCGCGAATCTGGCATCGCTGTCTTACGCGTACACCTGGGCGGATAAGGGCAACGGCCTGGACTCGCAATACACCAGTGGCCAGGATCTGAAGGACAACCACATCCTCGGCGCCAACTTCACCCGCACGCTGGCGCCAGGCCTGAACGCCTATGCCGAGGTGATCTACGAGAAGCAGAACTTTCGCGCCGGCCAGGACTTCGAGAACGCCAACCTGATCACCGGCGTCATCCTCGGGTTCTGAGTCTTGCTGCCCGGCGAGGAAGATAGCAATCGAAGCGTGTTTATCTTGGGTCAGCGTCTATTTGATTGTCATCCTCGGGCTTGACCCGAGGATCCAGGGGCAGCCAGAGCGGTTCTCTGTGGCCCCTGGATTGCCGGGTCAAGCCCGACAGTGACAGGAAGGAAACGGCTCCCCCTCAAACGGCCAAGGGTATGTGCGGCGCCGCCGTCCGCGGCAGCAGGCCGGTCAGGCGCGGGTCGGGCTTGCGCACCACGCGCTGCGCATAGGGTGCGAAGCCCGCCCGCTGGTAATGGGCCAGGGCCTTCGGGTGATCCAGCGTACAGGTGTCCACCGTCATCCGCCGGATCGGCCGGGCCCAGGCCAAGTCGATCAGCGACCACAGCAGGAACGGCCCCAGCTTCCGGCCGATGAATTCCGGCAGCATTCCGAAATAGGCCAAGTCGGTGACCTCGACGCTTTCCTGGAACAGCTCGCCATAGCCGGCGGGCACGCCGTCGACATACAGCACATACACGCCGGTGCGGTCGTCGTTCAGCCGTGCGGCCAGCCGCTCGTCATCCCATTCCCGCCGGTCGGTCCACAGCCAGTTGGCGCCGACCGTGTCGTAGAGATAGCGGTAGAAGGAGACGGTCGCCGGCTCCGCCCGCATCAGCAGGTGCCGGGCCAAAGGTGGTGGCGGGGCCGGGCGCGCCGGCCTGGCCGTCATCTCCAACTGGGTGATGGTGATCGTCAGCTCGGGCACGGCGTTCATGGCCGCGTCCGCGCCGGCCCGGTCTCGACCGGCGTGTCCCCTGGCATGCCCCATTCGGCCCAGGATCCGTCATAGACCGCCGCATCCTCGCGACCGATCCGGTGCAATCCCAGCGCCAGGACGCAGGCGGTGATGCCGCTGCCGCAGCTCGCCGTCACCGGGCCGCGCTCCGGCAGGCCGGCGGCGGCGAAGCGGGCGGCGATTGCCTCGGGCGGCAGCAGCCGCTTGGTGGCCGGGTCCAGCAACTCGCCGAAGGGCAGGTTCAGCGCGCCCGGGATGTGGCCGCCGCGCAGGCCGGGCCGCGGCTCCGGCGCCGTGCCCTCGAAGCGCTCGCGCGCCCGGGCGTCGATCACCGTGCCGACCCTTCCGGCGAGTATCTCGGCCTTGCTGCGCAGCAGCGCCGGCCGGAAATGGGCGGTGAAGCGTGCCGGCACTGGGGTCGGCATGCCGCTCTCCAGTGGCCGGCCCTCGGCCTTCCAGGCCGGCAGCCCGCCATCGAGCACCGCCACGCCGTCATGGCCGAAAGCGCGCAGCATCCACCAGGCGCGGGCGGCGCTCATCAACCCGTGCACATCGTAGCAGACGACGAAGCTGTCGTTGCCGATGCCAAGATCCGCCATCCGCTCCGCGAACAGCTCCGGCGGCGGCAGCATGTGCGGCAGGCCGCCGGGCGCCTTGCTCTCCGGCGCCGCGATGTCGTCGACATCGAAGAACACGGCGCCCGGGATATGCGCTTCGGCGAACTCCGCCGCCGCATCGCGGTTGGTGCCCGGCAGGTGATAGGTGGCGTCGACGATGCGGACATCCGGGTTGTCGAGATGGTCGGCCAGCCAGGATGTCGAGACGATGGTGTTCATGCTTCGCCTGCGAAGGTGAGGACGACCCGGCGGTTCTGCTTGCCCTTGTTCTCGATCTTGGCGACCGTCAGGGCGCCAATCTCAGAGGTGTTGCGGACATGGGTGCCACCGCAGGGCTGCAGGTCGACCGGGCTGGCGGCGTCGCCGATCCGCACCAGCCGCACCCGGCCCATGCCGCTGGGCGGCTTGACCGACATTGTCCGCACCAGCTCCGGCCGCGCCGCCATCTCCTCATCGGTGATCCACTCGGTCCCGATCGGCAGGGCGGCCGCCACCAGCTCGTTCAGCCGGGCGGTGATCGCCGCCGCGTCCAGCGCGTCGCCCGGCAGGTTGAAGTCCAGCCGGCTGCGCTCGGCGCCGATCTGGCCCCCGGTGACGTCGCCGGGCACGGCGACGCACAGCAGGTGCAGGGCGGTGTGCATGCGCATGTGGCGGTGGCGCCGCTCCCAGTCCAGCGCCAGCGCGACCGGGGTGCCGGGGGCGGGCAGGGGCGTCCCGTCGGCGACGACATGGCGGACCTCGTCCGGCGTCGCTCCCTTGCGGGTGTCGGCCACCGCGGCCTCGCCGCCGGCCCAGCGGATCGTGCCGGTGTCGCCTGGCTGGCCGCCGGCGGTGGCGTAGAACACGGTCCGGTCCAGGACGATGCCTTCCGGTGTCGCGGCGACCACGGTGGCCGTCGCCTCGCGGGCATAGGCATCGTCGCGGAACAGCAATTCGGTCATGCGCTGGTCTCCAACCAGTCGGGTTCCGGCAATCCCTTCTCGCGCAGGAAGTCCGGATTGTAGAGCTTGGACTGATAGCGGCTGCCGTGGTCGGCCAGAATGGTGACGATGGTGTGCCCTGGGCCCATCCGCCGCGCCATCTTCACCGCGCCGGCCAGGTTGATGCCGGTGGAGCCGCCCAGCAGCAGCCCTTCCTCGCGGGCCAGGCCGAACAGGATCCGCAAGGCCTCCTCGTCGGTCGCCTGCTGCGCCCAGTCCAGCGGCATGCCCTCCAGATTCTTCGTCACCCGGCCCTGGCCGATGCCTTCGGTGATCGAGCTGCCCTCGGCCTTCAGCTCGCCATGCTCGTACCAATTGTACAGCGCAGCGCCGAGCGGGTCGGTCAAGGCGATCTGCACCTTCGGGTTCCGCTCCTTCAGCGCCAAAGCGATGCCGGCCAGCGTGCCGCCGGTGCCGACGGCGCAGGTGAAGCCGTCGACCGTGCCGCCGGTCTGGTCCCAGATCTCCGGCCCGGTGGTGCGGTAATGGCCGTCGCGGTTGGCGACATTGTCGAACTGGTTGGCCCAGATCGCGCCGTTCGGCTCGGTCTGCGCCAGCTCGGCGGCGAGGCGCTCGGAGTAGCGGACGTAGTTGTTCGGATCCTTGTAGGGCACGGCGTCGACCTCGACCAGCCGGGCGCCGGCCAGGCGGATCGCGTCCTTCTTCTCCTGGCTCTGGGTCCGCGGCAGCACGATGACGCTGCGATAGCCCAGGGCGCGGCCGACCAGCGCCAAGCCGATGCCGGTGTTGCCGGCCGTTCCTTCGACGATGGTGCCGCCGGGCTTCAGCGTGCCGCGCGCCTCGGCGTCGCGGATGATCGCCAGCGCCGCCCGGTCCTTGACCGAGCCGCCGGGGTTCAGGAACTCCGCCTTGCCCAGGATCTCGCAGCCCGTCTCCTCCGACAGGCGGGCGAGGCGGATCAGCGGCGTGTTGCCGATCGCGCCGACGAAGCCGTCGACGATCCGGCGGGAGGGCGTGTCGCTCATGCTCGGTCCCAGTTCTCGAAGGTCCTGAGAGACCTTAGAGGGCGCTCCCCGTGGCTTCAAGCGACCCCCAGCGGCGGCGCAGCGACTCCCGGTTCAGCGCGAACCACTGCAGCGCGATCAGCGTGATGGCGTTCTGGATCCGGCCCTCGGCCAGCATCGCCAGCGCCTCCTCCGCCGGCATCGGCAGGATGCGGATGTCCTCCTGCTCGGTCGCCAGCCCGTGCAGGCTGCGTTCGGCCGGCGCGGTGACGCGGCCGCAGAACAGGGTGACCCATTCGTTGAAACCGCCGGGGCTGGTGGCGAATTCGCCGACCGGCAGCAGCTCGGCCACGTCCAGGCCGGTCTCCTCCTGTGTCTCGCGGGCGGCGGAATGGTCCGGCGACTCGCCGGCATCGATCAGCCCGGCCGGGATCTCGACCATCCAGCCCGGCCGGTCGGCGATCCAGGCACCCAGCCGGAACTGCTCCAGCAGCACCACCCGGTCGGCGACCGGGTCGTAGGGCAGCAGGCCGACGGCCGGGCGGCGCAGCACCAGCTCGCGCGTCAGCGGCGCGGTCCAGCCGCCGTCGAAGCGGCGGTGGCGCAGCACGAGACGGTCCAGCCGGAAGAAGCCGCCATATTCGGTCCGCCGCTCGATCAGCTCGACATCGGCGTCATTGTCGAAGGCCACTCTCATGCACTCCCTCGCTGGCGGCGCCGGGACGATAGCGGGACGGCCGCCCGGACGCCACGGTGCGGCGCGCCGCAGGCAGATCTCGGACGAGGGCATTTGGGTTTGACGCATCGCCGCCGCGGTCGCGATACTTCCGCATCGGCCCGGTGGGCTGCCCCCTTGGGCTGCGATGTCGCGGACGGGCGCTTCGCCGTCGCCAGGGGAAACAAGTGGATGGCCCGCGGGCCGTCTAATGGCCTTCGTTGCGGGCCGAGGCTTCAGAACGACAAGAAAGCTTCGCCCCACAGGGTGGTTCCAGCGTCTCGACAGGGAGAGCCTGATGGACATCAAGGATCTGGGAAAGGTTCACGTCGCGATTCCGAAGCTGGCCGAGGATCTGCGCGACGGCAGGCTCGACCGGCGCGAGTTCCTGCGCACTTCGGTGCTGCTCGGCCTGGCGATTCCGGCCGCGTATTCGGTGGCCTCGGTGATCACCGGCGAGCCGCTGATGCCGCAGGCCCTGGCCGAGGACACGCCGCGTAAGGGCGGCACGCTGCGGATGGGCATGTTCGTCATGGATGCCAGCGACCCGGCGATCTACGACTGGTCGGAGAAGGGCAACATCGCGCGGCAACTGATCGAGCCGCTGGTGCGGGTCGGCACCGACAACCTCTCGCACCCCCACCTGGCCGAGAAGTGGGAGGCGAATGACGACGTCACGGTCTGGACCCTGTCGCTCCGCAAGGACGTCAAGTGGAGCAACGGCGATGCCTTCAACGCCGATGACGTGATCGCCACCTTCACCCGGTGGCTCGACAGCAAGACCGGCTCCTCCAACCAGGGCCGCTTCGCCGGCCTGACGGTGAAGGACGGCGACACCATCAAGATGGCGCCGAACGCGCTGGAGCGGGTGGACGACCACACGGTCCGCTTCCACTTCCAGAACGCCATGCTGTCCTTCCCGGAGAGCCTGGGCGACTACCCGGCGCTGATCACCCATCGCGACTTCGCCACCAAGCACGAGGCCAACCTGATCAAGAACCCGATCGGCACCGGCCCCTTCACCCTGAAGGAATACGCGGTCGGCCAGCGCGCGGTGTTCGCCCGCAAGGAAGGCTATTGGGGCGGCGACGCCTATATCGACGAGCTGCAGTTCATCGACCTCGGCGCCGACCCGGCGGCGGAGCTGGCGGCGCTCTCCTCCGGCCAGGTCGACCTGCTGTACAAGCTCGACCCCAACCTGCTGCCCGGCTACCAGGCCAACCCGTCCTTCAAGGTCTACGACAAGGACACGGCGATCGTCGGCGTCGCCCGCATGCGGGTGACCGAGAAGCCGTTCGACGACAAGCGCATCCGCCAGGCGGTGCAGGCCTGCGTCGACCATGACCGGCTGCTGCAGCTGGCCTATCAGGGCCTCGGCATCGCCGGCCAGGACTTCCACGTCGCGCCGATCCATCCGGAATACACCGATCTCGGCGCGATGAAGCAGGATTACGACAAGGCCAAGAAGCTGCTGGCCGATGCCGGCCACCCGAACGGCATCGATATCGAGATCAACTGCGTCGACGACCCGAAATGGGAAGGCCAGATCGGCGTGGTGCTGTCGGAGATGCTGAAGCCGGCCGGCATCAACCTGAAGGTCAACATCCTGCCCGGCGGCACCTATTGGGACCGCTGGACCAAATGGCCGTTCAGCGTCACCCAGTGGACCACCCGGCCGCTCGGCGTCCAGGTGCTCGATGTCGCCTACCGCAAGGGCGCGGCCTGGAACGAGAGCGGCTATGACAATCCGGAGTTCGAGAAGCTGCTGAATCAGGCGCAGGGCACGATCGACGTGCCGAAGCGCAAGGAGATCGTGAAGCAGATCGAGAAGATCCTGCAGGACGACGCCATCAGCATCATCCCGTTCTGGCTCAAGATCTACACCGCCAGCACGGACAAGGTGCAGGGCTTCGCCTACCACTTCGCCCGCGAGATGTATCTCGACAAGGTGTGGCTGTCCGCGTGACGGCTTTCTCACCCAACACCATCGAGTCCCCCCTCCCGCCGTCGGCGGGACGCAGGGGGAGGGGCGTGCGGCAGGAGCGGGACCCGGGTCCGCTCTCCCCGAGCGACAACTCCCTCCCCCTAGCCCCCTCAGCTGCAAAGCATGGGCGTCCGCTTCAGGATAGAAGGGAAACAACTGATTGTAATGCCATAAAGCAACCATAATAGAAATTAAGATTAACAAG
>NZ_JBCNNF010000089.1:0-19401 GCF_039594555.1 Inquilinus sp.
GCTCCGGCCCGGGGCGGGCGCTTCGCCGGCCCGCCCCAGCCGGTCGGCGTGGCCACGGTCGGCCGCGGCGACATCCGCATCACCCTCGACGCGCTCGGCACCGTCACCCCGCTGGCCACCGTCACCGTCAAGCCGCAGATCGCCGGCCAGCTGACCGAGGTCGGCTTCCAGGAAGGACAGCTTGTCAAGAAGGGCGACTTCCTGGCCCAGATCGACCCGCGCCCCTACCAGGTGGCACTGGAGCAGGACCAGGGCCAGCTCGCCAAGGACCAGGCCGTGCTGGCGCAGGCCCAGGCCGATCTGGCGCGCGACCAGCAGATGCTGAAGCAGAAGGCGGTCTCGGCGCAGCAGGTCGACGACCAGACCTTCCTGGTGCAGCAGAACCAGGGCACGATCCAGTCCGACCAGGCGCAGATCGACGCCCAGAAGCTGAACCTCGCCTACGCGCATATCGTCTCGCCGGTCGACGGCCGGGTCGGGCTGCGGCAGGTCGACCCCGGCAACTATGTCCAGGTCGGGGATTCGCTGGTGATCGTCACCCAGCTGCACCCGATCTCGGTGGTGTTCTCGCTGCCGGAGGACGACCTGCCGCAGATCCAGGCGCGGCTGCGCGCCGGCGCCACCCTGCCGGTGATCGCCTTCGACCGCGCCGGCACGACGCAGATCGCCACCGGCACGCTCTCGACCCTCGACAACCAGATCGACACCACCACCGGCACGGTGAAGCTGCGCGCCGGCTTCGACAATGCCGACGAGACGCTGTTCCCGAACCAGTTCGTCAATGCCCGCCTGCTGGTCGACACGCGGCAGGACGTCGTCACCGTCCCGGTCGCCGCGGTCCAGCACGGCGCGCCCGGCGCCTTCGTCTATCTGGTCGGCGCCGGCGACACGGTGGCGGTGAAGCCGATCAAGACCGGTCCGTCGGATGGCGGCATGGTCGCGGTCGAGGACGGGCTGCAGCCCGGCGACCGGGTGGTGGTCGACGGCACCGACCGCCTGCGCGACGGCGCCCATGTCACGGTCGCCGGCCAGGATGGCGGGGCGGGGCCGGGCGCCGCGGCCCCTGCTGCTCCGGCGGACGGGCAGGCGGGCCAGCAGCGACATCGCCAGGGCACCGGCGAGGGCGGCGGTCAGGGCCAGCACCGCCGCCGGGATAACCAGACCCAGCAGCCTGCGGCGAACCCATGAGCGCCTCCGCGTCATGGGTCGCTCCGACGGGCACAACCGTTGGAAGCCCGCTCCTTCTTAGTCCCCCCTCCCCTTGCGGGAGGGGGGTAGGGGGAGGGGTCTGCGCGCGTCCGCGCGTGAATGCGCAACGGGTGCAAGCGACGAGCAGACGGATCAGCCTCGATCCACGCCGAGCCTGGCTGAGAGAACCCCCTCCCCCTAGCCCCCTCCCGCGAGGGGAGGGGGGACTCAATAGACTTCGTCGCCGGCTCTCCAGATTCGCCGGAGGCCGGCGATGAACCCCTCCCGTCCGTTCATCCTGCGGCCGGTCGGCACCTCGCTGCTGATGGCGGCGATCCTGCTGGTCGGCGCCGTGGCCTACCGCTTCCTGCCGCTGTCGGCCTTGCCGGAGGTCGACTATCCGACCATCCAGGTGCAGACCTTCTATCCCGGGGCCAGCCCGGAGGTGATGACCTCCTCCGTCACCGCGCCCCTGGAGAAGCAGTTCGGCCAGATGCCGGGGCTGAACCAGATGACCTCGGCCAGCTCGGCCGGCGCCTCGGTCGTCACTCTGCAGTTCAACCTCGACCTCAGCCTCGACGTGGCGGAGCAGGAGGTGCAGGCCGCGATCAACGCCGCCGGCAACCTGCTGCCGGGCGACCTGCCGGCGCCGCCGATCTACGCCAAGGTCAACCCGGCCGACGCGCCGATCCTGTCGCTGGCCGTCACCTCCAAGACCATCCCGCTGACAGAGCTGCAGAACCTAGTCGACACCCGCCTGGCGCAGAAGATCTCGCAGCAGCCGGGCGTCGGGCTGGTCAGCCTCAGCGGCGGCGCCCGGCCGGCGGTGCGCATCCAGGTCAACCCGCAGGCCCTGGCCGCCTACGGCCTGGCCATCGACGACGTACGCACCACGCTGGGCAACGTCAACGTCAACACGCCGAAGGGCAATTTCGACGGGCCGACCCGGTCCTCGACGATCAACGCCAACGACCAGATCACCCAGGCGCAGGACTACAACGACGTCGTCGTCGCCTATCGCAACGGCGCGCCGATCCGCCTGTCCGACGTCGCCACCGTGGTCAGCGGGCCGGAGAACGGCAAGCTCGCAGCCTGGGCGAACACGACGCCGGCGATCATCGTCAACATCCAGCGCCAGCCCGGCGCCAACGTCATCGCGGTGGTGGACGGCATCAAGGGCATCCTGCCGCAGCTCGAGGCCAGCCTGCCGGCGGCGGCCGAGGTCGCGGTGCTCAGCGACCGCACGGTCACCATCCGCGCCTCGGTCGCCGATGTCGGCTTCGAGCTGATGCTGGCCGTCGCCCTGGTGGTGATGGTGATCTTCCTGTTCCTGCGCACGGCGGCGGCCACCATCATCCCCAGCCTGTCGGTGCCGCTGTCGCTGGTCGGCACCCTGGCGGCGATGTACCTGCTGGGCTTCAGCCTCGACAACCTGTCGCTGATGGCGCTGACCATCGCCACCGGCTTCGTGGTCGACGACGCCATCGTGATGATCGAGAACATCGCCCGCTTCGTCGAGGAAGGCGAGACGCCGCTGCAGGCGGCGCTGAAGGGGGCCGAGCAGATCGGCTTCACCATCATCTCGCTGACCGTGTCGCTGATCGCGGTGCTGATCCCGCTCCTGTTCATGGGCGAGGTGGTGGGCCGTCTGTTCCATGAGTTCGCCGTCACCCTGGCCGTCACGATCGTGATCTCGGCCGTGGTGTCCCTGACCCTGGTGCCGATGATGTGCGCCCGGCTGCTGCGCCACCGGCCGCAGGCCGAGCGCGGCCGCTTCGACCGCGGCGCCGAGCGCGCCTTCGACTGGATCATCGGCCAGTACGGCCGTGCCCTCGGCTGGGTGCTGGACCATCAGCCGCTGACCCTGCTGGTCGCGCTGGCGACACTGGCGCTGACCATCGCGCTCTATGTCGTCATCCCCAAGGGCTTCTTCCCGGAGCAGGACACCGGGATGATCCAGGGCATCTCCGAGGCGGCGCAGACCGTCTCCTATGCCGAGATGGCCAAGCACCAGTCGGCCCTGGCCGAGGCCATCCTGAAGGACCCGGATGTCGAGAGCCTGAGCTCCTTCATCGGCGTCGACGGCACCAACACCACGCTGAACAGCGGCCGCTTCCTGATCACGCTGAAGCCCCTGGGCCAGCGCAGCGCCGATGCGGGGACGGTGATCGACCGGCTGCGCGGCGAGACGGCGGGGGTGCCGGGCATCACCCTCTATCTGCAGCCGGTGCAGGACCTGACGATCGATTCCACCGTCAGCCGCACCCAGTACCAGTTCGTGCTGCAGAACGCCGATCTGGACCAGTTCCGGGACTGGGTGCCGAAGCTGATGCAGCGGCTGCAGCAGGTGCCGGAGATCGCGGACGTCGCCAGCGACTATCTGCAGCAGGGGCTGGCCGTCGATCTGGTGATCGACCGCGCCACCGCCGCCCGTTTCGGCATCACCCCGGCCACGGTCGACAACGCCCTCTACGACGCCTTCGGCCAGCGCATCGTCTCGACCATCTACACCCAGGCCAACCAGTACCGCGTGATCCTGGAGGCGGCGCCGTCGCTGCAGCAGTCGCTGGACGGGCTGAAGGCGCTGTACCTGCCGTCCTCGACATCCTCCGGCGGGCAGGTGCCGCTGTCGGCCATCGTCAAGGTCGAGCAGCGGGCCGGGCCGCTGCAGATCACCCATCTCGGCCAGTTCCCGGCGACGCTGATCTCGTTCAACCTGGCGCCGGGATCGTCGCTGGGCGCCGCGGTCGACGCCATCCAGAAGGCGGAGCAGGAGGTCGGCCTGCCCGACAGCTTCGTCACCGCCTTCCAGGGCTCGGCCGCGGCCTTCCAGTCGTCGCTGGCCAATGAGGCGCTGCTGATCCTCGCGGCCATCGCGACGATGTATATCGTGCTGGGCGTGCTCTATGAGAGCTTCATCCACCCGGTCACCATCCTGTCAACCCTGCCGTCCGCCGGCCTCGGCGCGCTGCTGGCGCTGATGGCGGCGGGCGACGGGCTGGATGTGATCGGGATCATCGGCATCATCCTGCTGATCGGCATCGTCAAGAAGAACGCGATCATGATGATCGACTTCGCGCTGCAGGCGGAGCGCGAGGAGGGCAAGCCGCCGCGCGAGGCGATCTTCCAGGCCTGCCTGCTGCGCTTCCGGCCGATCCTGATGACCACCATGGCGGCCCTCTTGGGCGCCCTGCCGCTGATGCTGGGCACCGGCATGGGGTCCGAGCTGCGCCGGCCGCTCGGCGTCGCCATCGTCGGCGGGCTGGTCGTGAGCCAGCTGCTGACCCTGTTCACCACGCCGGTGATCTATCTGGCCTTCGACCGGCTGGCCCAGCGCCTGACCGGCCGCCGGCCGCGGTCGCGCTTCACCGAGGGGGAGGAGGGGGCGTGAACCTCTCCGCCCCCTTCATCGCCCGGCCGGTGGCGACGACGCTGCTGACCCTCGGCATCGTCCTGGCCGGCTTCTTCGCCTATCTGAAGCTGCCGGTATCGCCGCTGCCGCAGGTCGACTTCCCGACCATCTCGGTGTCGGCCTCGCTGCCCGGGGCGAGCCCGGAGACGGTGGCGGCGACCGTGGCAAGCCCGCTGGAGCGGCATCTCGGCGCCATCGCCGACGTCACCCAGATGACCTCGCGCAGCTCGGTCGGCCAGGCCAGCATCACCCTGCAATTCGGTCTGAACCGCGACATCGACGGCGCGGCGCGGGACGTGCAGGCGGCGATCAACGCGGCCCGGGCCGACCTGCCGGCGGCGCTGCGCAGCAACCCGACCTACCGCAAGGTCAACCCGTCCGACGCGCCGGTGCTGATCCTGGCGCTGACCTCGCCGACCCTGACCCGCGGCCAGATCTACGACGCCGCCAGCAATGTGCTGGAGCAGCGGCTGTCGCAGATCGAGGGCGTCGGCCAGGTCACGCTGGGCGGCGCTGCTCTGCCGGCGGTGCGGGTCGAGCTGAACCCCCAGGCGCTGGCACAATACGGCATCGGGCTGGAGGACGTGCGCGCCGCGCTGGCCGCGGCCAACGCCAACAGCCCGAAGGGGTCGATCGAGGAGGCCGGCCGGCACTTCCAGATCTACAGCAACGACCAGGCCAGCACGGCCGCGGAGTACAAGCCGCTGGTGATCGCCGCCCGCAACGGCGCCACGGTGCGGCTGTCCGACATCGCCGACGTGCAGGATTCGGTCGAGGACCTGCGCAATGCCGGCCTGGCCGACGGCAAGCCCGCCGTGCTGGTGGTGCTGTACCGCGAGCCCGGGGCCAACATCATCGACACGGTCGACCGGGTGATGGCCGAACTGCCGCATCTGCGCGCCGCCATGCCGCGGGACATCGACATCACCCCGACGGCCGACCGCACCGGCACCATCCGGGCCTCGCTGGACGACACCCAGCTGACCCTCGGCATCTCGGTGCTGCTGGTGATGCTGGTGGTGTTCGCCTTCCTGCGTGACCCGCGCGCCGCGATCATCCCGGCGGTGGCGGTGCCGGTGTCGATCATCGGCACCTTCGGCGCCATGTACCTGGTCGGCTACAGCCTGGACAACCTGTCGCTGATGGCCCTGACCATCGCCACCGGCTTCGTCGTCGACGACGCCATCGTGGTGCTGGAGAACATCTCCCGCCACGTCGAATCCGGCGTGCCGCGGCGCCAGGCGGCGCTGCGCGGCGCCCGCGAGGTCGGCTTCACCGTGCTGTCGATCAGCATCTCGCTGGTCGCGGTGTTCATCCCGATCCTGCTGATGGGCGGGCTGGTCGGCCGGATCTTCCGCGAATTCGCCCTGACCCTGTCGATCGCCATCGCCGTGTCGATGGCGATCTCGCTGACCACCACGCCGATGCTGTGCGCCCTGCTGCTGCGCCGCCGGCCGCGCCGGCCCGACCGCGGGCCCGGACCCCTGGCCCGGGTGATGCGGGTCTATGAGCGGACGCTGGGCTGGGCGCTGCGCCACAGCGGCTTCGTCATCCTGGTGCTGTTCGGCGTGGTGTGCCTGAACATCGCGCTGTTCGCGATCATTCCGAAGGGCTTCTTCCCGCAGCAGAGCACCGGCCGGCTGGTCGGCGGCATCGTCGCCGACCAGAGCATCTCGTTCCAGGCGATGCAGCAGAAGCTGTCGCAGCTGATGGACATCGTCCGCGCCGACCCGGCGGTGGACAGCGTCGTCGGCTTCACCGGCGGCGGGGGCGGCGGCCGGTCGCAGACCAACACCGGCCAGGTCTTCGTCACCCTGAAGCCGCTGTCGGAGCGCGGCCTCAGCGACGACGAGGTGATCGCCCGGCTGCGCGGCAAGCTGGCGGTGGTGCCGGGCGGCCAGCTGTTCCTGGTCTCGGCCCAGGACATCCGCGCCGGCGGGCGGCAGAGCAACGCCGCCTACCAGTACACGCTGCAGTCGGATTCCTCGGCCGAGCTGCAGGAATGGGGGCCGAAGCTGACCCAGGCGCTACAGGCCGACCCGACGCTGGCCGACGCCAATTCCGACCAGCAGCAGAAGGGCGTCGAGACCGACATCGTCATCGACCGCGACACCGCGGCCCGCCTCGGCATCACGCCGCAACAGATCGACAACACCCTGTACGACGCCTTCGGCCAGCGCCAGGTGTCGACCATCTACAGCGCCATCAACCAGTATCACGTGGTGATGGAGGTGGCGCCGCAATACTGGCAGAGCCCGGAGACGCTGAAGAACCTGTACATCAGCACCTCCGGCGGCAGCGCCGGCGGCACCGCCAGCACCAACGCGCCGGCCCGCGCCACCGGCAGCGGCGCGGCCAGCCTGGCGGCGCAGTCGGCGGCCAACGCCAACACCAACGCGCTCGCGAATGCCGGCCGCAAGGGCACCTCCAGCGGCGCCGCCGTCAGCACGGCGAAGGAGACGATGGTTCCGCTGTCGGCGATCAGCCATTACGGGCCGGGCAGCACGCCGCTGTCGATCAACCACCAGGGCCTGTTCGCGGCGACCACCATCTCCTTCAACCTGCCGCCGGACAAGTCGCTCAGCGATGCCGCGGCGGCGGTGCAGCGGGCGATGGTCGCGCTCCACATGCCGTCGACCATCCATGGCAGCTTCCAGGGCACCGCCCAGGTGTTCCAGAACTCGCTGAGCAACGAGCCGATCCTGATCCTGGCGGCGCTGGCGGCAGTCTACATCGTGCTCGGCATCCTCTACGAGAGCACGATCCACCCGGTCACCATCCTGTCGACCCTCCCTTCGGCCGGGGTCGGGGCGGTGCTGGCGCTGATGCTGTTCGGCACCGAGTTCAGCCTGATCGCGATGATCGGCGTCATCCTGCTGATCGGCATCGTCAAGAAGAACGCGATCATGATGATCGACTTCGCGCTGGAGGCGGAGCGCAGCCGCGGCCTGGCCCCGCGCGAGGCGATCCTGCAGGCCAGCCTGCTGCGCTTCCGGCCGATCCTGATGACGACGATGGCGGCGATCTTCGGCGCCGTGCCGCTGGCGGTCGGCTTCGGCTCCGGCAGCGAGCTGCGCCAGCCGCTGGGCATCGCCATCGTCGGCGGGCTGATCGTCAGCCAGGTGCTGACGCTGTACACCACCCCGGTGCTGTACCTGGTGCTCGACCGCTTCCGCCTGTGGTCGCGCGACCGTTGGGCCCGCGCCTTCCCGCGCCAGGCCGGCCCCACGCCGAGGCCGGCGGAGTAGGGCCTCTTCGGCCGGGGCTGGAGGACTGTGCCGCAGTTCCAAGAGGTCGGCAGGTCGACGGTCCGTCATCATTGTGCGATGCAAAATAAAATTTAGCTGGAATTCAATGTTCCCCGCGCCCCTGCATCCAATGGATGCGCGGTGCGCGCGAATCATGCTCTAAGCGATTTTTCATCGGTTTCACGAATTCTTCCTCGGATCGCGCGAAAGCAGCGATCGGGTCACTGTCGACGCAGCGGTCCGTGACGGCGCGCCCAGGTGGCCATTGCAACGGAGCCGGAAAACCATGCAGCGGATCAACCGACTGTCTCGTCCCGTTATCGTGCCGCTCTATCCCTTCCCCGTCCTGGCCGCATTCCTGGTCGCCGCCCCGGCGCTGGCGGCGGACTACCAGCCGCGCGAGACCTTCGCGCCGCGCGACATGGGGCAGGCGGTCAACGTCTATCGGTCGGGCAACGGCGCGCCCGGGCCGGAATATTGGCAGAACCGGGCCGACTACCGGATCCAGGCGACGCTCGACACCAAGACCCCGTCGCTGAGCGCCGAGGAGGTGATCAGCTACACCAACAACAGCCCGGACGCGCTGAACGAGCTGTGGCTGCAGCTCGACCAGAACATGTACCGGCCGGACAGCCGCGGCGTGTATGCCGCCGGCAAGGCGGACAAGGGCTCCTCCGACGGCTATGTGCTCGACGAGGTCTCGGTCGAGCGCGACGGCAAGACCACGCCGGTCACCGTGCAGGTCAGTGACACACGCGGGCGCATCCAGCTCGACAAGCCGCTGGCGCCGAAGGGCGGCAAGGCCAGGATCCACATCCGCTACCATTTCACCATTCCGGGCGAGGAATGGGGCGGGCGTATGGGCTGGGGCAACGCCAAGGCCGGCCCGATCTACAGCCTGGCGCAATGGTATCCGCGGATGCAGGTCTATGACGACATCCGCGGCTGGGACACGCTGCCCTTCCTGGCCCAGGAGTTCTATCTGGAATACGGCGATTTCGACTACGAGATCACGGTGCCGAGCGGCATGATCGTCGCCGGCTCGGGCGAGCTGAAGAACCCCGATCAGGTGCTGACGCGGGAGCAGCGCGCCCGGCTCGACAAGGCCCGGACCAGCGACGCGACCGTGGCGATCATCGGCCCGGATGAGATCGGCGATGCCGCGACCCGGCCGGCGACGGACGGCACGCTGACCTGGCATTTCGCGATGCAGCACACGCGCGACGTGGCGCTGTCGATCTCGGCGGCCTTCGCCTGGGACGCGGCCCGCATCAACCTGCCGGACCGCAAATCGGCACTGGCCATGTCGTTCTACCCGGCCGAAAGCCAGGGCCGCGACCGCTGGGGCCGGTCGACCGAGTATCTCAAGGACTCGGTCGAGCGCTTCTCCGCCCGCTGGTATCCCTATCCCTGGCCGGTCGCGGTCAATGTCGCCGGGCCTGACAACATCGCCGGCATGGAATATCCGGGCCTGCTGTTCGACGGCATCAGCGACGAGGGCAAGACCCTGTTCTGGATCACCGCCCATGAGATCGGCCACACCTGGTTCCCGATGATCGTCGGCTTCGACGAGCGCCGCGACGCCTGGATGGATGAAGGCTTCAACACCTTCATCGACGTCTACCAGTCGGACGATTTCAACCATGGCGAATACTTCCCGAAGCGCGACAGCGAATACGCGCCGAAGGGCGGCAACCCGGCCGACGAGATCATCCCCGTCATCGCCGACCCGAACGCCCCGGCGATCCTGTCGCGCGCCGACACGATCATCGAGAAGTACCGCCACCCGATCACCTACTTCAAATCGGCCTTCGGGCTGGTGCTGCTGCGCGAGCAGATCCTCGGGCCCGATCGCTTCGACCCCGCCTTCCGCGACTTCATCGCCGCCTGGGCCTTCAAGCATCCGAAGCCGGCCGATTTCTTCCGCTTCATGGAGAGCGCGGCGGGCGAGGACCTGTCCTGGTGGTGGCGCGGCTGGTACGACCACAACTGGTCCCTGGATCTCGCGATCGACAAGGTCGAGCCGGGTGATGCGACCAAGGGCACGGTGATCACGGTGGCCGCCAAGGACAAGCTGGTGGTCCCGGCGACCCTGCGCGTCGACTTCACCGACGGCAGCCACCGCGACTATCGCCTGCCGGCCGAGAGCTTCATCCGCCAGGCAGCGACGACGGTGACGACCGAGGCCGGCAAGACGGTGGCGGATGTGGTCCTCGACCCCGACCACAAGCTGCCGGACGAGGATCGCGGCAACAACGTCTGGAAGGCCGCCGCGAAGTAGGGAAGGGGCATGCCGTTGCGCGTCGGCCCGGGCGCGCAACAGCACCGGCCCTGCTTTCACCGGCGCCCGCGACCTTCAGGCCAATCACAGTGTCACCGGAACTGTGGTGTACAGTCTGGCGCCGGGACTCGCTCGTCGAGCTCCACACCGGCGACGACTTCGAACCCCCTCGGCCCTGGCTGTCGTCTCCGACCGTCCGGACCGGACAGCACACCGCAGACCAACCTGGAGGAGACCTTATCATGAGCTCCGGAACCCCGAGCACCGCCCGCCGCCCGGGCGGGCTGACCGACCTTTCCGCCGACGCGACCAGGGACATCGGCGCCGCGCTGCGGGGCCTGCTGGCCGATGTCTTCGCCCTGTACCTGAAGACGAAGAACTTCCACTGGCATATGAGCGGGTCACATTTCCGCGACTACCACCTGCTGCTGGACGAGCATGGCGACCAGCTGTTCGCTATGACCGACGATATCGCCGAGCGGGGCCGCAAGATCGGCGCCCAGACGCTGAAGTCGATCGGCGACATCGCCCGGCACCAGCGCATCCCCGACAATGATGCCGAGCATGTCGACCCGCAGGACATGCTGGCCGAGCTGCGCGACGACAATCTGCGGCTGACCCAGGCGATGCGGCAGGTCCACAACACCTGCGACGAATATGGCGACGTCGCGACGGCCAGCCTGCTCGAGAACTGGATCGACGAGACCGAGCGCCGCACCTGGTTCCTCTACGAATCCTCGCACCGGCCGCCCGGCTCGAACGCCTGACCTGTCCCTGGCGAGGGGCCGGCCGGCAGCCGGCCCCTTCCACCATAACGCCAGGCCGACGATCTCGGCCTTACCATCCAAGCCGAAACGGTGACGCGGCATGGTCACAATCTCCAACTAGGATGCAAGTCTGGGTGTAGGGGAGGGGTGGCATGCGACGGATTCGGCGAGTCCTGCTGTGCGCGCTCGGCGCGATCGTGGTCTGGCCGGCGGCGGCGCCCGCCCAGGACGGCTGGGGGTGGACGGTCATCATACCGTCGGTGACCGGCACGGACACGCTGGGCCAAGCTCTGCGCCGGACGATGCAGGAACAGCCGCAGCCCGGGGCCGCGGCGCCGGCGGCCGAGGCGGCCGCCTTCCGCTACATCCCCTCGCCTGAGCGCCGCCGCGCCAACCTCGCCGCCTTCGTCGACCGCAGCCGCGCCACCGATCCGCAAGGGGCGGACAACCTCGCCAAGGTGTTCGCCTCGATCGACGTGGTCGAGCAGATGCGGGCGCCGCTCGCCGCCGTCGGGCTGCGGATCGACGACGTGGCCGACGCCTATGCGGTCTATTGGATCAATGCCTGGCAGGCCAGCCGCGGGGTCGACGACGACGTCAGCCGCGCCACCGCCCAGGCCGTCCGCGGCCAGGCCGCCCGCGCCATGGCGGCGACGGGCCAGCTGCGCGGAGCAGGCGACGCGGCGAAGCAGGAGATGGCTGAGGCGCTGCTGATCCAGGCGGCGCTGATCGCGGATGCGCTGAAGCAGAGTCAGGGCAAGCCGGAGCTGAGCCGTCAGGTCGCGGTGGCCGTATCGCAGGGCGCGCGGGGGATGAGCCTCGACCTCGCGAGCATGACGCTGACCGAGAAGGGCTTCGTCCCGGCCGAGTGAGCGGGCGCCATTCTACGCCGGGAACAGGTGCTTCGCCAGGAAGTCGACGAACACCCGCAGCTTGGGGGCGGGATAGCGGCTGGACGGCCACAGCAGGCGGAACACGCCTTCATGCTCGGTGTGCTCGGCCAGCACCACGACGAGGGTGCCGTGCTCGATCTGCCGTCGGATCGCGAAATCCGGCAGGCAGGCGATGCCCAGGCCCTGCTCGGCCATGGCGATCAGCGGCTCGATCGTGTTCGCCACCGCGCTGTTCGGCAAGGCAATCTCCCGCCCGCGCAGCGGCCAGGGCTCGAACCTGCCGCTGGTGGCGAAGCGGTGCTGCAGGCAGGCGTGGTGCGCCAGCTCCTCCGACGCCTGCGGCACGCCGCGCTGCTCGAGATAGGCGGGTGACGCCACCAGCTGCAGCCGGAACACGCCAAGGAACCGGCTCATCAGCCGGGAATCGCCGACCTCGCCGGCGCGGATCACGGCATCGAAGCCTTCCTCGATCACATCGACCAGCCGGTCGGTGAAATCGAGATCCAGCTCGATCTCCGGATACTCGCGCATGAAGGCGCCGATTGTCGGCATCATCAGCATGCCGGCCAGCGGCAGGCTGACCCGCAGCCGCCCGCGCGGCGCGCCGCGGGTCTGCGCCAGCTCCGCCTCCGCCGTCTCGATCTCGCTGAAGATCCGCCGGCACCGCTCCAGGAACAGCGCCCCCTCCGGCGTCAGCGTCACCGAGCGGGTGGAGCGGTGCAGCAGCCGCACGCCCAGCCGCTCCTCCAGCCGCGCCACCGCCTTGCCGATGGCGGAGGAGGAGATGCCGAGCTGCCGCCCCGCCACGGTGAAGCTACGGGCGTCCGCCGCCCGGACGAAGGCGTCGAGCGCGCCGAGGCTGTCGGTGGGGCGCATGGTCATTCCGGACATCCATTTCCGAAGTATGCGGAACTATAGCCCAATTCTCCGCAATGCGCTGTGGCCTCATCTTCCGGGCAGGCCATCACCGCAGGAGGCAGCTATGCCCGAGACGCCAGCCGCACCGCAGCATCACGACCGCTTCCCGTACTCCGCCATTGTCGACCGCCCGAAGCTGCACTGGCCGAACGGCGCCCGGGTGGCGGTGTGGGTGTCGCCGAACATCGAGCATTTCCTGTTCGACCGGCCATCGAGCTCGATCAACCCCTTCACCGCCAACCTGGTCCCCGACGTGCTGAACTATTCCTGGCGCGACTACGGCGTCCGCGTCGGCATCTGGCGGCTGATGGAGGTGATGGAGCAGCACGGCATCCGCGGCACCGTGCCGCTCAATTCCGACGTGGTGCGGCACTATTCCCGCATCATCGAGGCCGGGCAGGCGCTGGGCTGGGAGTGGATGGGCCACGGCATCACCAACTCCACCCTGATCAACAGCCAGCCCGAGGACGAGGAGCGGGAGATCGTGCGGGCGGTGGTCGACACCATCGGCCAGGCCACCGGCCGGCGGCCGCGCGGCTGGCTCAGCCCGGCGCTGACGGAATCGCGCAACACCCTCGACCTGCTGGCCGAGACCGGCATCGACTACGTCGCCAACTGGGTGAATGACGAGCAGCCCTATCCGATGCGGGTGCGCAGCGGGTCGATGCTGTCGCTGCCCTATTCGATCGAGATCAACGACTTCAACGCCTTCCTCTTCCAGGGCCAGTCCGGCGCGCAGTTCGCCGACACGATCCGGGAGCAGTTCGACGTGCTGTATGAGGATGGCGCCAGGACCGGCCGGGTGATGGGCATCGCCCTGCACCCGTTCCTGATCGGCCATCCGCACCGGGCCCGGCATTTCAGCCGGGCGCTGGCCCATATCGCGTCGCATCCCGATGTCTGGCTGGCCACCGGCAGCGAGATCGCCGACTGGTATCGGGAGACCCGGGCGACGGCGGCCTGACCGGCGCCGGCGGGGCCGCGGCTGCGCTCAGGGGAGTGGGGCGTCAGCAATCTCTCCGATCTCGCGCAGCCGGGCCGCGATCGAGGGCCTGTCCAGCGTCGCCGCCGGCAGAGCCACCAGCCGCTCGATGCGGTGCCGGAGCCGCTGGGCTGCCTCGTCGAACGCCGCCGCGATCTCGGCCTCGCTCCCGGTCACGGCGGCCGGGTCGGGAATGCCCCAATAGGCCGTGACCGGCCGGCCGGGCCAGACCGGGCAGGCCTCGCCCGCGGCGTTGTCGCAGACGGTGATGACGGCATCGAGCGCGGGCGCGCCGGGTGCCGCGAACTCGTCCCACGACTTGGACCGGAAATCCGCGTCCTCGAAGCCCAGCGCGCGGACCAGCGGCAGGGCGTGTGGATTGACCTCGCCTTTCGGCATGGAGCCTGCGGAGACGGCGCGGAAGCGGCCTTCGCCCAGCCGGTTCAGCAGGGCCTCGGCCAGGATCGAGCGCGCCGAGTTGCCGGTGCACAGGAACAGCACGGTCCAGGGTGGGCTCATCAACAGCGCCCGCCCTCTGCCACGCAGGCCTTGCCGACCGTCGCCGCCAGCGGCGCGCAGATCTCGGGCTTGCCGCTGCAGCAATCCTCCACCAGGAAGCCCAGCAGATCGCTCATCTGCCCATAGGCGGCGGCGTAGATGATCGAACGGCCGTCCCGGCGGGCCGAGACCAGCCCCGCCCGGCTGAGGACGGTCAGGTTGGCCGACAGGGTGCTCGGCACCGCACCCGTGGCGCGGGCGATCTCGCCCGCGGCCATGCCGTCCGGCCCGGCGCGCACCAGCAGGCGGAACACATCCAGCCGGCCCCCATGGGCCAGGGCGCCCAAGGCGACGATGGCATCGGTCTTCTCCATGGCTCAGCAGCAAGTCGGGGACGAGGCCCCGCGGGCCGGCCCGGGCGCGCCGCAACAGGCGGATGCCGGCCTGTCGGCCGCATCGAGCGCCGCGGCGGCATGGTCCTCGCCATAGGTCGTCGCCTCACCGAAGGTGTGGAACGTCTCCCACCGCAGGCCGGCCGGGTCGGTCACCCAGCTCTTGTCCGACCGCGCATAGCAGCAGGTGGTGCCGGCCTCGTCGAAGGTCCTGGCACCGGCCGCCTTCAGCCGCTCCGCCAGCTCGCCCAACTCCCCGGCGCTGTCGACCTGGATGCCGACATGGTCGAGGCCCGGCGCACGGTGGGTGGAGATCGCGAAGTTCACGCGCGGATCGTCGAGCATCCACTTGGCGTAGTCGTCGCGCACCACCGTCGCCGATACCCCGAACAGCGTCTCGTAGAAGGCGATGGAGCCGGCGAGGTCGGGGACGCTCACATGCAGATGAAGGCGCTTCACGGCCGTACTCCTTGTCAAAGGTTCAACAAAACGATATTTCTAGAAATATGGAATAGTCAAGGGGCGGACGATGACCATGACCGGACGGCCGGCCCGGCGCGAGGATGCCGCGGCCATCACCGCGATCTACAACCAGGGCATCGAGGACCGGATCGCGACCTTCGAGACCGAGCCTCGCAGCGTGGCGGAGATCGAGGCCTGGTTCGGCCAGGCCAAGGCCTTCGTGGTCGTCGAGGGCGAGGCCGGCGAGGTGGTGGGCTACGCCGTCGCCCATCCCTATGCCGACCGGTGCTGCTATGCGGGGATCGGGGAGTTCTCGGTGTATGTCCGGCGGGACCGGCGCGGTGCCGGTGTCGGCCTCGCCGCCCTGAGCGCGCTGGCGGAGGCCGCGCGTGCCGCCGGCCTGTGGAAGCTCTTGTCCCGCATCTTCCCCGAGAACCGGGCGAGCCTGAGCCTCATGGCCCGGGCCGGCTTCAGGGAGATCGGCGTCCATGAGAAGCACGGGAAGCTGGACGGCGTCTGGCGCGACTGCGTGATCGTCGAGCGCGTGATCCCGGAGAACTTGGTCTGAGGCGGCTTCGCGGTGGCCTGCCCCGGAAGCCGAAGGCGCAGGGTGGCGTCCCCGGAGAGATTCGAACTCCCGACCCGCTGCTTAGGACGCAGCCGCTCTATCCTGCTGAGCTACGGGGACCCGGCGCCCTTATAGCAAGCCGGCGGGGCGATGACACCCCCTGTGACGCCGCCCGGGCCCGGAAACGAAAGAGGCCACCCCCGCGCTTGGCGGGGGTGGCCTCGATGCTGTCCGAGAGGGGAGGCGGTGGCGCCTCAGTCCTCGATGAAGCTGCGCTGGAAGGCGTGCACCAGCGGGTCGACCGCATATTGCAGCGCGGTGCGGGTGCCGGTCATGATCGAGGCCTCGGCCGGCATGCCGGCGGAGAGGTTGACCTGCGGCGCCACCCGCTTCAGCAGCGTCGGGTCGACCTCGACCTTGGCCAGGAAGTAGGAGCGCTTGGTCGCCTCGTCCTGGGTGCTGTCGGCGGCGACATAGATCACCTTGCCGTCGATCCGCGGCATGTTGCGCTGGTGGTAGGCGGTGAAGCGGACCAGCGCCGACTGCCCCTCGCGCACCGTGTCGATGTCGTTCGGCTGCACCTGGACGTCGATCACCAGCCGGTCGTTCTTCGGCACCAGTTCCAGGATCGGCGCGCCCGGCTGAATGACGCCGCCGAGCGTGTGGTACTTCAGGTTCACCACCACGCCGTCGAGCGGCGCCAGGATGCGGGTGCGGCCGACCACGTCGCCGGCCGAGCGCATCTTCTCCTCCAGCTGCGCCAGCTCCTTCTGCGTGTTCGCGCGCTCCTCGGCGATCTTGTCGCGGAAGTCGCTGTCCAGCGCCAGCATCCGCATCTGGCTTTCGCCGATCAGCTGCTGGGCCTTGGCGATCGAGGAGGTGTCGGCCGCCTTCTGGCCCGCGATCTGGGCCTGGGTGCGCTGCAGCGCCAGCAGCCGGGGCCGCTCATACAGCCCCTTCTGGACCAGCGGCGTGACGCCGTTGATCTCCTGCTGGATCAGCTCGAGCTGGGTGTCGGCCGAGGTGATCTGGGCCTTCAGCCCCTCGATGTCGGACCGGCTTTGCTCGACGCGCTGCTGCAGCACCGACTTCTGGCCGTTGATCGACTCGCGGCGGGAGGTGAACTGCTCCTGCTGCGCCTGCACCAGGGCGGCGGCCCCGGGGTTCTTCGCCGCCTCGTCCAGCACCTCCGCCGGGAAGGTGATCGCCGGCGCGCCGGACTGCTCGGCGTCGAGCCGGGCCAGCGCCGCCATGTCCGCCAGGCGCTGCATGCGCACGGAATCGAAGGTCGCCAGGTCACGCGTGGCGTCCAGCACCAGCAGCGTGTCGCCGGCCTTGACCTCGGAACCGTCCTTGACCAGCAGCTCGCGGATGATGCCGCCCTCGAGATGCTGCACCGTGCGTTTGTTGCCCTCCGGGCTGACGATGCCGTTGGCGATCGCGGCGCTGGCCAGCGGGGAGACGGCGGCCCAGGCGCCGAAGCCGAACACGAAGACGCCGATCACGACGCCGCCGATCAGGCTCAGGCGGTTCAAGCCGTACGCGTTGCGCTTCAGCGTCTCGGCGGTCTCATCCGGCGGAGCGGGCAGGCGGTTGCTGAGGACGGCTGGCGGCAGTGGCTGTCCAGGCTCCTGAGGCGTGAGCGACATTTTCAGTTCCCTTTGGCGCCGGCGTGGTGTCGGCGGCACGTGGTCCAGCAATACGGGCCAGCACCTCGGCCCGCGGTCCAAGCAAGGCGATCTCGCCGTCGCGCATCACCAGGAGGCGGTCGGCATCGGCAAGGATCTGCGGACGGTGGGCGACGATGATCACCGTCGTGCCCTTGGCCTTCAGCCCGGCGATCGTGCCCATGAGCGCCGCCTCGCCATCCGCGTCGAGGTTGGAGTTCGGTTCGTCCAGCACCACCAGCTTGGGGTTGCCGAACACGGCGCGGGCCAGGCCGACGCGCTGGCGCTGGCCGCCCGACAGCGGCACGCCGCCGTCGCCGATCGGGGTGTCGTAGCCCTGCGGCAGCCGCACGATCATGTCGTGCACGCCGGCCAGCTCGGCCGCCGCCACCACCTGGTCGGAGTCGACCTTGCCCATGCGGGCGATGTTCTCGGCCACCGTGCCGGGGAAGATGTCGACCGCCTGCGGCAGATAGCCGAGATGCGGCCCCAGCGTCTCCGGCGACCACTGGCCGAGATCGGCGCCGTCCAGGCGGACCGCGCCGTCGGTCGGGGGATAGATGCCGCACAGCAGGCGGCACAGCGTGCTCTTGCCCGAGGCCGAGGGGCCGACCATGCCCAGCACCTCGCCGGCCGCGATCTCGAAGCTGACGCGCTTGATGATCGGCGTCTTGCCCTGCGGCGCGACGAAGACCAGCTTGTCGATCTGCACCTTGCCCGACGGCGGCGGCAGGGTCAGCCCGTCCTTGCGTTTCGGCAGGGCGGTCAGGATCTTCTCGATCGATTCATAGGACTGGCGGGCGCTGATGAACTGGCGCCAGGAGCTGATCGCCTGCTCGACCGGGGCCAGGGCGCGGGACAGCAGCATCGAGCCGGCGATCATGCCGCCCGAGGTCAGCTCGCCATGCAGCAGCAGATAGGCGCCGACGCCCATCACGAAGCTCTGCACGAAGATGCGGACGAATTTGGAGGAGCCGCCGATGATCGCCGAGCGGTCGGAGCTGCGCTCCTGCCCCTGCAGCGCCGCCTCGGCGTCCTTGCGCCAGCGGCCCATCAGCGCCGGCAGCATGCCCATGGCGCGGACGGTCTCGGCGCTGCGGATGGCGCCCTCGGCCTGGCGCTGGGCCACGACCTGCAGCTTGTTGGCGTCGGTGGTCGGGCCGCGCAGCATCTTCTCGTTGGTCAGCGCCAGGCCGAACAGGATGGCGGCGGAGACCAGCGCGGTGACGCCCAGCGCCCAGTGCAGCAGAAACATGACGATGATGAAGACCGGCGCCCAGGGGGCGTCGAACAGCGGGCCGATCGACGGGCCGCCGATGAAGGCGCGGATCTGCCCCAGGTCACGCAGCGCCTGGCCGCCCACCGGTGCGCCGAGCACGGCGCCGTTCACCCCGGTCTCGACCAGCGTGCCGGCCAGCTTGCGCTCGAACCGGGTGCCGATCCGGGCCAGCAGCGCCGAGCGCAGCCCGTCGAGCCAGCCCAGGATAATGAAGGCGAAGGCGGCGATCAGGGTCAGGAACACCAGCGTCTCGACATGGGCACTGCCGAGCACCCGGTCGAACAGCTGATAGGAGTAGAGCGGCGACACCATCACCAGCAGGTTGATGACGAAGCTGAACCCGCCCGCTACCAGGAACCACGGCCTGACCGATTGAAGGGCTTGGCGGGCGGCGCTCGGCGGTGTCACATCTGTCTTCGCCATAATGTCTTTTTCCCCTCGTCGGCCTGCCCGGCGCCACCGCCCTGAGACCGACTTTATATACCGTCGTATACTGATCGAGAAGCAGACCGCCCCGCTACCGGAAAGCGAACTGACTCCCCTCAAGGACCCGTAATTGAATAAATCATTCCGGACTTTGTAACTGTGTCACAGGTAACACCCATTGTCCCGACAGATTCAGTGAGGGACATGGCAAAATTCTGACGATTCCAAGACCGATCCTTCTCCCTTGGCGCCGGGCCCGAACGGAGTCTAGGATGGCCTGGCATGGAACAAAGAAGCAACATCATCGACTCTCTCGCCCGGCTGCAGACGGCGCAGGTCACGCGCGGGGTGCGCCGCTGGCTCGCCGCCGCCGGCCAGGCCAGCCTGGCGGAGTTCGGCCTGCCCGACGGCCGCCGCGCC
>NZ_JBCNNF010000009.1:0-40503 GCF_039594555.1 Inquilinus sp.
CGCTGGCGATGATGGCGGCGGTCTACGAATCGTCCGAGGAGGGCGAGGAGGATCGCCGCGCCGCCGAGCTGAGCGAAAGGCTGGAACGGCCGGAGGTGGCCGAGCTGGTGGAGGCCAGCCCGGCGCCGGTCGCGGTGGCGGCGCTGTGCCGGCGCTGGGGCTATCCGGTGCGGGTGGAGCAGTGGCTGGAGATGGCCGACGAGGCCATGGAGCATCTCGGCTTCCTGCCGCCGGCGGATGGCGAGGACGATCCGCCGGAGAGTCCGCCCGAGCCTCGCTGGGCCTCCAGCCGCAAGCCCAGGTCCCCAGATACGGGGTAAGGGCGCGGTTCGTCCGCGAGGTGCCTTCGATCAAGAGAGCCGATTGTTTTGCCTCTCCCGCTTGCGGGAGAGGTCGGAGGCGCTTGCGCCTCCGGGTGAGGGGAGTTCGTCGAGGCCGATTGCAGGCGGCAGCCGCTCCTTTCGAGTCCCCCCTCCCCCTGCGGGAGGGGGGTAGGGGGAGGGGGTTCTTTCGGCTCGACCCGGCCTGGATCCCGGCAACCGGCCTGCCCGACAGAGCGGGCCTTCCCCATTCGCGCGCGGACGCGCGCAGACCCCTCCCCCTACCCCCCTCCCGCAAGGGGAGGGGGGACTTAAAAAAGTTCTCTCCGAAGAACTGTGAATGGTGTCGCTGGCGAGGGAAGGGCAGAAGGCCCGCCCGGTCACACGTCCAGGTTCGTGACCTTCAGCGCGTTCTCCTGGATGAAGTCGCGGCGCGGCTCGACCACGTCGCCCATCAGGGTCGAGAACACGTCCTCGGCGTCGTCGGCGTGCTTGACCTCGACGCGCAGCAGCACCCGGGCGTTCGGGTCCAGCGTGGTCTCCCACAGCTGGTCCGGGTTCATCTCGCCCAGGCCCTTGTAGCGCTGCACCGCCAGGCCCTTGCGGCCCTGCTCCAGCACCCGCTCAATCAGGTCCAGCGGGCCGGTGATCGGCCATTCCTGGGCGGCGCCCTTCGGGTTCATCCAGGTCAGGACGCCCGGCCGCCTGTACAGCGCCTGCAGGTCGGCGGCCATGCGGTCGAGCCGGTGCGCCTCGACCGAGCGGACGATGTCGGAATCGATCGTCCGGCTCTCGGTCACGCCGCGCAGGGTGCGGCGGAACACCAGCCCGCCCGGCTGGTTGCCGGAGGGCGGCAGCGGCGCCCCCTGCCAGCCGCGCTCGAACTCCGGCTCCAGCGCGTCGAGCCGCTGGGCGACATAGGCCGCGGTCTCCCCGGCCACGGCGGCGTCGTTGACGATGCGCGACGCCAGGGCGCCGGCCACCGCCACCTGCTCGACCACGGCGCGGCTGCCGACCTTGCGGATCAGCGGCGCCAGGCTGTGCTTGGCCTCCAGCGCCTGCTCGATCCGGCTGCGCAGGTCGTTGCCGGCGATCTGCGCCCCGTCGAACGGCGTGAACACCAGGTCGCGCATGCCGCTGTCGATCAGATAGGCCTCGAGCGCGTCGTCGTTCTTCAGGTACACCGCCTCCTTGCCCCGCGCCGCGCGGTACAGCGGCGGCTGGGCGATGTAGAGGTAGCCGCGCTCGATCAGCTGCGGCATCTGCCGATAGAAGAAGGTCAGCAGCAGGGTGCGGATGTGGCTGCCGTCGACATCCGCGTCGGTCATGATGATGATGCGGTGGTAGCGCGCCTTGTCGGCGTCGAACTCGTCGCGGATGCTGGTGCCCAGCGCCGTGATCAGCGTGCCGATCTCGGCCGAGGACAGCATCTTGTCCACCCGCGCCCGCTCGACGTTCAGGATCTTGCCGCGCAGCGGCAGGATCGCCTGGAACTTGCGGTCGCGGCCCTGCTTGGCGGAGCCGCCGGCGCTGTCGCCCTCGACCAGGAACAGCTCGGATTCGGCCGGGTCGCGGTTCTGGCAGTCGGCCAGCTTGCCGGGCAGGGAGGCGAAGTCGAGCGCGCCCTTGCGCCGCGTCAGTTCGCGCGCCTTGCGCGCCGCCTCGCGGGCCGACGCCGCCTCGACCGCCTTCTGGATCACCCGCCTGGCGTCGTTCGGATGCTCCTCGAACCAGGTGGCCAGCATCTCGTTGACCACTGCCTCGACCGCCGGGCGGACCTCGGACGAGACCAGCTTGTCCTTGGTCTGGCTGGAGAATTTCGGGTCCGGCACCTTCACCGACAGGACGCAGGTCAGGCCCTCGCGGGCGTCGTCGCCGGTCAGCGCCACCTTCTCCTTCTTCAGGATGCCGCTCTCGGTGGCGTAGCTGTTCACCTGCCGCGTCAGCGCGCCGCGGAACCCGGCCAGATGGGTGCCGCCATCACGCTGCGGGATGTTGTTGGTGAAGCACAGCATGGTCTCGTGGTAGCTGTCGTTCCACTGCATCGCCACTTCGACCGTCATGCCGTCGCGCTCGGCGGTGACCGTGATCGGCTCCGGATGCAGCGCCTGCTTGGCCTTGTCGAGATAGTTCACGAAGGCCTTCAGCCCGCCCTCGTAATGCATCTCGACGATCCGCGGCTCCGGCCCGCGCGCATCGGTCAGGGTCAGCTTGACGCCGGAGTTCAGGAAGGCCAGCTCGCGCAGCCGGTGCTCCAGCGTGCCGAAATCGAACTCGGTCTTGGTGAAGGTCTGCTTCGACGGCAGGAAGGTCACATGGGTGCCGCGGTTCTCGCCCTGCGGGCCCAGCGCCGCCAGCGGCGCCTCGCTCTCGCCGTCATGGAAGCGCATGAACCATTCATGGCCGTCGCGGAAGATGCGCAGGTCCAGCGTCTCCGACAGCGCGTTGACCACCGAGACGCCGACGCCGTGCAGGCCGCCCGACACCTTGTAGGAGTTCTGGTTGAACTTGCCGCCGGCATGCAGCTGGGTCATCACCACCTCGGCGGCGCTGATGCCCTCCTCCTCATGGATCGCGACCGGGATGCCGCGGCCGTTGTCGGTGACGGTGACGGAGCCTTCGGCGTTCAGCGTCACCGTGACGGTGTCGCAGTATCCGGCCAGCGCCTCGTCGATGGCGTTGTCGACGACCTCGTACACCATGTGGTGCAGGCCGGACCCGTCATCGGTGTCGCCGATATACATGCCCGGCCGCTTGCGCACGGCCTCGAGGCCGCGCAGCACGGTGATGGAACCGGCATCATAGGCGCCGTCGTCGTTCGGGATCGCAGAATCCGACATTACTTCTTCATCCGTTTCAATCGGCATCCCGGGCCGTCACCCGGGCGTCATCGACGCCGAGGTGGCGGGCCCGGTCCCCGAGCGGCGCGAACAGCGCCGGGTCGGTGCCGGTCATCCAGGCCTGGGCGCCGAGCGCCAGGATCTCCTCGTACAGCGCCGCCCGACGGGCCTCGTCGAGATGCGCTGCCACCTCGTCGAGGAGCAGCAGGGGCGGGGCGCCGCGTTCCCCGGCGAGCAGGCGGGCATTGGCAAGAACGATGCCGATCAGAAGCGCCTTCTGCTCGCCGGTCGAGCATTGCGCCGCCGGCATCGCCTTGGTCCGGTGGTGGACGGACAGGTCGCTGCGATGCGGACCTTCCGTCGCGGCACCAGCCGCAGCGTCGATGCGCCGATTATCGCACAAAAAGTTGCGGAAAGCCTCTTCCGCGTCGACCGCCGGCCGATCCTCAAGCCACGCCTCGATCCGGCCGTCGATGGCCAGGTCGGCACGCGGGAAGGGGCCTTCGGTCATCAGCGACTCGGCGCCGCGCAGCCGCGCCACCAGCTCGCGCCGGGCGGCGGCGACGGCGGTGCCGCTGGTCGCCATCGTGTCCTCCAGCGCCGCCAGCCAAGCCGGGTCGGGGCGGCCGTCCTTCAGCAGGCGGTTGCGCTCGCGCATCGCCTTTTCGTAGGCGCCGAGCTGCCCGGCATGGTCGGGGTGGAAGCCGAACACCAGCCGGTCCAGGAAGCGGCGCCGCTGACTGGCGGCGTCGCCGAACAGCCGGTCCATCTGCGGCGTCAGCCACAGCATCGGCGCCCGGGCGCCCAGCGCCGTCTGGCTCTGCGCCGGCCGGCCGTCGATGACCACGGCGCGGCGGCCTTCGCCGGGCTCCAGCTGCGTGCCCAGCCGGATCTCGCCGGTCGGGGTCAGCAGATGCGCCGCGACGGCCCAGCCGGCGGTGCCGGTGGCCTGGCGGCGCGTCACCTCCGGCAGCGGGGCGCGGCGCAGGCCGCGGCCGGGCGACAGGAAGGACACGGCCTCCAGCAGGTTGGTCTTGCCGGCGCCGTTCGGCCCGGTCAGCACCACCGGGCGCGGGTCGAGGTCGATCCGCAGCTGGCCGTAGCAGCGGAACTCCGTCAGCACCAGGCGCGTCACCGCGATCCGGGCCCCGCCTCCCGAAGGAGAGGGGCGCCCGGACGAGGCGGCCGCCTGCTCCGGCATGGGGTCCTGGGACATGTGGCTCAAGGCATCCGAAGCGGACGCTTCGCCCCAAATGCCCGCATTCCTCGGTTCAAGCCGTCACACCCGCATCGGCATCAGCACGTACAGCGCGCTGGAATCGGCGGTGTCGCGGACGATGGTCGGCGACCCGGCATCGGCCATGGCGAAGCGGGCGCCGTCGCCCTCGATCTGCTGGGTGATGTCGAGGAGATAGCGGCTGTTGAAGCCGATCTCGATCTTCGCCGCCTCGTAGCTGACCTCGATCTCCTCGGTCGCGCTGCCCTGCTCGGCCGAATTGGCAGAGAGGGTGAGCGAGCCGTTTTCGATCGTCAGCTTCACCGCCCGGCTCTTCTCGGTCGAGATGGTGGAGACGCGGTCGACCGCCTTGGCGAACTCCTTGGCGTCGACCTCGAGGATCTTGTCGTTGCCGCTCGGGATCACCCGCTCATATTCCGGGAAGGTGCCGTCGATCAGCTTCGAGGTCAGCACCACGCCGTCGCCCGCCGCGCCCGGCAGCGTGAAGCGGGTCTTGGTCTCGGACAGCTGCACCTCGACCGTCTCGCCGCTCTCGTCCAGCAGCTTGCGCAGCTCCATCACGGTCTTGCGCGGCACGATCACGCCGGGGATGGCGTCGGCGCCGTCCGGCAGCGGCATCTCCACCCGCGCCAGGCGGTGGCCGTCGGTGGCCACGGCGCGCAGCACCGGCACCGTGTCGGCCGTGGCGGCGTGCAGATAGATGCCGTTCAGGTAGTAGCGCGTCTCCTCGGTCGAGATCGCGAATTTGGTCCGGTCGATCATCACCCGCAGATCGCCCGCGGCGATGGTGAAGCGGTGGCTCAGATCGCCGCCCGCCATGCTCGGGAAATCCTCGACCGGCAGGCAGCCCAGCCGGAAGTTCGAGCGGCCGGCGCGCAGGGTCAGCGACCCGCCGTCGGGGTTGGTCTCAATCTCGACCTGGCTGCCATCGGGCAGCTTGCGGACAATGTCGTAGAGAGTGTGGGCGGGGGCGGTGGTGCCGCCCGGCGCCTGGATCTCGGCCGGCACGGATTCGACGATCTCGAGATCCATGTCGGTGGCTGTCAGGCGCAGCGCGCCGCCATCGGCGCGCAACAGGATATTGGACAGGATCGGGATGGTGTTGCGCCGCTCGACGACGCTCTGCACATGGCTCAGGCCCTTGAGAAGGGCAGCGCGCTCGATGATCAGCTTCATCCCAATTCCACTTCGACGATGCCGGCCGCCGGACTGGGTCATCGGGACGGGCAGAAGCCCGGCCGACGCGGCGGGGGCGCACTATAGCCGAAAGCCGGCGGCGCTGGCGAGTGCCGCGCGCCGTCCGCCGCGGTTTTCCCGGTCCCGGCGAGGGGGTGGGGCATGGGCTATGGCCGCGGGCGGCGGTGCGGTCCACCCCGGATTATGCCGCCGCTTTCACAACGGTATCTAATGGCTTGATAGGATTGAGTCCGTCAGACCTGGAGCATGCGGCGCAGCAGCTCGACATCCTCGGCGAAAGAGCGGTCCTCGCTGCAAAGCTCCTCGACCTTGCGCACGGCGTGCATCACCGTGGTGTGGTCCCGCCCGCCGAACTTGCGGCCGATCTCCGGCAGCGAGCGCGGGGTCAGCTGCTTCGACAGGTACATCGCCACCTGGCGCGGCCGGGCCACGGTGCGGGCGCGGCGGGCCGAATGCATGTCGGCAACCTTGATGTTGTAGTGCTCGGCCACCCGCTTCTGGATCTCGTCGATCGTGACCCGACGGTCGGAGGCGCGCAGCAGGTCGTGCAGCAGCTCCTGGGTCGATTCGAGGGTGATCGGCCGGTGCACCAGCTCGGCATGGGCGGTGATGCGGTTCAGCGCCCCCTCCAGCTCGCGCACATTGGAGGTGATCTTGTGGGCCAGGAACTCCATCACCTTGGCCGGGATCTCGACCCGCGCGGTCTCCGCCTTGGCCTGCAGGATGCCCAGCCGCAGCTCATAGGTGGTGGGGTGGATGTCGGCCACCAGGCCCCAGCCGAGACGGGAGCGCAGCCGCTCCTCCATCCCCTCGAGATCGGAGGGCGACTTGTCGGCCGAGATCACCACCTGGCGGTTCTGGTCCACCAGCGCGTTGAAGGTGTGGAAGAACTCCTCCTGGGTGGAGTCCTTGCCGGAGATGAACTGCACGTCGTCGATCATCAGCACGTCGACCGACCGGAACATCTCCTTGAACGTCATCGTGTCCTTGAACCGCAGGGCACGGATGAACTGGTACATGAACTTCTCGGCGGACATGTAGAGCACGCGCCGCTCCGGATGCTTCTGCCGGATGTGCCAGGCGATCGAATGCATCAGGTGGGTCTTGCCGAGCCCCACCCCGCCATAGAGGAACAGCGGGTTGAAGGTGACGCTGTTGGCCTCCGCCACCCGGCGGGCGGCGGCATGGGCCAGCTCGTTCGGCTTGCCGACGACGAAATTGTCGAAGGTGAAGCGCTGGTCCAGCACGGCGCCGAACTCGGCCGCCGACTCGGGAGAGCGTTCCGGCGCCGGGGCCTGCGACTCGGCGCGCGACGCCGGGGCGGTGGCGGCCGGGGCAGCCATGGCGGCCGGCTTGGTGGCCAGCCGGTCCGGCACCACGATCACGTCGACGCTGTGGATGTCCGGATTCTCGGAATGCCACAGGCTGCGGATGCGGTCGGCATAATGGGCGGCGACCCAGTCGCGCATGAAGCGGGTGGGAGCGGCGATGCGGACCTCGCCGCCGTCGAGATCGACGACGACCACCGGGCGCAGCCAGCTCTTGAAGGCGCCTTCGCCCACCTCGTCGCGCAACCGGCCGCAGACCTTGGCCCATTGTTGATCGATCGATGCGATGACTCCCCCCATCGACGACATGCTGCCTTCCGACCCCTCTCGATCCGATCCGCGGCGCACTGCCCGCCACGTCCCCGATTGTATCCGCTCCCACCACCGACAGCACCAGATGCCCGATGCGCGGCTGCCATGCTTGCAGAATTCAAACTGTAATAATCACAGTATCACGACCGACGTGCAGGAACAATTCCTCGCAGCTACTTGTGGAGCTACGGGGATGATTAATAAAAGATGTACGAGTATTTCTCAGGGGCACTCGCAGACTTCTGCCAATCTTCGGGAGGAAGGCTGGTAGCCGGGCAAGTTGTGTCCTGAGGCCATCTTCAACCTGCCAATGGCAGGCGAAAGACGATCATATGCAGGGTGGGCGCGGGCTGGCAACGGAACAAATCCGGACCATCCCAAAACGCAAAAAACGGTCCCGGACAGCGGCCCATCGTGCCGCATCCGCCGTATCATTCAGGCAATAAGAAAGCCGTTCCGCGGCGGCTGCCGCGGAACGGCTCGTCGGTGATCGGGGCTCAGAGGGCCTTGATGCGGCCGGACAAGCGCGACAGCTTGCGCGCGACCGTATTCTTCTGCAGCACGCCCTTGGTGACGCCGCGATGCATCTCCGGCTGCGCCGCCTTGAAAGCCTCGGCCGCGGCGGCCTTGTCGCCGGACTCGATCGCCGCCTCGACCTTCTTGACGAAGGTGCGGATGCGGCTGACGCGGTTGCGGTTGACGACCGTGCGGCGCTCGGTCTGGCGGATACGCTTCTCGGCGGACTTGTGGTTGGCCATTGTCGGTCCCAGTTCGGGCCAACGACGGCCCCAAGAAAAATCGAGGGCGCTTGATAGTCCCTTCGCGCCCGGGCGTCAAGACGAGTCTCGACGCCGCCTGCGGTCCCCCATGTGGCCCGCCCGCGAGGGATTGGCAAGCTCGAAGCCATGTTCTATATTTGTTCCTATGCCCATCAAGCCCCCAGACCTGGACGAGCTGCCCGATCAGCCGCGCAAGGGCCGCGGCGCGGTCAGCAACCGCACCGGCCGTTTCGAGGCCGCCACCCGCCATCGGATCGACGACGGCTGGGCCGGCCTGGCGCAGGCGGAGGATGATGAGGAGCCGCCGCTGCGCACGCAGCTGCATGTCGACACCGCGCGCACCATCATCACCCGCAACGATTCGCCGGACATCATGTTCGACCGGTCGATCAACCCCTACCGGGGCTGCGAGCATGGCTGCATCTACTGCTTCGCCCGGCCAACGCATGCCTGGTTGGGTCTGTCGCCCGGCCTCGATTTCGAGACCCAGCTGTTCTACAAGCCGGATGCGCCGGAGCTGCTGGAGGCCGAGCTGCGTCGACCCGGCTATGTTCCGGCGGTGATGGCGATGGGCACCAACACCGACCCCTACCAGCCGATCGAGCGCGAGCTGAAGCTGACCCGCCGGGTGATCGAGGTGCTGTCGCGCTTCAACCACCCGCTCGGCATCGTCACCAAATCGGCGCTGATCGCCCGCGACATCGACCTCTTGGCGCCGATGGCGGCGAAAGGCCTGGCGGCGGTCTGTATCTCGCTGTCGACGCTCGACCGCGAGCTGGCCCGGACGCTGGAGCCGCGGGCCGCGACTCCGCCGCGGCGGCTGGAGACGATGCGCCAGCTGACCCAGGCCGGCATCCCGGTGATCGTGCTGACCTCGCCGATGATCCCCGGCCTCAACGACCATTCGCTGGAGCAGGTGCTGGAGGCGGCGGTGAAGGCCGGGGCCACGGCGGCCGGCTGGACCCTGCTGCGCCTGCCGCTGGAGATCGCCGGCCTGTTCGAGGAATGGCTGCAGGCGCATGCGCCGGACCGGGCAGGACGGGTGATGTCGCTGATCCGCCAGACCCGCGGCGGCAAGCTCTACAAATCCGGCTTCGGCGAGCGGCATCGCGGCGAGGGGCCGGTGGCGGAGCTGATCCGCACCCGCTTCAACCACGCCGTCCGCCGGCTCGGCCTAGACCGCAAGCGCTGGACCCTCGACACCACCCAGTTCTCCCCACCGCCGCGGCCGGGCGACCAGATGAGTCTGTTCTAGAGGAAGGGCATGTTGGCCAATGGTTTGACATCCCGCACGGCTCACCGCAGATTCGGATCATGACGACCGAACCTGAAAACCTCGTCATCGAGCTTCTGCGCGCCGTCCGCGCCGACGTGGCGGAGATGCGGTCGGAACAGCGCGAGCAGCGCGTCCATCTTGCAGCGATCGAACGTCATTTGGCGCATCTGGAGCGCGACGGTGCCGAGTTCTGCGCCGAGATCGGCGGACGGTTCGATCGTATCCATGACCGGCTCGATCGTATCGAGCGACGCCTCGACCTTTCGGACCAGCCGGCCTAATTCGCATCCGATCCTTGGGGCTTGGCTCTTCAGCCTGCCGGCGCTATGCCCTGGGGCAGGAGGGGCGGCATGCCGGATTGGAGTCTCGAGATTGAATGCGGCGCGCCGGGGCGGAGCGTCGCCGGGCTGGACGAGGTGGGCCGCGGCCCGCTGGCCGGCCCGGTGCTGGCCGCCGCCGTGGTGCTGACCCGGCCGCTCGACCCCGATCTCGCCTCCCTGATCGATGACAGCAAGGTGCTGACGGCGCAGCGGCGCGAGGCGCTGGTGCCGCGCATCCGGGCGGTGGCCCAGGTCGGACTCGGCTGGGCGACAGTCGAGGAGATCGACCGAATCAACATCCTCCAGGCCAGCATGCTGGCGATGAAGCGGGCGCTGGACGCCCTGCCGGAGCGTCCGGACATCGCCCTCGTCGACGGCAACAAGGTGCCCGACGGGCTGCCCTGCGACGGCCGCGCGGTGGTCGGCGGCGATGCCCTGTCGCTGTCGATCGCGGCGGCCTCGATCCTCGCAAAAGTTGTGCGCGACCACGAGATGTTGCGTCTCTCCTCCCTCCATCCAGGCTATGGGTGGGAACGCAACGCCGGCTACGGAACGCCGGAGCATATCGCCGCGCTCGACCGGATCGGGGTCTGTGACCACCATCGCCGGTCCTTCGCCCCGGTGTTTCAGCGACTCGCCATAACCGGCTGATTCGAAGGGGTATTGACGCCGAGTCCTTCGCGACTCATCGTCGGCCTATGAGCGAATCACCCACCATCACCGAGCGCCTGCCGCCGGGCTGCCGGATCGTCCTTGGCGACTGCATCTCGGCGATGCGGTCGCTGCCCGCCGGCTCGGTCGATTGCGTGTTCGCCGATCCGCCCTACAACTTGCAGTTGGGGGGCGAGCTGCGCCGGCCCGACGAGAGCCGGGTCGACGGCGTGGATGCCGAGTGGGACAAGTTCAGCGACCTCGCCACCTATGACCGGTTCACGCGGGACTGGCTGGCGGCGGCGCGCCATGCGCTGAAGGACGACGGCACGCTGTGGGTGATCGGCACCTATCACAACATCTTCCGGGTCGGCGCCATCCTGCAGGATCTCGGCTTCTGGATCCTGAACGACATCGTCTGGCGCAAATCGAACCCGATGCCGAACTTCCGCGGCACCCGCTTCACCAATGCGCATGAGACGCTGATCTGGGCCGCCAAGTCGCCCGACAGCCGCTACACCTTCAACTACGACGCCATGAAGGCGCTGAACGAGGAACTGCAGATGCGCAGCGACTGGACGCTGCCGATCTGCAGCGGCGGCGAGCGGCTGAAGATCGACGGCCGCAAGGCGCATCCGACGCAGAAGCCCGAGGCGCTGCTGTGGCGCGTCCTGCTGTCCTCGACCCGGGCGGGGGAGACCATCCTCGACCCGTTCTTCGGCAGCGGCACCACCGGCGCGGTGGCCAAGCGGCTGGGCCGCAAGTTCATCGGCGTCGAGCGTGAGGAGGTCTATGCCCGCGTCGCCGCCCAGCGCATCGCCACGATCGAATCGCCGGCCGATCCGAGCATGCTCGACACCCTGTCGAAGCGCCAGGCGCCGCGCGTGCCCTTCGGCTGGGTCGTGGAGCGCGGCATGCTGCGGCCGGGCGACCGGCTGTTCGACACCCAGCGCCGCTACGTCGCCAAGGTGCGGGCCGACGGCACGCTGATCGCCAGCAACAGCGAGGGCGACCATGCCGGCTCGATCCACCGCGTCGGCGCGGCGCTGCAGGGCGCGCCGTCCTGCAACGGCTGGACCTTCTGGCATTTCGAGGCCCAGCGCGACCGGCTGGCGCCGATCGACCTGCTGCGCCAGAAGATCCGGGCCGAGATGGCGGTGCATTAAGCGGAAAGTTGGGTTGGCCCGCGAACCCAATATCTTGCGACTCGTACCTCCGTTGGGTTCGCAAGAACGGACCCAACCTGTCGGGCCCCTCCACTCACTCCGTCAAGCGGTTGTATTTCTTGAGAATCTCCCGCAGCCGGTCATGCGGGATCGCATGCAGCGTGTTGCCGTCGCGGCCGGTCATGGTCTCGGCCGCGATCATGGCATTGACGATCGCCTCTTCGGTCGCCTGGGCCGCGGCCTCGATCAGCCCGTCCATGGCGTCGTTCGGCAGCACCTGCACCAGCCGGCTGTCCTGGCGGCTGAAGGCTCCGGGATTGGCGGTGGAGAAGGCGACGAAGATGTCGCCGCTGCCATTGGCGCCATAGCCGCCGGTGCGGGCGATGCCGATCGGGGCCCGCCGGGCCAGGCGTTTCAACTGATGCGGCAGCAGCGGTGCGTCCGTGGCGATGACGACGATGATCGACCCGGCGTCGCGGTCCCAGGCCAGGTCGGGCAGCAGGTCCGGGATCTCGCGGCCGACCGGCACGCCGGCGATCATCAGGTTCTTGCGGCGGCCGAAATTGCCTTGCACCAGCACGCCGACGGTGTGGCCGCCCTCTCCGGATGACAGCCGGCGCGACGCCGTGCCCGTGCCGCCCTTGAACCCGAACAGCGACATGCCGGTGCCGCCGCCGACATTGCCCTCCGCCACCGGGCCCGGCCGGGCGCCGTCCAGCGCCTCGACCGCATGCTGCGCCGTGACGTGGAAACCGTTGATATCGTTCAGGATCCCGTCCCAGGTCTCGGCCACCAGCGGCAGGCACCAGTAAAGGTCGTGGCTCAGCGGCGCCACCAGCCCGTGGCGGGCCTGCCAGCCGATCACCGCGTCGCGCACGACGCCGACGCTGTGGCTGTTGGTGATCGCCAGCGGCCCTTCGAGGAAGCCCGATTCCTCGATCCAGATCGTGCCGGTCATCTCGCCATTGCCGTTCAGCACGGCGGTGCCGGCGAAGACCGGGTTGAAGACGCGGCCGCGCGGCAGGATGGCGGTGACGCCGGTGCGCGCCGGCCCCCGCCCGACCTCCATCCTGCCGTTGCCGGAGATGATGGTGGCGGCGCCGACCTCGATTCCGGCGATGTCGGTGATGGCGTTCAGCGGCCCGGGCTCGCCGTCGAAGGGAATGCCCAGGTCGCGGGCCCGTGGCTTGGTCATCGTCGCTTCCTCCGCTGCGTCGTTTGCTCCGGGCTAGCGCGGCGGGGACGGGCTGTCTATGCTGCCCGCCTCACAGCCAAGGAGAGACCCGATGGAAAGCAGGACGGACCGGAACTTCACCCGCCCCGTCATGCTGAATCCGTCGAGTCCCCATGCCTCTCCTTGCCGCCGAGTCGCTGTCCCACCACACCCCTGATCATCGCCCGCTCTTCGAGGATCTGACGCTCGCCTTCGGGGCGGAGCGGACGGGCCTCGTCGGCCGCAACGGCGTCGGCAAGTCGACGCTGCTGCGCCTGCTGCTGGGCGAGGTGCCGCCGCAATCCGGCCGCGTCCTGCGCCAGGGCCGGATCGGGCTGCTGCCCCAGGCCGTGCGGGTCGTGCCCGGCATGACCGCTGCCGACGCGCTCGGCATCGCCCCGGCCCTGGCCCGGCTGGACCGGCTGCTGGCGGGGGAAGGGGACGAGGATGACCTGGCCGCCGCCGACTGGACGGTGGAGGAGCGGGCGGCCGCAGCGCTGCCCAGGATGGGCCTTCCCGGCGATCTCGACCTGCGCCGGCCGCTCGGCACGCTGAGCGGTGGCGAGGCCACACGCCTGGCCCTGGCCGGGCTGCTGGTCGACCCGCCGGACATGCTGGTGCTGGACGAGCCGACCAACAATCTCGACGCCGATGGCCGCGCCGCGATCTGCGCCCTGCTGGAAGGCTGGCGCGGCAGCGCCCTGGTGGTCAGCCACGACCGCGAGGTGCTGCGCCGGATGGACCGGATCGTCGAGCTGTCCAGCCTCGGCGCCCGGATCTATGGCGGCAACTGGGACGACTACCGCGCGCGGCGCGAGGCCGACGCCGAGGCGGCGCGGCACGACCTCGCTCATGCCGAGCAGGAGGTGGCGCGGCTGGCGCGGGAGCGGCAGGCGGCGCTGGAGCGCAAGGCCCGCAGCGATTCCCGCGCCCGCAAATCCCGCGCCGGCGGCGGCCAGGCCAAGATCCTGCTGGACTTCAAGAAGGAGAAGGCCGGGCAGAGCCAGTCGCGCCAGACGGGGCTGCGCGACCGGCGGGAGGAGGGGGCCGAGGCGGCGCTGGCCGAGGCGCGGGCCGCGGTCGAGCGGACCGATACCCTGGGGGCCTCCGTGCCCTCCACCGGGCTGGCCGCCGGCACCACGGTCCTGGCTTTCGAGCATGTGTCCTGGGGACCGCCGGGTGCCGTGAGGCCGGTGCTGCGCGACCTGTCCTTCGCCCTGACCGGGCCGGAGCGGGTGGCGGTGACCGGGCCGAACGGCGCCGGCAAGTCGACGCTGCTGCGCCTCGCTTCCGGGGAGCTGGAGCCGGATGAGGGCCGGGTTCGTCGCTTTGGTGGCGTCGCCATGCTCGACCAGCGGGCCGGCGGGCTGCGGCCGGACCGCACCATCCTGGAGAATTTCCGGGCGATGCATCCGGACGCCACCGACAATGCCTGCCGGGCGGCGCTGGCGCGCTTTCTGTTTCGGGCCGATGCGGCGCTGCGCCCTGCCGGGGACCTTAGCGGCGGCGAGACGCTGCGGGCGGCGCTGGCCTGCGTGCTGGGCGGGCCGCGGCCGCCCCGCCTGCTGATTCTCGACGAGCCGACCAACCATCTCGACCTCGACTCGATCGCGGCGATCGAGCGGGCGGTCGCGGCCTATGACGGGGCGCTGCTGGTCGCCAGCCACGACCCGGACTTCCTCGAGGCGGTGGGTATCGGCCGGGTGATCGCTTTGGACAAATAAGAAGCGGGCCCGAAGGCCCGCTTCCCCCGCACGCACTGAGAAGGCGGAGCTTAATCCAGCCCTTCGAACAGCGCGGTCGACAGGTAACGCTCGGCGATCGAAGGGACGATCACGACGATCTTCTTGCCCTCGTTCTCCGGCCGGGCGCCGACCTCGAGCGCCGCGGCCAGGGCGGCGCCGGAGGAGATGCCGGCCGGCAGCCCCTCGAGCTTCGCCACCTGGCGGGCGACCTGGAAGGCCCGCTCGTTCGAGATCCGCACGACCTCGTCGATGACCTTGGTGTTCAGGATCCCGGGGACGAAGCCGGCGCCGATGCCCTGGATCTTGTGCGGGCCCGGGTTGCCGCCGGAGAGAACCGGGCTGTCCTCGGGCTCCACCGCGATCGCCTTGAAGCTGGGCTTGCGCTGCTTGATCACCTCGGCCACGCCGGTGATGGTGCCGCCGGTGCCGACGCCGGAGATCAGGATGTCGACGCCGCCATCGGTGTCGGCCCAGATCTCCTCGGCCGTGGTGCGGCGGTGCACCTCGGGGTTGGCCGGGTTCTCGAACTGCTGCGGGATGATCGCGTTCGGGATCGTCTGGACCAGCTCCTCGGCCTTGGCGATCGCCCCCTTCATGCCCTTCGGGCCCTCGGTCAGGTGCAGCTCGGCGCCCAGCAGCTTCAGCATCTTCCGCCGCTCGACCGACATGGTCTCCGGCATGGTCAGGATCAGGCGATAGCCCTTGGCCGCGGCGACGAAGGCCAGCGCGATGCCGGTGTTGCCCGAGGTCGGCTCGATCAGGGTGCTCACGCCGGGCTTGATCTTGCCCGCGGCCTCCAGGGCCTCGATCATCGCCAGGCCGATGCGGTCCTTCACGCTCGACAGCGGGTTGAAGAACTCCAGCTTGGCCAGGATGTCGGCCTTGGCGTCATGGGCCGCGGCCAGCTTCTTCACCCGTACCAGCGGGGTCGCGCCGATGGTGTCGAGGATCGAGTCGTAGATCTTGCCCCGGAACTCGGTCCGGGCAGGCAGCTCGATCTTGCCGACGGTGGACGACATATTACTCTCCAGGGGCGTTAAATAGGGTGATCAACATTTATACGCGCCGGCCCTGGGGAAGGCCAGCAGGCCGGACCGGTTTTAGATCGAGAAGTCCACCGGGGCGGCCCGCTCGCGCGGAATGCCCTTGTCGCGGGCCTGGTTCGAGAGGTCCTCGATGCTCAGGGCGTCGAGCTTCTTGACTGCCTCCTCCTGCAGCTCGGCCCAGAGGGGGCGGACGATCTCCTGCCCCAGCCGGGACCCCGGCGGCAATGCATCCTCGTCATCGGCCGCGGTCTCCAGCGAGCGGATGGCGCGGACGATCTCGCCGACGGTGATGCGCCGGCGCTCCCGCGCCAGGCGATATCCGCCGCGCGGGCCGCGCACCCCGGTCAGGATGTCGACCCGCACCAGCTGCTGCAGCACCTGCTCCAGGTAGCGCCGCGGGATGCCCTGGCGCTTGGTGATCTCGGCGCTCTGCACCGGCGTATCGACAGCATTGTAGGCGATGTCGAGAACCGCCTCGATCGCGAACAGCATCTTCTTGGGCAGTCGGAACATCCCTCAGGCTCCCGTTCCGGTGGATCCATAGCCGCCCGTACCGCGGGCGGTGGCGTCGAGGCTCGCGCGCTCGTCCCAGATGACGGTCGCGTGGCGGGCCACGACCATCTGGGCGATCCGCATGCCCCGGGTGATGGCGACTGGCTCGTCGCCATGATTGATCAGCACCACGCCAATCTCCCCCCGGTAGTCGGAATCGATCGTGCCGGGCGCATTGACGATGGTGATGCCGTGCTTGAGGGCGAGGCCGGAGCGCGGGCGCACCTGCGCCTCCCAGCCGCATGGCAGGGCGATGGCGATGCCGGTCGGGATCATCGCCCGCCGTCCGGGCGCCACCGTCACCGGCTCCGCCACCGCGGCCAGCAGGTCCAGCCCGGCCGCCCCCTCGGTGGCGGCGGCGGGCAGCGGCAGGTCGGCGCCGTGCGGCAGGCGGGTGATGGCGATGGGGACGGCTTCGGTCATCGGAATGGGCTCAGGCCTTCTCGAAATGGCGGGCGATGGCGCCGGCCAGGCGGGTGCCGATATCGGCCTTGCTCAGCCGGGGCCAGGTCTCGGTGCGGTCGGCGGTGATCAGGTGCAGGATGTTCGAATCGCCGCCGAAGGCCTGGGTGCCGGGCGACACGTCATTGGCCAGGATCCAGTCGCAGCCCTTGCGGGCCAGCTTGGCCTGGGCATGGGCGATGACGTCTTCGGTCTCGGCGGCGAATCCCACAACCAGGGCCGGCCGGTCCGGACCGGGCGCGCTCAGCGTCGCCAGGATATCGGGGTTCTCGGCCAGGGCCAGGGCCGGCGGGCCGCCGGCGCCCTTCTTGATCTTGTGCCCCGACGGGGCGGCGACGCGCCAGTCGGCCACCGCGGCGGCACAGATCGCGGCGTCGGCCGGCAGGGCGGCGCGGCAGGCGGCCAGCATCTCGTCGGCGGTCTCGATCGGCACCACCGTGACGCCGTGCGGCGCCGGCTCATGGGTCGGGCCGCTGACCAGCGTCACCCGCGCTCCCGCCTGGCGCAGCGCCGCGGCGATGGCATGGCCCTGCTTGCCGGAGGAGCGGTTGGCGATGTAGCGCACCGGGTCGATCGGCTCATGCGTCGGGCCGCTGGTGACGATGACGTGGCGGTCATGCAGCGGCCCGCCGGTGCCGAAGCGGTCGAACTCCGCGAAATAGGATTCGACCGCGGCGACGATCTCCAGCGGCTCCGACATCCGGCCGGGGCCGTATTCGCCGCAGGCCATCTCGCCCGGATTCGGGCCGACCACGCGCACGCCGCGGCGCTGCAGCAAGGCCAGATTGTCCCGCGTCGCCGGGTGGTCCCACATCCGCACATTCATCGCCGGCGCTACCAGCACCGGCTTGTCGGTGGCCAGGAGGGCGGTGGTGGCCAGATCGTCGGCCAGGCCGGCCGCCATCCGCGCCAGAATGTTGGCGGTGGCCGGGGCGACCACCAGCAGGTCGGCGTCGCGCGACAGGCGGATATGACCCATCTCCGATTCGTCGGTCAGCGAGAACAGCTCGCGATAGACCGTGTCCTCGGTGAGGGCGGAGACGGCGAGGGGGGTGACGAACTCGGTCGCCGCCTGGGTGAGGATGCAGCGCACCCGCGCCCCGCGCTCGCGCAGCCGGCGGATCAGGTCCAGCGACTTGTAGGCGGCAATGCCGCCCGCGATGACCAGCAGGATGCGGCGGTCACGCAGCGTCAGCGTCACGGCAGGTCCCCAGGGGCGGCAGAGGCGAACTACATCGCATGAATGTTCTTTAGGGCGCTCAGCCGGATTCGGCAAGCCCTACGATCGCCGCTTGCGACGAAATGCGCGACGGCGGCCGTGAAATTTGGTCCGGCTCGACCGGATCAGATCTCGCAATACTCGTCAGCGGGCGTTCCGAATCGAGCCTCGTATTCGTTCCAGAACGCTATCGAGGCCGCGGTGTCTTCTTCGATCCGCTGCCGTTCTCCCTTTGGTGGCTGAGCGTCCGAAGTTCTTTCTCGCTCGCGATCGATCATGCGGCCTCCTCGAAACCCTCAGATCCGCCAGCCAGTGTGGATCGCGGCGATGCCGGCCGACAGGTTGGTCCAGCGCACCCGCTCCAGTCCCGCGGCCTCGATTCGCTCGGCCAGGCTCGGCTGGTCGGGGAAGCGGCGGATGCTCTCGACCAGGTAGCGGTAGCTGTCCTCGTCCTTGGCCACCACCTTGCCCATGCGCGGGATCACCGCGCGGGAATAGAGGTCGTAGGCGCGATCGAGGCCCGGCAGCACAACCTTGCTGAACTCCAGGCAGAAGAAGCGCCCGCCCGGCTTCAGCACCCGCCGCGCCTCGCGCAGCGCGTCGTCGATCCGGGTCACATTCCTGAGGCCGAAGGAGATGGTGTAGACGTCAACCGACCGGTCGGCGACCGGCAGCGATTCGGCGTTGCCGACCATGTGCAGGATCGGGCCGACCCGGCCGCGGTCGATCGCCCGGTCGCGGCCGACCGCGACCATGCCCTCGGTCAGGTCGCAGATGATGGCGCGCCCGGTCGGGCCGGCGCGGTCGAGGAAGCGGAAGGCGATGTCGCCGGTGCCGCCGGCCACGTCCAGCAGCACCTCGCCCGGGTGGGGCCGGATCGCCGCGATGAACTGGGCCTTCCACAGCCGGTGGACGCCGCCGCTCATCAGGTCGTTCATCAGGTCGTAGCGCTGGGCCACGCTGGTGAAGACGCCGTGGACGCGATGGGTCTTCTCCGTCGGGTCGACCTCGGTGTCGCCGAACCAGCGGGATTCAGGATTGTGGGGCGCGTCGCTCATGGCCGGGACCATAGCGTCCGGCGCCGGGTCGTGCCAGTGTGCCGGCCATGCCCGAGCTTCCCGAAGTCGAGACCGTTCGCCGCGGCCTGGTGCCCGTCCTGGAAGGCCAGATCCTGGCCCGCGTCGAACAGCGCCGCCCCGATCTGCGCTTCCCGCTGCCCGAGCGGATGGCCGAGCGGCTGACCGGCCGCCGCATCGTCCGGCTGGACCGCCGCGCCAAGTACCTGCTGATCCATCTCGATGACGGCATGGTGCTGCTGATCCATCTCGGCATGTCCGGCCGGATGATGGTCAGCCAGGGCCGGCCGCAGATCGTCAGCCCGCACGACCACGTGGTGTTCGAGACCGAGGCCGGGTCGGTCGTCACCTTCAACGACACCCGCCGCTTCGGTATGATGGACCTGGTCAGCCAGAACGCGCTGCACGCCCACAAGTCGCTGGAGGCGCTGGGGCCGGAGCCGCTGTCGGACGAGTTCGACGCCGCCTATCTGGACCAGGCGCTGGCCCGCAAGATCACGCCGATCAAGGCGGCGCTGCTGGACCAGCGCGTCGTCGCCGGCCTGGGCAACATCTATGTCTGCGAGGCGCTGTGGGCGGCGCGGATCTCGCCACGCCGGGTCGCCGCCTCGGTCGCCGGGGTGCGGTCGGCGCGGCTGGTGCCGGAGATCAAGGCCGTGCTGCAGCGCGCCATCGAGGCCGGCGGGTCCAGCCTGCGCGACTACGTCCAGGTCGATGGCGAGCTCGGCTATTTCCAGCATTCCTGGTCGGTGTACGACCGCGAGGGCGAGCCGTGCCGCAAGCCGAAGTGCCGGGGCACCGTGCAGCGCCTGGTCCAGTCCGGCCGCAGCACCTTCTTCTGCCCGGTCTGCCAACGCTGACCGGGCGTTCGATCAATCCGAGGCGGAGGACCATATGACCGCGAGCTACGAGACCATCCTGGTGGAGGCCCGGGGGCGGGTCGGCCTGATCACGCTGAACCGGCCGCAGGCGCTGAACGCCCTGAACGACGCGATCTTCCGGGACCTCGCCCAGGCCCTGGCCGCCTTCGACGCGGATGACGATATCGGCGCCGTCGTCCTGACCGGGTCGGAGAAGGCCTTCGCCGCCGGCGCCGACATCAAGGAGATGGCGTCGAAGGACTTCATCGCCGCCTATCGCGGCAACCTGATCGAGAACTGGACCTGCATCGTCAAGCTGCGCAAGCCGATCATCGCCGCTGTGGCCGGCTATGCCCTCGGCGGCGGCTGCGAGATCGCGATGATGTGCGACTTCATCATCGCCGCCGACACGGCGAAGTTCGGCCAGCCGGAGATCAAGCTGGGCACCATCCCCGGCTCCGGCGGCACCCAGCGCCTGACCAAGCTGATCGGCCGGTCGAAGGCGATGGACCTGGTGCTGACCGGCCGGATGATGGATGCGGCGGAGGCGGAGCGGTCGGGCCTGGTCGCCCGCGTGGTGCCGGCGGCCGAGCTGCTGGCCGAGGCGGTGAAGGCGGCGGAGACCATTGCCGGCTATTCGCTGCCGATCACGATGATGGCGAAGGAGGCGGTGCACCGCGCCGACGAGACGCCGCTGGCCGAGGGCATCCTGTTCGAACGGCGGATGTTCCACGCCACCTTCGGCACCGAGGATCGGCGCGAGGGCATGGCCGCCTTCGCCGAGAAGCGGCCGCCGCAGTTCAAGCACCGCTGATCAAAACGAAAACGGCGGGCCGAGGCCCGCCGTTCTTCATCGATTTGAAGCCGCGGCTCAGTCGCGGCCGGGGCCGATCGCCCAGGCGCCGGGGCCGAAGGCGGTGACCATCAGCAGGCCGCCGGCGATGGCGAGGTTCTTCATCGCCATCAGCTGATTCAACTGCATCTCGGCATCGGCCATCGTCCAGAAATGATGAACCAGTAGGATGGTCAGCAGCGTGAAGCCGGCCATGATGAAGGCGGCGAAGCGCGAGAACAGGCCGAGCACCAGCAGGATGCCGCCGCCGAGCTCGACCAGGATGGTCAGCGCGGTGAAGATCTGCGGCGCCGGCAGGTTCGAGGCCTGAGCCACATATTGCACCGTGCCGTCGAAGGCCATCAGCTTGGTCCAGCCGGAGACCACGAACAGGACGGCGAGGAAGATGCGGGCGAAGAAGGCGAAGAAAGAAGAGAAAGCCGACATTTCACCATCCGGGCAAGTGATTCGATGCGGGCACTATGACATCAACCGCCCGGCCCGTATTCCCTCATTGTCATTGCCGGGCTTGACCCGGCAATCCAGGGCCACCTGGAGCGGCCTCGACATCTCTGGATGCCCGGGTCAAGCCCGGGCATGACAATTTGGAGGGTCGATCGAGGAGACTCTCGCCTCAGGTCGTGACCTCGAAGCCGGCGCCGGTCGCGAACTTCCACAGGTTGCGGTAGCCCAGCCGGGCGTAGGTCAGCGGATGCGCCTTGGCCGGGTCCTGCTCGGCCTCCACCACCATCCAGCCGGTGTAGCTCTTCGGCAGGGCGTCGAAGATGCGCGGGAAGTCGACCATGCCGTCGCCCGGCACGGTGAACAGCCCGCCGATGACGCCGTCGAGGAAGCTCCAATCCTCGTCGCGGACGGTCTGCAGCACGTCGCGGCGGACGTCCTTGGCATGGACATGGTTGATCCGGCTGGCGTAGCGCCCGGCCAGCGCCGTCGGGTCGCCGCCGGCCACGGTCATATGCCCGGAATCGAGCAGCAGCCCGACCGACAGGCCGGTGTGCTGCATCAGCAGGTCGACCTCGGCCTCGCTCTGCACCAGCGTGCCCATGTGGTGGTGATAGGCCAGCCGCACGCCGCGCTTCGCCATGTGGTCGCCGACGGCCGTGAGCTTGCGGCCGAATTCCGGCCAGGCATCCTCCGGCAGGGTCGGGCGCTGGGTCAGCGGCGTGCCGCGATCGCCATGCACCGCGCCGGAGGTGTCGCAGAACACCATGACCTTGCAGCCGAGCGCGGCGAGCAGGGCGAGGTGCGGCTCCATCGCCGCGATCTCCTCCTCGACCGAGCGGTCGAGCAGGTTGGCGCTGTACCAGCCCGAGATCAGGGACAGGTGGTGCGACTCCAGGATCGGCCGCAGGGCGTCGGCCTGGCGCGGGAACTTGTTGCCCAGCTCGATGCCGGTGAAGCCGGCCTCGCGTGCCTCGAACAAGCAGGTCTCGAGCGGCGTCTCGCCGCCCAGCTCCGGCAGGTCGTCATTGCTCCAGGCGATCGGGTTGGTGCCGAGGGTGACGGTCATCGCGGCGGTCTCGTGCGGTCGGTTGGTTGATGGTTCAGGCGGAGCGCCCGGTGACGGGATGGCCGGCCAGCTGTTCCTCATAGCCGGCGCGGGCGCGGCGCACCGGATCGCGGTCGGAGACTTCGGGGACGGCCACGTCCCACCAGGCGCCGCCGGCCTCGGTCGTCACCACCGGGTCGGTGTCGATGACGATGACGCTGGTCTGGTCGGTGGCCTTGGCGCGCAGCAGCGCCCCCTCCAGCTCGGTGATCCCGGCCACCTTCTCCGACGCCGCGCCCATGCTGGCGGCGTGGGCGGCGAAGTCGATCGGCTGGGATCCTTCGATGTCGCGGAACAGGTTGTTGAAGGACGCGCCGCCGGTGGCGTTCTGCAGCCGGTTGATGCAGCCGAAGCCGCGGTTGTCGAGCACGACGATGGTCAGCTTCACGCCCTGCTGCACCGCGGTCGCGATCTCGGAGTTCATCATCATGTAGCTGCCGTCGCCGACCAGGACATAGACCTCGCGGTCCGGCCGGGCCAGCTTGACGCCGAGGCCGCCGGCGATCTCGTAGCCCATGCAGGAATAGCCGTATTCCAGGTGGTAGCCGCCCGGCGCGTCGGTGCGCCACAGCTTGTGCAGCTCGCCCGGCAGGCCGCCGGCCGCGCAGACCACGATGGCGCCGCGCCCGGCCGCCCGGTTCACCGCGCCCAGCACCTGGGCGTCGGAGGGCAGGGGGGCGTTGCTGGCGGCGGTGGCGCGGTCGACCGACGCGGTCCATTCCGCGATCAGCCCGCGGGTGCGGTCGGACTGGGCCTTCGGCGCGGTCCAGGACCCGAGAGCCTCGGACAGCTCATCCAGGCCGCGGCGGGCATCGGCGACCAGCGGCAGGGCGCCGTGCTTGCCGGCATCGAACACCGCGGCGTTGAGCTGGATCAGCGTCCCCCCCGGCGCCCGGAACAGGGCGCGGGAGCCGGTGGTGAAGTCCTGCAGCCTTGTGCCGACCGCCAGCACCACATCGGCATCGACCGCCAGCGCATTGGCGGCGCTGGAGCCGGTGACGCCGATTGAGCCGGCATTGTTCGGGTGGTTCCAGGCCAGGCTGCCCTTGCCCGCCTGGGTCTCGGCCACCGGCAGGCCGTGCCGCTCGGCGAAGCCGGCCAGGGCCTTGGCGGCGCCGGAATACAGCACGCCGCCGCCGGCGATCACCAGCGGCCGCTCGGCCCGCTTCAGCGCCGCGACGGCCGTGGCCAGCTCGGCCTCATCCGCGCCGGGGCGACGGATGCGGTGGACCTGCGCCTCGAAGAACCAGGCGGGATAGTCAAAGGCCTCGGCCTGCACGTCCTGGCACAGCGCCAGCGTCACCGGCCCACACTCGGCCGGGTCGGTTAGCACCGCCAGGGCGCGGGGCAGGGCGGTCAGGATCTGCTCCGGCCGGGTGATCCGGTCGAAATAGCGTGACACCGGGCGGAAGCAGTCATTGGCGCTGACCGTGCCGTCACCGAAATCCTCGACCTGCTGCAGCACCGGGTCGGGCCGGCGGCTGGCATAGACGTCGCCCGGCAGCAGCAGCACCGGCAGCCTGTCGACATGGGCCAGGGCGGCAGCAGTGATCAGATTGGTGGCGCCCGGGCCGATCGAGGTGGTGACCGCCATCATCCGGCGCCGGAACTGCGCCTTGGCATAGGCGACCGCGGACAGAGCCATCGCCTGCTCATTGTGCGCCCGCAGCGTCGGCAATTTCTCGCGGTGGGCGTACAGCGCCTCGCCCATGCCGGCGACATTGCCATGGCCGAAGATCGCCCAGCAGCCGGCGAACAGGCGCTCACGGCTGCCATCCTCATCCTCGATCCATTGCGCGGCGAGGTGGCGCACCAGGGCCTGCGCCATGGTCAAACGCACGGTTCCCATCCCTATCGCTCCCTTCAGGCCGCGGCTTGCGCCGCGGCGCGGGCATTCTCCCAGGCGGCGATCAGGCTGCCATAGCTGGCGGCCATCCGTCTCACCGCTTCGTCGTCGTCGATGCGCCCGGCGATCCAGTCCTCGGCGGCGCGGCCGAAGATGGTGCGGCCGACCGCGAAGCCGCGGCACCAGGGCTGGCGCGCGGCGAGGGTGAAGGCGGCCATCAGCTCCTCCTCCGGCGCCTCCAGCCCCAGCAGCACCACGCCGCGGCAATGCGGGTCGCGCCGGGCGATCACCTCCTGGACAGCCTGCCACGCGGCCTCCGAGGGCGGGGGCGGCAGCTTCCACCAGTCCGGATGGATGCCGAGGGCGTAGAGCTGGTCCAGCGCCCGGGCCACGGTGCGGTCGTCGGCCGGCATGGTCCGGGGCGGGATCACCTCCAGCAGCAGCTCGTGCCGGGTGGCGCGGCTGGCGTCGAACAGGGCCAGCAGCTGGCGCTCCTGCTCGGCCCGGATCTCCGGCGGGTCGTCCGGGTGGTACTGCACCAGGCACTTCACGACGTGCTCCAGCGGCCATTCCCGCAGGGTGACGCCGACATCGGGCCCGCCCTCGAAGCGCAGCGGGCGCGACCCCGGCAGCTCGATTGGCCGGCCGATCCAGGCGCCGGTGCCGGCGGCGGCGAACAGCGCCTCACTGCCCAGCCGCCCGTCGATCAGCACGCCGAAGCCGGGCCGGTCGCCATGCGCCTGCTTCGCCGCGGTCCAGGCCAGCAGCTTGAACTCGCCGATCCGCTCCGGGTCGACGCCGTGGCGCGCCACCATCTCTTCCAGCTGCGACCGGTGGTCGAAGGCCATGGCGTGGACCTCGGGCCAGTCGCGGATCCGGGTCGTCGCCCAGTGCACCTGGTTCAGTGCGGGATCCTCGCGCAGCCGGTGATGGGCGCTGCCCTCGGCCAGGAACTGCGACAGCTCCGCCCAGCTCGGATAGGACGGGGCGCAGCCATGGCGCGACACGGCGAAGGCGCCGCAGGCATTGGCGTAGCGGCAGGCGGCCTCGACCGGCTCGTCGCGCAGCCAGCCGCGCAGGAAGCCGGCCATGAAGCCGTCGCCGGCGCCCAGCACATTGTAGACCTCGACCGGGAAGCCGGGGCCCTTGACCCCCTGCTCGATATCGTCCGGGATCGCGCCGGGGAACACGACGCAGCCCATCGGCCCGCGCTTGACCACGATGGTGGCGGCGCTCAGCTCCCGCACCCGGCGCAGCGCCGCCAGCGTGTCGGTGGCGCCGCCGGCGATGTGGATTTCCTCCTCGGTGCCGACGATCAGGTCGCAGTCCGGCAGGATCGCCTGCAGATGGGCGCTGACGGCGGAGCTCTCGACGAAGCGCTCCTCGCCCAGCCCGTGGCCTGTCAGGGCCCACAGCACCGGGCGGTAGTCGATATCCAGCGCCACCTTGCGGCCGTGGGCCCGGGCCAGCCGCATCGCCTTCCGGCTCATCGCCGCGACGCCGGGGGTGGAGAAATGGGTGCCGGTGACGACCACCGCGCGGGCCGAGGCGATGAAGGCCTCGTCGATGTCGTCCTCGGTCAGCGCCATGTCGGCGCAGTTCTCGCGGTAGAAGATCAGCGGGAAGGTGTGGCGGTCGCGGATGCCCAGGATCACCAGCGCGGTCAGCCGCTTCGGGTCGGTGATGACATGGCTGGTGTCCACGCCCTCCGCCGCCAGCTGCTCGCGGATGAAGCGGCCCATGTGCTCGTCGCCGACCCGGGTCAGCAGGGCGGTGCGCAGGCCCAGCCGGGCGCCGCCGACCGAGATGTTGGTCGGGCAGCCGCCGACGTATTTGGCGAAGGACGCCATGTCCTCCAGCCGGCCGCCGACCTGCTCGCCATAGAGGTCGACCGACGACCGGCCGATGCAGATGACGTCGAGGGTGGGATCAGCCACGGCGGGACACTCCCTCCGGGCGCCAGAACTCGGCCTGGGCGTCCATGGTCCAGCGGTGCTCCTCGGTGAATTCCGGCACGGTGTAGGGGTTGCCCGGCAGGTGCCGGATCACCCAGGCGTAGTACATGCCGTAGCCGGGCGCCGCGCATTGCGCATGGTCGAAGCCGTCGAAGATCTTCACGGTGTCGTTGGCGCGCACCTTCAGCACGGTCTCGCCCAGCTCGGCATGGCCGTAGCCGCGCGGATCGGTGAAGCGGTAGTGGTAGATCTCCGGCTGCGGGTGGTGGTGCGGCGGATAGCTCGACCAGCGGCCGGGGAAGGTGACGACCTCGCCCAGCACCAGCTCGGCGTTCGGGTCGCTGTTGCGCAGGTCGAAGATGGTGCGGACATAACGGTAGCAGGCCTCGTCGACCTGGCCCTTGCCGCGATGCTCGTTCGGCACGTCCGCCGGCCCGAAGACGCGGGGCGGGAAGGGCTTGGCGTTCTTCGTCTCGTAGACCGTGAACTCGGCCTCGGTCTCGGCCGCGAGCCGCACCCGGGCGCCGGCGGCGACATGCACGGCGCTGGCCGATTCATCGAACAGCGAGGCGCGGGAGAAGCGTACGGCCTGGTTGTCGACGGTCACCTCGGCGGTGCCGGACATCAGGAGCCAGGCGGTCTCGTTCACGGTCTCGATCTCGCGGCTCTCGCCCGGCGCCAGCTTCAGCACGGCGACCGCGATGCCGGTGTCGTCCTCGGGTTCGTCGAAGCGGGTGATCTGCGTCAGCCCCGGGCCGAAGCCGCCGCGGTGGCCGGTCAGATGGCGGGTCATGGGCTGGTCCTCCCCAAGGCTGTTTCGGCCAAATAGAACAAATATTCCATTTGACTGCAACCTCAGAATTCTGATTTTTCTGTCGCGGTCGGCCGCCGCCCAGACGATGATCCGGCGCGTCGCGAGGGAGAGGAATCATGCTCAAGATCTGCCAGTTCGGTGCCGGACGGATCGGGAAGATCCATGCCGACAACATCGCCCGGAACCCGCGCACCCAGCTGGTGGCGGTGGTCGACGTGCATCGCGAGGCGGCCGAAGTGCTGGCGCAGCAGCACGGCGCCGCGGTCGGCGACGGCCTGGCGGCGCTGGACGGCGCCGACGCGGTGGTGATCGCCAGCTCGACCGACACCCATGCCGACCTGATCGAGGCCGCAGCCAAGGCCGGCAAGGCGATCTTCTGCGAGAAGCCGATCGACCTCGACAGCGCTCGGGTGGAGGGTTGCCTCGACATCGTCGCCCAGGCCGGGGTGCCGCTGGCGCTCGGCTTCAACCGCCGCTTCGACCCGAGCTTCGAGGCGGTGCATGCCGGCATCGCCGAGGGCCGCATCGGCAAGGTCGAGCTGGTGGCGATCACCAGCCGTGACCCCGGCCCGCCGCCGGCCAGCTATATCCGCGTCTCCGGCGGCCTGTTCCGGGACATGATGATCCACGATTTCGACATCGCCCGCTGGCTGCTGGGCGAGGAGCCGGTGGAAATCTACGCCACGGCCAGCAACCTGGTGGACCCGGCGATCGGCGCCGAGGGCGACGTCGACACCGCGGTGGTGACTCTGAAGACCGCGGGCGGCGCCATCGCCCAGATCTCCAACAGCCGCCGCGCCGTCTACGGCTACGACCAGCGGGTCGAGGCCTTCGGGTCGCTCGGCATGCTGCGGGCCGAGAACCGGGCCGCGACCACGGTGGAATATGCCGGCGCCGACGGGGTGGTGCGGGACAAGCCGCTGCATTTCTTCCTGGAGCGCTACGCCGAAGCCTATCGGCGCGAGCTCGACGACTTCATCGACGCGGTGCTGGAGGGGCGGGCGCCCCGCGCCGGGGGAGAGGACGGAAAGCGGGCGCTGCTGCTCGCCGACGCGGCGTGGGAATCGTGCAAGACCGGCGCTCCGGTGCGGCTGTCACGCTGATCCCGCCTCGATTTGTCGTGCGAAAGAATCTCTCGCAACCCGGTGCGACGCCTATGGTCAAGGCGCGCGGCCTGAGGTTATAGTTCGCCCGGGTGTCTTCTGTAGGCTCGGCTGAGGGGTATAGAGACGATCGTCGCCCGCGGGTGGTCCACCACACGCGGGCTGGTTGTCTCAGGTAACGAATGGTCGTCTCGACAAAAACGTTCAGACCGTCCAGCACCGGTGGCATGCCGGTTGCGAGCGGACAGATTCTGGTTTCCGCTCGCGGAAGCCGCACCCTTGGTCCTGGTGCAGCACTTTCTCTTGGAGTTTCAGTTCAATGATGAACCGACGTCATCCGCCGCGCGTCGGAGGCGGCGAATATCGCCGTGACGTGACGGCAGTGGTCAAGTGGTTCAACCCGACGAAGGGCTTCGGCTTCGTCCAGGTGACGGACGGTTCGCCGGATGCGTTCCTGCACGCCTCGGTCGTGGAACAGTCCGGCCATCGCGAGATGTATGAGGGCACGAAGATCGTCTGCGATATCGCGGAAGGTCAGAAGGGCCCGCAGGTCGCGGTGATCCATCGCATCGAGGAGCTCGGCGCTCCGCCGGCCGGCGGTGGCGCCGGCGCTGGCGGTTTCCGCCCGAGCCGTTTCGGTGACGGCGGCGGCCGTGGTGGCTTTGGCGGCGGCGGTGGCGGCTTCGGCGGCGATCGCGGCGGCTTCAGCGGCCCGGCCACCGAGGTCGAGGGCACGGTGAAGTTCTTCAACGCGGAGAAGGGCTTCGGCTTCGTCACCCCGGACGATGGCGGCAAGGACGTCTATGTCGCTTCGCGCGCGCTGCAGAAGGCCGGCCTGCCGAGCCTGAACAGCGAGCAGCGGGTGCGCCTGACGGTCCGCATGGGCCAGAAGGGCCCGATGGCGGAAGCCGTCCAGCTCCTGTGACAGCGGACACGGCCCGGGGGAAACCCCGGGCCGTAGCCTTTCTTGGCTGAGCCACGCTCCGCCCCCGATAGCGTGCCCGAAGATAAACCTGGGCCGCGCGCGAAGTTCACGCGCGAATTGCCGGCGGTCAGACGCCGGGCGCTGATCGAAGCTACGGCCCAATGTTTGGCCGAACGCGGCCATGCGGCCACATCGGTGCGCGAGGTCTGCGCGCGTGCCGGCGTGTCCCTCGGGCTGGTGCGCCACTATTTCGGCGGCATCGACGCCCTGATCGCCGAAACCTATCGATTCATCGGCGGCCATGTGTCCGACACGCTGGCCACGGCGCTGGGCGCGGCCGACACGACGCCGGAGGCGAGGCTGCGCGCCTTCATCGACGCCAGCTTCAGGCCGCCGGTGCTGGACCCCGACCTGCTGTCGATCTGGCTGTCCTTCTGGGCGCTGGTGCGCCGCGACGAGGCGATCCGCCGGATCCATCGCGACGTCTACGCCGCCTATCGCCGCCGGCTGGAAGGGCTGATCGCCGAGGCCGCCGCCGCCCGGTCGCGCCGTATCGACACGGCGCTGGCGGCGCTGGCCTTCACCGCCATGCTCGACGGGCTGTGGCTCGAGCTCTGCCTCGACCCTTCGGTGTTCACGCCGGACGATGCCGTGCGCATCGCCAATGGCTGGGTCGACGGCCTGCTCTCCGGTGGCTCGATGGGGCTGGCGGCGGACGCCTAGCCTTCTCCGCGGAACAGCGCCCGATGGTCCCGCATCAGCCGGACGATGCGCTCGATCACCGCGCGCACCGCCGGATGCCGGCGCTCATCCTGGTGCAGCACCAGCCATTGCTGGTGGCGCAACGCCTCGATCTCCTCCAGCCGCTCGATCTCCGGCTCGGTGTCGCCGACGAAGCAGGGCAGCACTGCCCGGCCGACTCCGCGGCGCAGCAGGTCCAGGATCAGCCGCGGATCGTTGCCGCGCATCACCGTGGCGGCGGCGTGCCGCTCCGCCACCCAGCGGGCCGAGGGGGTGACGGCGCCGTCGCCGGTGACGCCGATCCAGCGCTCCTCCAGCCCGCCGCCGCGCCGGCCATAGACGGCGAAGGCGACGTCGCCGGTGCGGCGCCCGGCCAGCCACGGCTCCTCCGGCCGGCGGTTGCGCACGCCGATATCAGCTTGGCCGCGGGCGATGTCGAGCCGGGCATTGGCGGCGACGAAGTCGATGGTCCAGGGCTCGCCCGGCGACCACAGCGCATCGATGTGCCGGGCCAGGAACCAGGAGGTCCAGGTGCCGGCCGAGATCCGCACGGTGCGGCGCGGCGACAGCCCGTCGCGCCAGCGCTCGATGCCGGTGGCGGCGGCCTCCATCTCCTCGGCCTGGGCCAGGAACTGGCGCCCCGGCTCGGTCAGCCGGTAGCCCAGCCGCTCGCGGATGAACAGGCGCTGGCCCAGGCTGCGCTCCAGCGCCGTCATCCGCCGTCCCAGCGTGGCCGGGCTGGACCCCGCCTGGCGGACCGCGGCGCTCAGCCCCTCGCCGCGGGCGACGGCGAGGAACAGCCGGATGTCCTCCCAATCGAGCGGTCTTTTCAATCCTGAAAAGCTCATTGCGAAGCCGTGCGTTTCCGATCGGCATCCTAGCCCATAGGCTCTGGAAGTCCGATCGACTTTTGTTTCGATCCTGAAAAGGGAATGCCATGACCGACCGAACCGAACCGCATCCGGCCGCCACGATCCGCCTGTGGGACGAGCGGGAGGTGCCGCGCCTCGGCCTCGGCTGCTGGGCGATCGGCGGCCCGTTCTTCGCCGGCGAGACGCCGCTGGGCTACGGCACGGTCGATGATGCGGAATCGATCGCCGCGATCCGCTGCGCCGTCGATCTCGGCCTCCGCGTCTTCGACACCGCCGATGTCTACGGCGCCGGCCATTCTGAGGAGGTGCTCGGCCAAGCTCTCGAGGGTGGGGACGACGTGGTGATCGCGACCAAGCTCGGCAACCGCTTCGATCCCGCGACCAAGCAGATGGCGGGCAGCATCGCCGACGGCGACCTGAGGCGGGAGACCCGCAGCGCGGTCGAGGCCTCTTTGCGCCGACTGCGCCGCGAGCGGATCGACCTCGTGCAGCTGCATCTCAACGACCTGCCGATCGGGCCGGCCGGAGAGGTGTTCGACGAGCTGGACCGGCTCCGTGCCGCCGGCGCCGTCGGCGCCTATGGCTGGAGCACCGATTTCCCCGAGCGGGCCGCGGCCTATGCCGGGCGGTCGGGCTTCGTCGCCGTGCAGCACGGAATGAACCTGTTCTTCGACGCGCCGAGCCTGCTCGCGGTGGTCGAGGAGCACGGTCTGGTCTCGATCAACCGCTCGCCGTTGGCGATGGGGCTGCTCACCGGCAAGTTCGCGGCCGGACAGGCGCTGCCGGCGGGCGACGTCCGCTCCAACACCTTCGGCTGGATGGACTATTTCAAGGACGGCCGCGTCGTCCCGGAATTCGCCGGTCGGCTTGACCGGATCCGGCACCTGCTGACCGTCGATGGCCGCACCCCGGCCCAGGGCGCCATCGCTTGGCTCTGGGCCAAGTCGCCCCGCACCTTGCCGATCCCCGGCTTCCGCTCCCCGGCGCAGGTGCGGGAGAATGCCGGCGCGTTGGAGAAAGGGCCCCTGCCGACAGACATCATGGCCGAGATCGAGCGTCTGCTCGACCGGCAGCCGGAAGGCGAGGCCCGGGCGCGATGAGGGCATCGCCGCCGATCGGATAGGGAGTTGACCGGTCCTCCACGGCTGTTATACGGTCGTATAACAAGGCGGCCATAAGGCCGCGGGAGGCCAGCCATGATCGAACCGATGCACCGCCGCGCCGAGGCGGGCCTGCCGGATGACGATGTCAGCCTGCCGGCCTGGCTCTACCGCGATCCCGAATTCTTCGCGGTCGAGCAGGAGGCGGTGTTCCGCACCTCCTGGCAGGTGGTCTGCCACTTGAACGACATCCCGCAGGCCGGCGACTTCCACACCTTCGAGTTCCTGGGCGAGAACGTGGTGGTGCTGCGCGGCCGCGACGGACAGGTGCGCGCCTTCCACAATGTCTGCCGGCACCGCGCCGCGCGGCTGCTCGACGGGCCGAAGGGCCAGTGCGGCAGCCGCATCGTCTGCCCCTACCACGCCTGGACCTATGAGCATGACGGCCGGCTGGTCGGCATGCCGCAGCGCTCCAGCTACGGCGATTTCGACTTCGGCACCCATGGGCTGGTGCCGGTCGAGCACGAGGTGTTCTGCGGCTTCATCTTCATCCGCCTCGCCCCCGGCACGCCGAGCGTGGCCGAGATGATGGGCGGCTATGCCGAGGAGATGGCGGCCTACCGGATCGAGGAGATGGTGCCGCTGGGCCGGGTGACGATGCGGCCGCGCGCGGTCAACTGGAAGAACGTCGCCGACAACTACTCCGACGGGCTGCACATCACCGTCGCCCATCCCGGGCTGACCCGGCTGTTCGGCCGCGGCTACGGCGTCGAGGCCCGGCCCTGGGTCGACAAGATGTGGGGCCAGCTGCAGGAGCGGCCGTCGGCCGTGCTGTCGGAGCGCGCCTACCAGCACTTCCTGCCGGAGGTGCCGCATCTGCCGCCGGAGCGGCAGCGGCTGTGGACCTATTTCAAGCTCTGGCCCAATGTCGCTTTCGACATCTATCCGGACCAGATCGACTTCATGCAGTTCATCCCGGTCTCGCCGACCGAGACGATGATCCGCGAGATCGCCTATGTGCATCCGGACCACCGGCCGGAGATGAAGGCGGCGCGCTACCTGAACTGGCGGATCAACCGCCGGGTCAGCATCGAGGACAAGACGCTGATCGACCGGGTGCAGGCCGGCATGGGCTCCTCCAGCTACACCGTCGGGCCGCTCGGCACCACCGAGGTCTGCCTGCGCAGCTTCGCCCGCGCGATGCGCCGGTTGATCCCGGAAAGCCGGCTGCACCGGCCGCCGCCGCCGGGCTGGAGCCTGCGGCGCGAGGCGTCGCAGGCGCCCGCCTTCGCGGCGGAATAAGAAGCAGAAAGACAGGGCGGGCGGATCTTCATGGCGAACACACAGGTCTTCGACGTCGCGATCATCGGCGGGGGCCATAACGGCTTGGTCTGCGCCGCCTATCTGGCGGCCGCCGGGCTGAAGGTGACGGTGCTGGAGCGGCGAAGGGTGGTCGGCGGCGCCGCGGTGACCGAGGAGTTCCACCCCGGCTTCCGCAACTCCGTCGCCTCCTACACGGTCAGCCTGCTGAACCCCAAGGTGATCCGCGACCTCGATCTGCCGGGCCACGGGCTGAAGGTGGTGGAGCGGAAGCTGTCCAACTTCCTGCCGGTCGACGACCACCGCTACCTGCTGTCCGGCCCGGGCCGCACCAAGGCGGAGATCGCCCGGTTCTCGGCCCGCGATGCCGAGCGCTACGATGCCTATGGCGATCGGCTCGACGTCATCGCCGACGTGCTGCGCGACGTGGTGCTGCGCACCCCGCCGAATGTCGCGTCCGGCGGCTGGTCCGGCGCGCTGCCGGAGCTGATCAAGGCCGGTTCGCTCGGCAACCGGCTGCGCAAGCTCGACATGGTGATGCGGCGCGACCTCTTGGACCTGTTCACCAAATCGGCGACCGACATCCTGGAGGGCTGGTTCGAGACGCCGGTGGTGCAGGCCCTGTTCGGCTTCGACAGCATCGTCGGCAACTATGCCAGCCCCAGCCATGCCGGCACCGGCTACGTGCTGCTGCACCATGTCTTCGGCGAGGTGAACGGCAAGAAGGGCGTGTGGGGCCATGCCATCGGCGGCATGGGCGCGATCACCCAGGCGATGGCCAAGTCGGCGGCGTCGCGCGGCGCGGTGATCCGCACCGATGCCGGCGTGCGCGAGGTGATCGTCGAGGGCGGCCGCGCCGTCGGCGTGGTGACCGAGGCGGGCGACATCATCCGCGCCGGCTGCATCGTCTCCAACCTCAACCCCAAGCTGCTCTACGGCAAGCTGGTCGACCCGGCGGCGCTGCCGCAGGATTTCCGCGAGCGCATGGACCGCTTCAAATGCGGCTCCGCCACCTTCCGCATGAACGTGGCGCTGTCGGAGCTGCCGGACTTCACCTGCCTGCCCGGCAAGCAACTGGCCGACCACCACACCAGCGGCATCATCTTCGGCCCCAGCCTCGACTACATGGACAAGGCCTATCTCGATGCCAAGGCCGGCGGCTGGTCGAAGACGCCGATCGTCGAGATGCTGATCCCGTCGACGCTGGACGACTCGCTGGCGCCGCCGGGCCAGCACGTTGCCAGCCTGTTCTGTCAGCACTTCGATCCGAAGCTGCCGGATGGCGCGAGCTGGGACGACCATCGCGAAGCGGCGGCCGACCTGATCATCGACACGGTCAATGCCTGGGCGCCGAACTTCAAGGCCTCGGTGCTGGGCCGCCAGATCAACAGCCCGCTGGATCTCGAGCGCACCTTCGGGCTCGTGGGCGGCGACATCTTCCACGGCGCGCTGTCGCTGGACCAGATCTTCTCGGCCCGGCCGGTGCTGGGCCATGGCGACTACCGAGCGCCGGTGCCGGGCCTGTACATGTGCGGGTCGGGTACTCATCCCGGCGGCGGCGTCACCGGGGCGCCGGGCCACAATGCGGCGCGCGAGATCCTGGCCGATTTCAAGCGACGCCGCCTGAAGCGCGCGGCATGATCGTGCTCCCATCCTAAGACGGGCAGGGCAGGTATGGACCGTTCCTGGGACGTGATTCCCGGCGATATGCCGGGCCTCGAATGGCGGATCCCGGTGCTGCGCTTCCGCGGCCGCGGCGGCGGGCCTTCCACCTATCTCCAGGCGGCGCTGCATGCCGAGGAGCTGCCCGGCGTCATCGCCATCGACGCGCTGTGCGCCCGGCTGCGCCGGGCCGAGGCGGCAGGCGACATCCGCGGCGACATCACCATCGTGCCCTGGGCCAACCCGATCGGGCAGCAGCAATGGCTGCACGGCACCGGCCAGGGGCGGTACGAGCTCGACAGCCGGGTCAACTTCAACCGCGGCTTCCCGCGGCTGCAGCGGCCCGACCCGTCGCTGCTGCCGGGCGACGATGCCGTGGTCACCGCCACCGACCGGCTGAAGGCCCGGCTGCTGCGGCTGGCGATGCCCTGCGAGATCGTGCTGGACCTGCATTGCGACGATGAATCGCCGCTGTACCTCTACATCCCCACGGCCCTGTGGCCGGCCATGACCGACCTCGCGGCGGCCATGCGCGCGGACACCGTGCTGCTGTGGGACGGCGACGGCGGCGGTGCCTTCGACGATGCCTGCCTCGAGCCCTGGCTGCGCAGCGGCGACCTAGCCGGCCGCGCCGTGTCGACGGTCGAGCTGCGCGGCATGGCCGATGTCGATGCCGGTCTGGCCGACAGCGATGCCGACGGGCTGTTCCGCTTCCTGGCCGGCCGCGGCGTGGTCGCCGGCGATGCCGGGCCGCGCGCCGACTGGTCCGGCCCGGCCGTGCCGCTCGACTGGGTCGAGATGATCAAGGCGCCGGCGGGCGGCGCCATCTCCTTCGTCCGCAAGCCGGGTGACCGGGTCGAGGCCGGTGACCTGCTGGCGACGATCCTGATCCGGCCGGGCGAGGAGGGCGGCGGGGTGCCGGTCCTGGCGCCGCAGGCCGGCGTGGTGATGACCCGTCGCGCCCATCGCCGCACCCGCCCGGGCGACGATCTGATGAAGCTGGTCTGCCGGTCGCCCAGCGCGACGGCCAGGCCCGGACCCCTCGAACCCTGAGGGGCCGGTACCGTCGAACCAAGAAACAGGGAGCGCAGAAGAGATGAACCGACCGATCCTTGCCGCCTGCCTGGCGGTTGCCGCCCTGGCCGGCCTCGCCGCCCCGGCCTCGGCGCAGGAGGTGGTGCGCATCGGCACCACGCCCGAATCCTACCCGCCCTTCACCTGGGTCGACGCCCAGGGCAAGCTGAACGGCTTCGAGATCGAGATCGCCGACGCGCTCTGCGCCCAGATGCAGGTCAAGTGCGAATGGGTGCTGCAGAGCTGGGACGGCATCATCCCGGCGCTGCAGGAGAAGAAGTTCGACGCCATTGTCGCCTCGATGTCGATCACCGACGAGCGCAAGCAGGTCGTCGACTTCAGCGACAAGTACTACGATTCGCCGGCGATCTTCATCGGTCCGAAGAGCGAGACGATCGACATCTCGCCGGCGGGGCTGCAGGGCAAGACCGTCGGCGTCCAGGTCTCGACCATCCATGCCAACTACATCGAGGCCAAGTACAAGGGCATCGTCACGATCAAGACCTATGACACGCAGGAGAACGCCAATCTCGACCTGATCGCCGGGCGCGTCGACCTGCTGCTGGCGGATTCGGTGGCGTTGCTGGACGGCTTCCTGAAGTCGCCGGAAGGCGCCGATTTCGAGGCCAAGGGCCAGCCGATCCGCGACCCCCTGCTGGGGGCCGGCGCCGGCATCGCGGTGCGCAAGGACGACCCACTGGCGGCGAAGTTCTCCGAGGCGATCAAGGCGATCCGCGCCAACGGCGTCTACAAGAAGATCAACGACAAGTATTTCAGCTTCGACATCTACGGCTGAGGCCGCGGGGATGGACGAGCTCGCCGCCCTCTTGGGCTTCGGGGAGAAGGGGTGGGGGGCGCAGCTCCTGGCCGGGGCGGTGGTGACGATCGAGATCGCCATCGCCTCCTACCTGGTCGGGCTGCTGCTGGGTCTGCTCGGGGCCTGGGCCAAGCTGGCCGGGCCCCGGCCCATCCGGGCCCTGGGCAACGCCTACACCACCATCGTCCGCGGTGTGCCGGACATCCTGATCATCCTGTTCGTCTATTACGGCGGCACCACCGCGCTGCGATCGCTGATCGGGCTGGTGGTGCCGGGGGTGATGGTGGAGATCGACGCCTTCGCCGCCGCCGTCGCCTCGCTCGGTTTCGTCTCCGGCGCCTATGCGACCGAGGTGTTCCGCGGCGCCATCCTGGCGGTGCCGCCCGGGCAAATCGAGGCGGCGAAGTCGCTGGCCCTGCCGCCGCGGGTGATGTTCTTCCGCGTGGTGCTGCCGCAGGCGATGCGCTTCGCCCTGCCGGCGCTGGGCAATCTCTGGGTCGTGGTGCTGAAGGACAGCGCGCTGATCAGCGTGGTCGGCATCCGCGACCTGCTGGGCAGCGCCGCCACCGCCGCCGCCACCACGCGCATGCCCTTCACCTTCTACGCCGTGGTGGCCGTGATCTTCCTGCTGATGACCATCGCCTCGGTCGGGCTGTTCCAGCTGGCCGAGCGTGCCTATGGCCGCGGCTTCCAGGGGCGCTGAACGATGGATCTCGACTTCGTCCAGCGCATTGTCGGCAACCTCTTCGACGGCGTCGTCGTCACCATCCTGCTGGTGGCAGCGTCGATGGTCTGCGGCAACGCGCTCGCCGTGCCGGTGGCGCTGGCCCGGGTATCACGGCGCTGGTGGCTGAAGGCGCCGGCCTTCCTGTTCATCCTGTTCATCCGCGGCACGCCGCTGATCGTGCAGATGTTCATGATCTATTATGGCCTGGCCCAGTTCCCGGCGGTGCGGCACAGCGTGCTGTGGCCGATTTTGCGTGAGCCGATGTGGTGCGCGGTGATCTCGCTCAGCATCAGCACCGCCGCCTATTCCGGCGAGGTGCTGCGCGGCGCCGTCCAGGCGGTGCCGCGGGGAGAGGTCGAGGCGGCGCGGTCCGTCGGCATGCATCGCGGCCTGATGATGCGCCGAATCGTGCTGCCCATCGCCCTGCGCCAGAGCCTGCCGGTCTTCGCCAATGAGACGGTGCTGCTGCTAAAGGCCAGCGCCATCGTCTTCACCATCACCGTGCGTGACCTGATGGGCGAGGCCAACATCATCCGGGCGCAGACCTTCCGCACCTATGAGCCGCTGATCACCGCGGCGCTGATGTATCTGGTGCTGACCTGGCTGATCGTCCGCGGTTTCGCCTGGCTCGAGGCGCGGCTCAGCACCCACCGTCGGGCGGTCTCGGCCGGTGCGCCCGGCCGCGTTGCGCCCGCCACGGCGACCGTACCACTCGACGCCCGCTGATCCTTGTATGGTGCGGCGGGCCGGGATTAGGCTGGCTGCGGGCGGACGTCCGGAAGAGGCGCCGTCCCCGCGTCACAGGGAGACTGAATATGCGTCTGCGCAGCATCGTCCTGGCCGTCGCCGCCATGGGCGTCCTGTCCTCCAGCCCGGCTTTCGCCGGCGCCGTGCTGGACCGGATCATGCAGAACAAGAAGATGGTGATGTCGACGGATCCGGAATACCCGCCGCAATCCTCGCTCAACGCCAGCAACAAGTTCGAAGGCTTCGACATCGATGTCGGGACCGAGATCGCCAAGCGCCTCGGCGTCTCGATCGAGTTCGTCACCCCGGGGTGGGAGACCATCGTTTCAGGCAAATGGGCCGGGCGCTGGGACGTCTCGGTCGGGTCGATGACGCCGACCAAGGCGCGGGCCGAGGTGCTGGATTTCCCGGCGATCTACTACTACACCCCGGCGGCCCTGGCGGTGAACTCGGCCAACACCACGATCAAGACCCCGGCCGACGCCTCGGGCAAGAAGATCGGCGTCGGCGCGGCCACGACCTATGAGAACTACCTGCGCGGCGACCTGGTGATCGACGCCGCCGGCGCGCCGAAATTCGAGTTCGTGGTCAAGGACGCCAAGATCCAGTCCTACGACACCGACGTGCCGGCGCTGGACGACCTGAAGCTGGGCGACGGCACCCGGCTCGACGCGGCGATGACGGCGCTGCCGACGATCCAGGGCGCGATCAAGAACGGCTACCCGATCAAGGTGGTGGGCGAGCCGCTGTACTACGAGCCGCTGGCGGTGGCGATCGAGAAGGGCGATCCGGAGCTGCACGCCAAGATCGCCGAGATCGTCAAGGCGATGCAGGATGACGGCACGCTGACCAAGCTGTCGGAGAAATGGTACGGGGTCGACCTGACCAAGCCCGCGGCCTGAGAGGGTGCTTCGCCTGTTCGAGGCGCTGGCGCGGCCGCAGCTGCTGCGCGGGCTTCTGTTCCTGGTCTCCGCCGCCGTGCTGGCCGGCTTCGACTATTCGGGGCTGGTCGCAAGGCTGGCGGCGGTGGTGCCGGCCCTGGCCCTGCCGGCCGGCCAGGCGGCCGGGCCCTGGCTGGTCGTCGCCATCCTGGCCGCGCTGGTGGTGCTGAACTTCTGGCTCTTGTCGCACCTGCCGTTCCGGGCGCAGGTGACGGTGATCTGGGTCGAGCTGCTGGGCCTGTTCGCGGCCTTCTGCTGGAGCTTCAGCCTCAGCTATTCCTTCATGCTCGACCGGGCGCCGATTCTGCTCGGGCTCGAGCTGCGCGACGGCTTCATCCAGGGCGCGGCGCTGACCCTGTTCATCTGCGCCGTGTCGATCGCGATCTCGACCGTGATCGCCCTGGCCGCGGCTCTGGCCCGGCTATCCGACAGCGGGCCTGCCTTCGGCGTCGCCACCTTCTACACCTCCTTCTTCCGCGGCACGCCGCTGCTGCTGCAGACCATGCTGATCTATCTCGGCCTGCCGCAGCTCGGCCTGGTGATCGACGCCATCCCCGCCGGCATCATCGCGCTGTCGCTGTGCTACGGCGCCTATATGGCCGAGATCTTCCGCGCCGGCATCCTGGCGGTGCCGCACGGCCAGACCGAGGCCGCTCGATCGCTGGGGTTGAAGCCGGCCGAGGTCACCTGGCTGGTGGTGCTGCCGCAGGCGATGCGGCTGATCATCCCGCCCACCGGCAACCAGTTCATCGCCATGCTCAAGGACTCGTCCCTGGTCTCGGTGATGGGGGTGTGGGAGATCATGTTCCTGGCCCGCACCCATGGCCGGGCCGAGTTCAAATACATGGAGATGCTGATCGTCGCCGCGCTGATCTACTGGGCGATGTCGGCCGTGTTCGAGCTGGTCCAGGCGCGGATCGAGAAGCGTTTCGGCAAGGGCGTCTCGGCCCGCTGAGTCGGCTCGGATTTGCCAGACAAGTTATATCCAATTGGTTACATCCGGCCGCGCCGTGAGGCGCCACCTGGCTTAGCCATTCCTGATTTGACTTCCCGTCTCGCCGCTCAATAATAAGTAACCAAACGGTTATAACGTGGCGGCCGAACGCCGCTGTGCCAGGGGAGGCAACAATGAAGGCTTTCAACCGCCGTTCGTTCCTGCAGGGCTCGCTTCTCGCCGGGGCCGCCGGCGGCGCGGCTCTGTCCTTCGATGCCGGCCGCGCCATGGCCGCCGAGACGCGGCTGCGCATGACCTGGTGGGGCTCGCAGGAGCGCGCCAAGCGCACCCAGGGCGTGGCCGACCTCTACAAGCAGAAGGCGCCCGACGTCGCCATCGTCGGCGAGCCGCTCGCCGGCGATGCCTATTGGACCAAGCTGTCGACGCAGATGGCGGGGCGCAACGTCTCCGACATCTTCCAGCTCGAGCCCAGCACCGTTTCTGACTACTCGAAGCGCGGCGCCTGCATGGCGCTCGACCAGTTCATCCCCAAGCCGCTCGATGTCGAGGCCTTCGGCACCAAGATGCTCGACCTGTGCCGGGTCGACGGCAAGATCTACGGCGTCGGGCTGGGGCTGAACTCCTTCTCGATGTTCTACGACACCACGGTGTTCGCCAAGGCCGGCATCCCGGTGCCGACGCCGGACACGACCTGGACCCAGTTCGCCGAGCTGGCGGCCGAACTGACCAAGGCGGCCGGCAAGGACCAGCTCTGGGGCGCACCCTACGGCGCCCGCTACGCCTATGTGCTGGACGTCTGGCTGCGCCAGCGCGGCAAGACCCTGTTCTCGCCGGAAGGGTCGATCGGCTTCGCCGTCGAGGACGCCAAGGAGTGGTACGCCTACTGGGAGGACCTGCGGGCGA
>NZ_JBCNNF010000090.1:0-19345 GCF_039594555.1 Inquilinus sp.
CATCTCGGGACCTATGACGACGGCGACCTGGTGCTGGTCGGCCCCAACCTGCCGCACACCTGGTGCTCGCAGGAGCGGATCGACCCCGCCCGGCCGCACATCGCCCTGGTGATGTGGTTCTCGCCGGACTGGGCGGCGCGGCTGGTCGGATCGCTGGCCGAGCTGCGGCCGGTCGCCCGCATCCTCGACGAGGCCGCCCGCGGCCTGGCCTTCTCCGCCGCGGCCGCCGCCGCGGTGCGGCCGGCGATCGAGGCGATGCCGGAGCTCGACCCTGCCGGCCGGCTGCTGCGCCTGATCGAGGTGCTGACCATGCTGGCGCGGGATGAGGGCCGAGTTTCCCTGGCCGCCCCGGCCCCGCGCCCGGCCGCCGTGGCGGCGCCGGAGCAGGCGCGGATCGACCGGGTGCTGAACCATATCCACGCGAACTACCGCGACGAGATCCCGATCGCGGCGCTGACCGGCCTGGCCTGCCTCAGCCCCTCGGCCTTCCACCGCTTCTTCCGCCGGCACACGCGGCTGACGGTGTCGCGCTACGTCGCCCAGCTGCGCATCGGCCAGGCCTGCTCGCTGCTGATCAACAGCGACCGGCCGATCGCCCATGTCGCCGACGAGGTCGGCTACCCCAACATCGCCAACTTCAACCGCCAGTTCCGAGCGCTGAAGGCGATGACCCCGCGCGAGTTCCGCCGGAGCTTCCGGGGGTGAGGCAGGGAGATCCCGATCAGCCGCAAGGGAGGGAAGCGAACGCCGAAACACCTGGAGAGGAGGTTTCCCGCGTTGTAAATTTGCCTGATCATCCCTGCGGAATGGCGATGCCATGGCCATTAAGAAAATGGGCCTCATCCTGATAGCACTCTTTGTTGGCCTCACATGTTCGGCGGCTGATCTTCAGTTCAGCGACTACAAGAAACTGATAGTTTCAGCAGATTCTTATGTGAAAGAAAAGTATCCCAAGATCAACCTCAACCAATTTACCAGGGAAATTCGGAACGAAGGCTCAACGATATCAGTGGCTTACAGATTTAGACAGCCAGATCCGCTAGTGATCGTCATGGGAAGGGCGCCCGTCGTATTTATCGACAGGACGACCATGTCGGTGGTCAGCTCTTACCTAACGACAGATTGATCAACCTGCACGAGCCGAGGTGCGCTGCTTTCAGTGACCGACGAGCCGGCAAGAATGCGCCGGAGGCGACATACTCCCCTCACCCCAACGCCTTCGTCATCTCCACCCAGGTCGGCCGGTCGTAGCCCGGATGGGCATGTAGAGCCCCCTCCACAAAGCCGAGCGAGGCGAAGAAGCGGCGGTTGCCGTCCAGCGCCAGGCGGACGCCGAGCGTCAGCCGCGCCGCGCCCAGCCGCCGCGCCTCCGCCTCGGCCTCGGCCATCAGCGCCCGGCCGACACCGGTGCCGCGATGGGCGCGGGCCACCGCCACCCGGCCGACATAGACATCGCCGCCCTCGCGCCGCTGCAGGAACAGGCAGCCGACCATGGCCCCGCCCGCCTCGGCCACCAGCCCGCTCTCGCGGCCCAGCAGCGCCGTGATGCTCTCCACCGTCTCCCCGATCGCGCCGGGCGGCGGGTCGAGCCGGCCGACATGCTCCGCGAAGGCGCCGCGGATCAGCGCCACCACCGCCGCGACCTCCGCCGCGTCGTCGCGCATCGGCCGGACCGCCAGCCCGAGTCCCGGGACATCGCCTCGTCCCTGCAACAGCATCGCCATCAAATTGCCCCGAGTCGCCTGCCCCAATATGCACGCCAGAACAGAGGCGGCGAAGACAGCCCCGCCCGGCGTTGTTTCAAAGGGGGAGATTATGAACCACCGCACCACCGCGAGCGCCCTGACCCTCGCCGCCCTGCTGGCGACGACGCCGGCCTGGGCCCAGAGCACCAGCCGCGGCCTGCAGACCGTGACCGACGGCGCCAAGGTCACCGGCCACATGACCATCGATTTCAACTCGCGCAGCGTCCGCAACACCAACGGCCTCGACGTCTACACCATCGAGGCGCTGACGGTGGCGGACCTGATGGCCTATGCCGGCTCGGCCCAGCGCAAGCCGGAGGACACCATCACCTACAGCCTGCGGATGGACGTCAACAACCCGGCGAATCCGAGCCAGGTGGCCAAGGAGGTGGCGATCCTGCGCGGCGAGACCCCGATCGACGAGGGCGGGCGCTACCAGCCGGAGGCCGGCAATCTGCGCCTGGACATCGTCAAGGGCCAGCAGTCCAGCGGCAAGTTCGGCGGCATCGTCCAGGGCCGCGAGGTCACCCGCTGGTGGGAGCTGGGCGAGCAGATCAACCGCGCCTCGAAGGCGGCGGACAAGCTGTATTCCCGCACCGTCAACGGCAAGGTGGTGACGATCCAGGTGAAGAACCCGGACCCGCTGGCCTTCCAGGGGCTGGTGCTGGCGCCGGGCCCGCTGTCGTTCCTACCGCAGGCCCGGGTGTCCGGCAATCTCGACTATGACTACGAGCTCGGCAACTGGCTGACCGACAACGCCGGCATCACCTTCCAGTATGCCATCGGCAACCAGGCCTATACCGACAAGGTCACCGGCTCGATCCGCTATGTCGAGGAGGAGGGCAACTTCACCGACGCCAAGGGGCAGAGCCGCAACTACACCGGCTATTACGACTACAACCTGCGCTTTAACGAGCCGGTGGTGAAGCCCGAGGAGGCCTTCTTCGGCGGCGAGAACAACGACGCCGATGTCGAGGCCTTCTTCGGCACGGTCGAGCAGAACCAGGCCGGGCTGTATGGCCGGGTCTACTATCTCGACAGCGAGGATGGCTGCAAGCGCGAGAAGAACGAATCCGGCCAGATGCAGTGCGTCGGCCCGACCAAGTCGGAGGTGTACTGGGACCTGAAGCCGGTGAAGCTGACCTACAGCCAGCTCGGCAACTGGTTCAAGCTCGAGCCGCTGATGATCGGGCCGTTCAACGACGAGTGATACCGGCCGCCTGAAAATATCGACCCGTCATGGCGAGCCCCGAAGGGGCGTGGCCATCCAGCGGCACCAGCCCTGGATGGCCACGGTGCTTCGCACCTCGCCATGACGGGAAAGGGACCGACGAATCGATCTCAAAAGCCACGGGCATGAATCTCACTTCCGGGTGAGGGGTGGCCCCGGCCCCTCCAGTGAGAGTCTCCTACCCCGGCAGCGCCCCGCCGCCATGGCCGCCATGGTCACCGCCATGCTGCTCGTCGCCGGCCGACGACACCTCGACCTCGCGGAACCGCACCCGGTTCTGCCGCGCCACGGTCGCCTTGCGCAGCTCGTCCAGCCGCGTCTCCGGCATTGCGATCGGGCCGATCAGGATGTTCGGGGCCGACTGGTCGCGCGTGGTCAGGCCGACCGTGCCCAGCCCCAGCACCAGCCAGTGCAGCGGCCGCGACAGCGAGAAGTCGCGGACCCGGAACAGCTCCACCTCCTCCCGCTTCCGCACCAGCAGGCCGGTGCGGATGATCAGCCGCTCGCTGGTCAGCTCGTAGCTGGTCAGCCAGCGCCAGCCGGTCCAGACCAGGGCCAGCACCACCGGCACCGCGGCCAGCGGCCCGCCGACCAGGCCCAGCAGCACCGCCAGCACGATCGCCAGCACCCAGATGTAGAACGTCGCGCGCAGCGCGGTGCGGATCTTCCAGATCACGATCTCGCCGGCGGCCCCAGCCGCGGCGTCCTGGGTGGTGTCGGCCATCATGTCTCCCCTTGGCTGATGCCGGAGCGAAGGGTACGGTCGAACCGTGCGCCCGTCCATCCGCGTCCGGCCCATAGGCGTCCGGCGGCGATTTCCGGTATCGAAGGAAGCCCGAGACGATGAGCTGGCAGCCGACCCGCGACCCCGCCGCCGGCGAGACGCCCTGCCCCTTCATCGAGGCGGTGGTGATCCCGCGCACCGCCGATATCGGCGGCTTCGAGGTGCGGCGCGCCGTGCCGTCGATGCAGAAGCGGTCGGTCGGCCCTTTCGTCTTCGTCGACGAGTTCGGCCCGACCCTGTTCGGCGCCGGCGACGGCATCGACGTGCCGCCGCACCCGCATATCGGCCTGGCCACCGTGACCTATCTCTTCGCCGGCGAGCAGACCCATCGCGACAGCCTGGGCACCCGCCAGCTGATCCGCCCCGGCGACGTCAACTGGATGACCGCCGGCAGCGGCATCGCCCATTCCGAGCGCACGCCGCCGGCGTTGCGCGCCACCGGGTCGACGCTGTTCGGCGTGCAGACCTGGGTGGCCCTGCCCGCCGCTCACGAGGAGGTGGCGCCCAGCTTCGCCCATCACGGCATCGACGACCTGCCGGTGATCGAGGATGCCGGCAAGAGCGTGCGGCTGATCGTCGGGTCGGCCTATGGCGCGCGGTCGCCGGTCGCCACCTTCTCCGAGACCCTCTATCTCGACGCGGCGCTGCAGGCCGGGGCGGTGCTGCCGCTGCCGGCGGAGCATGAGGAGCGCGCGGTCTATGTCGTCTCCGGCCGGGTGCGGATCGGCGGCGACGACTTCCCGCCGCGGCAGCTGCTGGTGCTGCGCCCCGGCGACCCGGTCGCGGTCGAGGCGCTGGAGGAGACCCGCCTGATGGTGTTCGGCGGCGAGCCGCTCGACGGGCCGCGCAGGCTGTGGTGGAACTTCGTCGCCCGCAGCCGCGAGCGCATTGAGCAGGCCAAGGAGGACTGGCGCGAGGGCCGCTTCGGCACCATCCCGGACGAGACCGAGCGGCTGCCCCTGCCGGAACGCTGACGGCGCGCCGGCGGCCATGATCACGGCTTCGGCCGGGACACGGTCCAGGACACGGCGCTGCAGTCGATCTTCTCGCCCGCGGAATAGGGCGTGAACTCGTAAGCGGTGACCGTCCCGCTCCGGTTCAGGGTGAAGACGACGCTGCACCACCACACGGCGAGATGCGCCGGGATGTAGTCGCCATTGACGTGGGTGATCTCCGTCTCGTTGGACTGGTAATAGTCCTTGCCGTCCTTGACCGTGACCTTCTGGCAGGAGGGCGGCCGCGGCCGGGTCGAGCAGTCGATGGGCGTGCGCTGCTCCACCTGCTCATAGGCGCCGTCGACATGGACGGCGCTGCTGCCGTAGAAGGTCAGCCTCCACGAGCCCGCGGCGCCCGGCTCCTCGCCGAGCGGCTTGCCGAACCTCGCCTCGATCGCCGCGCGCGTCGTCCCGACATAGCCCGCCAGCTGCCGATCGACCTGCCGATCGGCGCCGCCGCAGGCGGCGACCAGCGCGGCGCCGATCCAGGGCAAGGCGGCAGTGATCCTCCGGCGACGCACGGCATCCCCCGTCCCATGGCATCTGATGCCGGATAGCGTGGCAATGTGGCGCCAATGCCTTCGAAACCTGATGTCTTTGTGGCGGGGCCGGCTTCACGGCACTGGCGGCGCGTCCTTCGCCAGATGCTCCACCAGCCGCCGCGCATGGGCCGGCAGGGCGTCGAGCGAGCGGACGCAGATCGACAGCCGGCGCAGCGCCCAAGGGTCGGACAGCGGCACCGCCCGGATCGCCATACTGCGGCGGCAGCGCCGGGCCGCCGTCTCCGGCACCACCGCCAGGCCGACGCTCTGCTCCACCATCCGGCACACCGCGTCGAAGCCGCCGAGCCGGACCCGCAGCTTGAGCGGCCGGCCGGCCCGGGCGGCATGGCGGGCGAGATGGTCCTGCAGCGCGCTGCCGGGGCTGAGGCCGACGAAATCCTCGCCGAGCGCCTCGGCGAAGGCGATGCGGCGACGGGCCGCCAGCGGATGGCCGCGCGGCACCGCCAGCACGAGCCGGTCGACCCGGAACGGGATGCGCTCCAGCCCCTCGATGCCCTCACCCTCCGCCATGTCCGCGACGATGCCGAGATCGGCCAAGCCGGCGGCCACCGCCGCGACGATGGCGTGGCTCGGCCGCTCCTCCAGGTCGATGTCGATGCGCGAATGACCGGCGAGCCATTCGGCCAGAGGCTCGGGCAGGAATTCCGTCACTGCCGCAGTGTTGCCGAGGATGCGGACATGGCCCTTGAGGCCGCGGGCGTAGTCGCCGAGCTCACCGCGCATCCGCTCCATCTGCTGCAGCACCAGCCGGGCGTGGTGCAGCATCGCCTCGCCGGCCGGGGTCGGCACCACGCCGCGCCGGCCGCGCCGCAGCAGCGCCGTCCCGGCCGCCGCCTCCATGCCGCGGATCCGGGCGCTGGCCGAGGCCAGGGCCAGCGCCGCCCGTTCGGCCCCGGCGGTGATGCTGCCGGCCTCGGCGACATGCAGGAACAGCCGCAGATCGGTCAGGTCGAAGCGCATGGGCGGGCCCTTCTGGTCGGGCCCAGCCTTCGTCCTGGCCGAAGGCTGGATCAGGGAGATCCATATTGTCGCCGGAGCACGTCCCGAGCAAGCTTCGGCCATGACCGACCCGATGCTCCTCCTTCTCGCCGCCGTCACCTTCCTGCTCGCCGGCTTCGTCAAGGGCATGGTCGGGCTCGGTCTGCCCACCGTGGCGATGGGGCTGCTGGGCCTGGCCATGGCGCCGGCCCAGGCGGCGGCGCTGCTGGTGGTGCCGTCGCTGGTAACCAATCTCTGGCAGCTCTTCGCCGGGCCGCGCTTCGGCGGGCTGCTGCGCCGGCTGTGGCCGATGATGGCCGGGATCTGCCTCGGCACCTGGGCCGGGGCCGGCCTGCTGACCGGCGCCGATGCCGGGCGCGCCACCGTCGCCCTCGGCGCGGCGCTGGTGCTCTATGCCGTGATCGGCCTGGCCGGGCCGCGCCTGTCGGTGCCGGCCCGGATGGAGCGCTGGTGGTCGGCCCCGGTCGGCGCCGCCACCGGCCTCGTCACCGCCGCCACCGGGGTCTTCGTCATTCCCGCGGTGCCGTTCCTGCAGGCGCTAAGGCTGGAGAAGGAGGACCTGGTGCAGGCGCTGGGCCTGTCCTTCACCGTCTCGACCCTGGCGCTGGCTGCCGGCCTGGCGCGGGACGGCGCTTTGCCGCTGAGCGCCGCCGGCGCCTCGCTGCTGGCGCTGGCCCCGGCGCTGCTCGGCATGGCCGCCGGGCAATGGCTGCGCCTCAGGGTGCGGCCGGAGGCGTTCCGGCGCTGGTTCTTCCTGGGGCTGCTGCTGCTCGGCCTTGACCTCGCGCTGCGGCCTCTGCCGTGAACTACCGGTACAGGTCCAGCCTCAGTGCGTAGTAGCAGTCGAGCGCGTCGTCATAGGTATAGGAGACGGCACGCCCGCCGGCGTCGAGGGCGAAGCTGAGCCTGCAGAACCAATGGTCGGTCCGGGCCCGATTCCACACGCCGTTGACCGGGGTGGTGACGGTCTCGTTGTAGCTGTGCAGCCATCCGTCACGGCCGAAAATCGTGCCGTTCACGGTCTGCGTTTGCCACGCTGACGAGTGGTAGCCGGGACTCTCCGTCTGCCGGGATTGAATGAAAGTGAGATGGCGGAGCCCGTCCTTGCGAACGGAGTCGGTCTTCGGCTTGCCGAACAGGCCGACCAGCGACTCCCGGGGCATTCCGATGAAGCCGTCCAGCTTTTCGCGGACGAGGTCGTCCTGGCTCGCGGCACAGGCACCGAGCAGCAGCACACCGATAAGGGAAAGGCCCGGTCGAGGACGAGGCATCTCTGTCGATCCTTGGTTGGGATGACCGATAGCCAGATCTATAAATAGATTTCTTAAAATTGCAACACGCAAAAATTGCACAACCGAAAAGAGAGACGCCTCCGCTATTCCGGCGCGACGCAGCCCTCGCCGGCATAGGCGTAGCTGGCCACACGGTTGGCGGCGTTGAAATAGAAGGTGGTCAGGCAGCGCCGCTCGATCGCATAGGGCGGCACGTATTCCTGGTCATAGACCGTCCGCGTCTCCTTGTAGCGGTGCTTGTCGCCGTCGTCGTCGCGATAGGTGCCGCGCACGGTCTCGGTGCGGGGCACGCTGTTCGTATAGCCGCCGCCGGTCTCGACATAGGACAGGTTGAACTGGGCGTAGCGCCGCCCGTCCTCGGTCCGGCTTTCATAGATCGGCGGGCCGTAGCGCACCACCAGCTGGTCCTTCGGCTGGCCGATCAGCTGGTCCAGCCCCTTGCGGAACCCGGCCTCGGTGGCGCAGGCGGCCAGCAGAAGCGCCCCGGCCAGGACGGCCGCCAGGGCGCGGAAACGCGAAGTCATACCTGTCTCGGTGCCAAAGTCTCTCCCGGCCGCGATGGCACCACCCCGGCGTGGCGGAATAAAGGCGCCCTACAACGGCAGGTTGTCGTGCTTCTTCCAGGGGTTCTCGAGCCTCTTGTTGGCCAGCATCGCCAGCGCCTTGCAGATCCGCCGGCGGGTGTTGTGCGGCATGATCACGTCGTCGACATAGCCGCGCGCCGCGGCGACGAAGGGGTTGGCGAACTTCTCGCGATACTCCTCGGTCCGCGCCGCAATCTTCTCGGCGTCGCCGAGATCGGCGCGGAAGATGATCTCGACCGCGCCCTTCGGCCCCATCACCGCGATCTCGGCCGTCGGCCAGGCGTAGTTGACGTCGCCGCGGAGGTGCTTGGACGCCATCACGTCGTAGGCGCCGCCATAGGCTTTGCGGGTGATCACCGTGACCTTCGGCACCGTCGCCTCGGCATAGGCGAACAGGAGCTTGGCGCCGTGCTTGATGATGCCGCCGTATTCCTGGCTGGTGCCGGGCAGGAATCCCGGCACGTCGACGAAGGTGACGATCGGGATGTTGAAGGCGTCGCAGAAGCGGACGAAGCGCGCCGCCTTGCGGCTGGAATCGATGTCCAGGCACCCGGCCAGCACCATCGGCTGGTTGGCGACGATGCCGACGGTGCGGCCCTGCATCCGTCCCAGGCCGATGATGATGTTGCCGGCAAAGGCGGGCTGCAGCTCGAAGAAATCGCCCTCGTCCACCACCTTCCCGATCAGCTCCTTCATGTCGTAGGGCTTGTTCGGGTTGGCCGGGATCAGTGTGTCCAGTGACATCTCCGGCCGGTCGGCCGGGTCCTCGGTCGGGCGGATCGGCGCCGGGGCGCGGTTCGAGGACGGCAGGAATCCGACGAAGTCGCGCAGCCGCAGCAGCGCCTCGACATCGTCCTCGAAGGCCAGGTCGGCGACGCCGGACTTCGCGGTGTGGGTGACGGCACCACCCAGATCCTCGGCCGACACCACCTCATGCGTCACCGTCTTCACCACGTCCGGGCCGGTGACGAACATGTAGGAGCTGTCCTTCACCATGAAGATGAAGTCGGTCATCGCCGGGGAGTACACGGCGCCGCCGGCGCAGGGGCCCATGATCAGCGAGATCTGCGGCACCACGCCCGAGGCCAGGACATTGCGCTGGAACACCTCGGCATAGCCGCCGAGCGAGGCCACGCCCTCCTGGATCCGGGCGCCGCCCGAATCGTTGAGGCCGATGACGGGCGCGCCGACCTTCATCGCCTGGTCCATGACCTTGCAGATCTTCTCGGCATGCGCCTCGGACAGCGAGCCGCCGAACACCGTGAAATCCTGGCTGAAGACGAAGACCAGCTTGCCGTCGACGGTGCCGAAGCCGGTGACCACGCCATCGCCCGGCACCTTCTGCTCGGCCATGCCGAAATCCGCCGAGCGGTGCTCGACGAACATGTCCCATTCCTCGAAGGAGCCGGGGTCGAGGAAGACCTCCAGCCGCTCGCGCGCCGTCAGCTTGCCCTTGGCGTGCTGGGCCTCGACCCGCTTGCTGCCGCCGCCCAGCCGCGCCGCCGCGCGCTTCTTCTCGAGCACCTCAAGGATCTCGCGCATTCTCTCCCCGCGGCTGTCCGCCAAAGCGTCATCCGCCTGCAATAGCACGCGGCGGGAGGATGGGCGAGATCGGGGCTTGCCAGCACGGTAGGGCTTGGGTCCTGATATCGTCCGACGTTCCCGCGAAGGACCAGCCATGAAGATCGACCCGATGATCGCCGGCTTCGCCGACGAGCTGACCGAATGGCGTCGGGACATCCACGCCCATCCCGAGCTGGGCTTCGAGGAGCACCGCACCAGCGCCCTGGTGGCGGAGCGGCTGCGCGCCTTCGGCTGTGAGGTCGCGACCGGCATCGGCAAGACCGGCGTGGTCGGCACCCTCCGCGTCGGCAACAACCCCAAGGCGATCGCGCTGCGCGCCGACATGGACGCGCTGCCGATGCAGGAGGCCAACGATTTCGGCCACCGGTCGCAGACCTCCAACACCATGCATGCCTGCGGCCATGACGGCCATACCACCATGCTGCTGGGCGCCGCCCGCTACCTCGCGGCGACCCGGAACTTCGACGGCACGGTGCATTTCATCTTCCAGCCGGCCGAGGAGGGCCGCGGCGGGGCGGAGGCGATGATCGCCGACGGGCTGTTCGACCAGTTCCCCTGCGAGGCCGTGTTCGGCATGCACAACTTCCACACGCTGGACGCCGGCCACGTCATGGTCCGCCCCGGCCCGACCATGTCCGGCGGCGGCGTGTTCGACATCGAGATCACCGGCCGCGGCGCCCATGGCGCGCTGCCGGAGACGGGTGTCGACCCGGTGCTGATCGCGGCGCATGTGGTGACGACGCTGCAGAGCGTGGTGGCCCGCAATGTCTCGGCCCTCGATGCCGCGGTGATCAGCGTCACCCAGATCCATGCCGGCGACGCCTACAACGTGATCCCAGACACCGCCGTGCTGCGCGGCACCTTCCGCGCCCTGCGCATGGAGGTGCTGGAGGCGCTGAAGACGCGGATCGAGACGATGTCGCGCGACGTCGCCGCCGCCTTCGGCGGCAAGGCCGACCCGAAGGTGCTGATCAAGGTCATCCCGGTGATCAACGACGCCGTCGAGACCGCCTGGGCGGCCGAGACGGCGGCGGAGGCGCTGGGCGCTGACGCGGTGCGGGACGATGGCGACATCGTCATGGCGTCGGAGGATTTCGCTTTCATGCTGGCCGAAAAGCCAGGCGCCTTCCTGTTCATCGGCAATGGCCGCGGCAGCGTGCCGGTGCACAATCCGCGCTACGACTTCAATGACGAGATCCTGCCGGTCGGCGCCACGCTATGGTCGCGGCTGGTGGAGGCCCGGCTGAAGAAGGCGGGATGAGGCGCCGCCTCACCGTCCGTCGCCGCCGATGTCCCCATGCGCGTGCCGGATCTGCAGGATCTGCACCCGGTCCGGCAGCTCGATCAGGAACTCCGGGTCGCGGTCGAGATGGTGGATCGCGGTGGGGTCGCTGCCGGTGAACCGCGCCATGGCCTCGACGCTCTCCCAGTAGGAGATGGTGACGAACTCGGTCTCGTCGGCGCGGTCCTCGCGCAGGCATTGCACGCCCATCGCCTTCTCGATCAGGGGCCTGATCCCGACCTCGTAATTGTAGGCCTCGTATTCGTCGGCCCGCGCCCGGGTCGTGCGGCCGCGCCAGATCCGGGCAATGCGGGGTCGCTTGGCATCGCTGGTCATCGCGTTCCTCCTCTCATCCCGATCACATAGATCGGCCAGCGGAGGACGCCAGTCAGGCGGCCGCCAGCTGTATAAGCCGGGCCGCCGCCTGCAGCTCGGCCCGCAGCGCCGCACGCCGGGCCGTGGCCTCGGCATCCTCGCCCCAGCGCTCGATCTGGAAGCTGGCGTCCAGCTCCGCCAGCTCGAAGGCCTCGTCGGCGTCGATCCGACCGGCCAGCAGGGCCAGGCCGAGCACCAGCGAGCCGGTCAGCGCCGTCGCCTGGTGCAGCGCCGTCAGCCGCCAGTCGTCCTGCGCCGCCACCGCGGCGCGCAGCGCCGCCAGGCTCGATTCCGGCTGGGCCTGGTGGACGATGCCGGAGGTCGCGGCCAGCGGCGCGTCATGCGCCGTCATCGCCCAGTCGAGCAGCGGCTGCCAAGCGGCGGCCTGCCGCGCGGCCAGCGCGGCCGGCGCCTCGGCCCGGTAGCACAGCAGGTCGGTGCCGCCATAGGAGGCGACGGTGTCGATGATCACCTCCCGATTCGGCGCCACCTTGTCGATCGCCGTCGCCGCCAGCTGCATCAGCGGCATCGTCGACGGCACCACCTCGTCGGCCTGGGCATCCCATTCGGCGGCGATCGCCTCGGCCAGGGCCTGGCTGGGCAGGGTGAAATCGGCCTTGGCCGGGCTCTTGATCGGCTTGCCGTCGAGGGTGACGCCGAAGCCGCCGCCGGCCGGCACCACATCCACATTCTTGTAGAAGCGCTTCATGGTCGTCCCGGTCCCGTCACTCTCCGCCCGCGCCGATATCGGCAATCGTGGCCGCCGATGCAACCTGCTTCCGTCCCGGCCGCAGGGATGCTACCGCGGAGCCACGATGCAGCTCGACCTGACCAACACCTCAATCATCCTCGCCGTCGCCCTGGCGGTGACGGCGGCCATGCTGGTGATGGACCGGCGCAAGCCGCCCCCGGGCGAGGTGCGGCTGTTCCCGGTAATCCCGGTGATGATGGTGGCGGCGCTGGTGGTGATCCTGATGGCGGCGCATCTGGTCTCGCTGATCACCGGGCATCCATTCCAGGGCCGCGGCGGGTTCTGACGGGCCTCTTTGATAATGCTACTGGTGCGGCCGTCTGACGGCGGTTTCTCCGCTTCCGGTGCTCACGGACTATAACGTCCGCTGCGCGCCGGTTCTCGAAACCACCGCCAGCCGACTCACACCAGCGCATTCTCAAAAAGAGGCCCTGCCCACATCCCTTAGAGCCGGCTACTGCCCGTTCCAGGGCGTCAGCGCCTCGATCTTCAGCTTGCGCTGCTCCGCCGTCGGCAGCTTGTAGTCGCCCTTGTACGGCGCCGATTCGAAGGAGCCGTAGGTCGGGTTGGCGATCGCGATCCAGTCGCGGCCCCAATGGTCCTTCGCCGCCTCGAACGCCTTCTGCCGCTCCTCCACCGTGCCCTTATAGGCGTCGGTGAAGTCGCCGAAATTGTCGCCGATCAGCAGCAGGATCCGGTAGTCCTTGGCGATGACGGCGCGGCGCGTGCCCTTGGCCGAGCCCCAGTCCGGCTGCTCCTTGGCGCTGAGGAAGGTGTCGACGTTGTCGCCCATCGGGAAGCCCAGCGCCTTCATGTGCTCGACCGTCGGCCCCTCCTCCTCCTTGGTCCGGTTGGTGACGTAGAACACCTTCACGCCCTTGGACGCCGCGTATTGCGTGAACTCGACCGCGCCGGGAATCGGGGTGTCGATCTTGGCCTTGACGTAGGCCGTCCACGTCTTCGGGTCGAAGCCCGTGCCCTCGGCCACGTTGCGGGCCTGGTAGGGCGAGGTGTTCAGCACCGTGTCGTCGACATCCAGCACCACCGCCGGCGGGAAATTCCTGAAGTCGCCGGTCTGCTCCGCCGGCGCCGCGGTGCGCGACGGGTCGGCCAGCGCCTCGTCCAGCCGCAGCCGGGCCAGGGCATAGGCGCCGATCGCATTGGCCTGCGCCTCGACCGAGGTCTGGTCCCACAGCACGGCGTTGAGGTTGTCGTCGGGGCCCGGCCCCTGCTGCGCGTGGGCCGAACCCGCCACCGCCATCATCGCCAGGGCCGAAACCCATCCGGTCCGCATCATCCCGAGCCTCCGATTGTTACAGTTTAGTGACATGCATATGAGCAGCGTCGGACCGGCGGTCGCAACCCCGTTCGCGCCGATACCGCACGCCGCCGCCGCGTGTTAGGAGTGCGGAGCGCGACGATGGGGAGGATCGATGTACACGCTCTACGCCACGCCCGGCACCGGCTCGACGCTCAGCGAGGTCATGCTGACCCTCGCCGGCGTGCCCTTCACCATCAAGTCGGTCGACATCTACGAGAACCCGGCCGACCGCGAGATGCTGCAGCGCCTGAACCCGCTGACCCAGGTCCCGGTGCTGGTGCTGCCCGACGGCACGGTGATGACCGAAAGCGCGGCGATCACGCTGCATCTGGCCGATGTGGCGCCGCAGGCCGGGCTGGCACCGCCCGCCGGCCATCCGGACCGGCCCGCCTTCCTGCGCCACCTGGTGTTCATCGTCGCCGCGCTGTACCCGACCTGGGCCTATGGCGACGATCCCGGCCGCTGGGTCTCGGGCGACGAGGCCAAGACCGAGCTGCGCGCCTCCACCGACGAGCACCGCAAGGTGCTGTGGCGGCAGATGGAGGCGGCGGCCGGCAGCCCCTGGTTCCTGGGCCAGACCCGCTCGGCCCTCGACGTCTATGTCGCGGTGATGAATCGCTGGCGGCCACGCAGCGAGTGGTTCGCCGCCGAATGCCCGAAGCTGTCGGCGATCGCCGGCCGGCTGCGCGCCGATCCGGCGCTGGCCGAGGTCTGGCAACGAAACGAAGGCTGATCCGTTCCTTCCCCGATCCCCGCCCTCCTGACCGAGGCCCGCCGTGAAGAAGCTGATCAACAACCCGCGCCACGTCCTGCGCGAGATGCTGGAAGGATTCGTCGACCTGCATGCCGGCCTGGCGCTGCTGGAGGAGGAGGCGGTGGTGATCCGCGCCGACCTGCCGGTGCCGGCGTCGCGCCCGGTGGCCCTGCTGTCCGGCGGCGGCAGCGGGCATGAGCCGGCCCATGCCGGTTATGTCGGCCAGGGCATGCTGGCGGGCGCGATCGCTGGCGACGTCTTCACTTCTCCCAGCGTCGATGCCGTGCTGGCCGGCATCCGCGCCGCCTCCGGTCCATCCGGCGCGGTGCTGGTGGTCAAGAACTACACCGGCGACCGGCTGAACTTCGGCCTGGCGGCCGAGCTGGCGCGGGAGGAGGGCATCCCGGTCGAGATCGTGGTGGTGGCCGACGACGTGGCGCTGCGCGGCACGGTGGAAAAGGATCGGCGCCGCGGCATCGCCGGCACCGTGCTGATCCACAAGCTGGCAGGCGCGGCCATCGCCGCCGGCAAGCCGCTGGCGGAGGTCGCGGTCATCGCCCGCGCCGCCGCCGCCGACCTGGGCACGATGGGCGTGGCGCTGGGCGCCTGCACCGTGCCGACCGCCGGCAAGCCCGGCTTCACCCTGGGCGACACCGAGATCGAGCTGGGCCTGGGCATCCATGGCGAGGCCGGGGTGCGGCGCGGCCCGCTGCAGCCGGCCGACGCGCTGGTGGCCGAGATGCTGGAGGCCATCGTCTTCGACCGCGGCCTCGGGCGCGGCGACCGGGTGGCCCTGCTGGTCAACGGCCTGGGCGCCACGCCGCCGATGGAGCTGTCGATCGTCGCCCGCGCCGCTCTGGCCGATCTCGCCGGGCGCGGCATCCAGGTCGAGCGCGCCTGGGCCGGCAACTTCCTGACCGCGCTGGACATGCCCGGCTGCTCGCTGAGCCTGCTGAAGCTGGACGAGGAGCGGATCGCACTGCTGGACGCGCCGGCCCAGGCCCCGGCCTGGCCGGGCGGCGGCCGGATCGGACCGAAGCGCCGGCTCCACGCGCCGGAGCCGGCGCCGGGAGCGCAGGCGGACGCCGCGCCGTCGCCGCTGGCCCCCACGCTGAAGCAGGCCGGGCTGGCCGTGGCGGATGCGCTGGTGAAGGCCGAGGCGCATCTGACGGATCTCGACTCCCGCGCCGGCGACGGCGACCTGGGTGCCAGCATGGTGCGGGCGGCCGACGCGATCCGCGCTCTGCCCGACGCCGCCTGGACCAATCCGGCAAAGGCGCTGGCCTCGGTCGGCGATGCGCTGCGCCGAGCAATCGGCGGCAGCTCAGGCCCATTCTACGCCACCGCCCTGCTGCGGGCGTCACGGCGGCTGGCGGGTGAGGCCGTGCCCGCCCCCGCCGCCTGGGCCGAGGCCTTCACCGTCGCGGTGCAGGCGATCGGCGAACTGGGCGGCGCCAAGCCGGGCGACCGGACCATGCTGGACGCGCTGCATCCAGCGACGGAGGCTTTCTCGGCGGCCGTCGCCAGCGGCAAGACCCCGGCCGAGGTCTGGGGCATCTGTGTCGCCGCGGCGGCCGCCGGCACCGACGCCACGGCGCGGATGCTGCCGCGCCTCGGCCGGGCCAGCTATCTCGGCGAGCGCGTCATCGGCGTCCCCGACGCCGGCGCCGCCGCCGCCTTGACCTGGCTGCAGGCACTGAAGGCGGTTGTCCGGTAGCCGCTTTCGCACTGTGGTCCGGAACTTGCTGGGACGGGGTTCGATCTGCCACACCCGCCCCGCGAATGGTCCTGCGCATCCTCCTGGTCGATGAGAACGCCGAACGCCGTCGCCTGGTCGAGGCGGCCCTGAGCGCGGCCGGCCATGGCGCCGTCACCACCGCCAGCGGCACCGAGAACCTGCTGGCGCGGGTGCGGGAGATCGAGCCGGACGTGATTATCGTCGACCTCGACGCGCCCAACCGCGACGCGCTGGAGCATATGCGCAGCGTCAGCCGCGAGCGGCCGAAGCCGATCGTGATGTTCGTCGACCAGAGCGACGATGCCGCGATCGGCGAGGCGATCCGCGCCGGGGTCAGCGCCTATGTCGTCGACGGCCTGAGCCCGCACCGGGTCAAGCCGGTGCTGGAGGCCGCGATCGCCCGGTTCCAGGCCTTCCAGGCGATGCGCGACGAGCTGGAGAAGACCCGCGCCACCCTGGCCGAGCGCAAGCGGATCGAGCGCGCCAAGGGCATCCTGATGCAGCAGCGCGGCATGGCTGAGGACGAGGCCTACAAGGCCCTGCGCAAGCTGGCCATGGACCGCGGCAGGCCCCTGGCCGAGATCGCCGAGCAGGTGATCAGCATCAGCGAGCTGCTGGCCAAGGATTAGGCACGCCTGCTTTCGCCGCTTTTTTATGCATTGCACAACAGCGGAGCAGAGTCGTACCGCAGCGCAGCGTGACCGTACCATCACCGTTCGCCCCGTGAAGCCGCAGCCAGGCTCCATCTCCGATTTCGGAAGCGTGCAGCGCAGCAACTGGCACGCTGTTTGCGTATCCCTTGGGTGACGACGGGCAATGGCGTCCGTCCGACGATATCTTGAGCGGTCCGACGATGGGCCGTTCGAACCGGGCAAAGGCGTCCGAGGACTGCGGATCTTCCGCAGGCTCTCGGGCGCCTTTTCGTTTTGGAGCGGCTGATGACGAATCCCTGCACAGACCTGACCCTCGGCTTCGTGCCGCTGGCCGATTGCGCGCCGCTGATCGTGGCGGAGCGGAAAGGCTTCTTCCGCGAGGAGGGGCTGTCGGTCCGGCTGTCGCGCGAAAGCAGCTGGGCCAGCCTGCGCGACAAGCTGGTCTGCGGCCTGCTGGACGGCGCCCATATGCTGGCGCCGCTGCCGCTGGCGATCTCGCTGGGGCTGAGCGGCCCGAAGACGCCGATGCTGGTCGGGCTGTCGCTGAACCTGAACGGCAACGCCGTCACCGTCTCGAACGCCCTGGCGGCGGAGATGGCGGCGGCGGATCCGGAGGGCGCGGCCGCCGGCTCGGCCACGGCGGTCGCGGCGGTGGTCGCCGCCCGGCGCCGGACCAGCGCCCCGCCCCCGGTATTCGCCATCGTCTTCCCGGTGTCGAGCCATCACGACCAGTTGCGCTATTGGCTGGCGGCGGGCGGCGTCGATCCGCAGCGCGACGTGCGCATCGTGGTGGTGCCGCCGCCGCAGATGGTGGCGCATCTGTCGGCCGGCCGGGTCGACGGCTTCTGCGTCGGCGCGCCCTGGGGCGATGTCGCGGTCGACCAGGGTGTCGGTATCACCGCCACCACCGGCTGGCGGATCTGGAACAACGCGCCGGAGAAGGTCTTCGCCGTCACCCGCGCCTGGGCCGAGGCCCGGCCCGACACGCATCGTGCCTTGATCCGCGCGCTGATCCGCGCCGCCGCCTGGCTGGACCGGCCGCAGCACCGGCCGGAGGCGGTGGCGATGCTGGCGGCCCCGGAGGTGCTGAACGCCCCGGCCGCATCGATCGCCGCCGGGCTGATCGGCCGGCCGGGCGAGCTGCTGGTCGACGGGCTGCCGGCGCGCGGCCCCGCCTATCACCGCCGCGCCGCCGGCCTGCCCTGGCGGTCGCACGCCGCCTGGTTCCTGGCGCAGCTGCGGCGCTGGGGCGACCTGCCGGACGGCGTCGACATCGCCGCCACGGCCGCCGCCGTCTACCGGCCGGATCTCTATCGCGAGGCCGCCTGGGACCTCGGCTACCCGGCGCCGGCGGCCGACAGCAAGGCCGAGGGGCTGCATGACGGCCCCTGGATGCTGGCCGACCCGGCCGGCGACGTGGCGCTGGGCGCCGACCGCTTCTGCGACGGCCGGGTCTTCGATTCCGCCGCGCTCGACACCGGCGGCCTCGCCGCCGGCAACACCGCAACCGTCGCGACACAACGCGGCTGACCGAACCGAAGGGGGCATTCATGACCGCACGCGACCGCACCACCACCCTTACCCGCCGCAGCCTGCTGCAGGGCACTGCCCGGCTGACCGGCGCGGCAGCGACCATCGCCGCGCTCCGCACCGCCTTCCCGTCCGGCGCCTTCGCCCAGGCCGCGGGGCCGGAGACGACCAAGGCGACGCTGGGCTTCATCGCCCTGACCGATTCCACGCCGCTGATCATCGCCAAGGAGAAGGGGCTGTTCGACCAGGTCGGGCTCACCGAGGTGACGGTCGCCAAGCAGGCCTCCTGGGGCACCACCCGCGACAACCTGGTGCTGGGCTCGGCCGGCGGCGGCATCGACGGCGCCCACATCCTGACGCCGATGCCCTACCTGATGACGCTCGGCAGCATCACCGCCGGCAAGCCCCTGCCGATGCAGATCCTGTGCCGGCTGAACACCAACGGCCAGGCCATCTCGGTGGCCAAGGAGCTGGCCGGCGCCACCGTCGACGCCAAGCCGCTGCAGGCTGCCTTCGCCGGCATGAAGGCCAAGGGGCAGGAGGTGAAATGCGCCGTCACCTTCCCCGGCGGCACCCACGACCTGTGGATGCGCTACTGGCTGGCGGCCGCGGGCATCGACCCGAACAAGGACGTCAGCACCATCGTGGTGCCGCCGCCGCAGATGGTCGCCAACATGAAGGTCGGCAACATGCAGGCCTTCTGCGTCGGCGAGCCGTGGAACGACCAGTTGGTGCATCAGGGCATCGGCTACTCCGCCTGCGTCACCGGCGAGCTATGGAAGGACCATCCGGAGAAGACCTTCGCCATGCGCGCCGACTGGGTCGACGCCCACCCGAAGGCGGCAGAGGCGCTGCTGCAGGCGGTGCTGGAAGCCCAGCGCTGGGCCGACAAGGCCGAGAACAAGGAGGAAATGGCCCAGATCATCGGCCGGAGGGCGTGGTTCAACGTGCCCCCGGCCGACATCCTGCCGCGCTCGCTCGGCACCATCGACTACGGCGACGGCCGCAAGGTCGAGAACAGCCCGCTGCTGATGAAGTTCTGGCGGGATTTCGCCTCCTACCCGTTCCAGAGCCACGAGCTGTGGTTCCTGACCGAGGACCGGCGCTGGGGCTACATCGCCCCGGATGTCGACCTCAAGGCGCTGATCGGCCAGGGATGCGAGC
>NZ_JBCNNF010000091.1:0-19299 GCF_039594555.1 Inquilinus sp.
TCTGATAGACCGGTTGGAAATGCGCTGGCGTGAGTCGGCTGGTGGTGGTTTCGAGAACCGGAGCGCAGCGCACATTGGGTGCGTGAGCACCGGAAGCGCAGAAACCGCCATCAGATGGCCGCGCCAGTAGCATTTCCAAGCGGCCGTCCCAGACTCGGTCTAGGGTGGGACCATAACCCCAAGGGGAGCGAACGCATGCGCAAGGACCGAACCGCCCCGCGCGGGCAGCTGGACAGCTTCACCATCGACAGCCGGGTGCTGCGGGGCAACCTGCTCGGCGACCCGCATGAGCGGCGCGTCGATCTCTACATCCCGGCCGGGCATGACGGGCGCGGCCTGCCGCTGCTGGTCGACCTGGTCGGCTTCACCGCCGGCGGCCCGGCCCACACCAACTGGAAGAATTTCGGCGAGAACGTGCCGGAGCGCGCCGACCGGCTGATCGCCGAAGGCAAGCTGCCGCCGGTGGTGATCGCCTTCCCGGACTGCTTCACCCGCCTGGGCGGCAACCAGTACATCAACTCCGCCGCCATGGGCCGGTGGGAGGATTTCCTGATCGACGAGATGCTGCCGGCGGTGGAGGCGCGGCTCGGCTGCGGCGGGCCTGGCCGGCGCGGCGTATTCGGCAAGAGCTCCGGCGGCTACGGCTCGATCATCCACGCCATGCGCCGAGCCGACACCTGGAGCGCGGCCGCCTGCCATTCCGGCGACATGGCGTTCGAACTGGCCTATCTGCTGGAGATGCCGAACGTACTGCGGGCGCTGGCCAAGCACGAGGGGTCGATTGAACGCTTCATCACCTCGCTGGAATCGGCGAAGAAGATCCAGGATGCCGACCTTCACATCCTGATGTGGCTGGCAATGGCGGCGACATACGACCCGGACCCGTCGCAGTTCCTCGGCATCCGGCTGCCGGTCAACCCCGACACCTGCGAGCTGATCGAAGAGCGCTGGGCCAACTGGCTGGAATGGGACCCGGCCCTGCTGGCCCACCGGCATGCCGACGCGCTCAAATCGCTGAAGGGGCTCTACATCGATTGCGGCGACATCGACCAGTACAACCTGGTCTACGGCGCCCGCCGGCTGCACCGGTCGCTGGAGCAGCTGGGCGTGAAACACCGGTACGAGGAGTTCCCGGACAACCACTCCTCGGTCGACTACCGGATGGATGAGAGCCTGCCCTTCCTCGGCCGGGCGCTGACGGAGGGATAGCGGTGCAGGTTGGGTTCGCCACGGGCGAACCCAACCTACGGCCGGATCAGGCGACCTGGCTGTTGCCGAAGCGGCCGCCGGGGCGGTAGCGGTCGAGATAGCTCGGCAGGATCAGCTCGGCCGGGGTCGGCGTGATGCCGAGATCGGCCAGCGTCCTGGTGCCAGCACCAACCACGTTGTCGATCTTGAGCTGCGTCACCTGATCCGAGGTCAGCGGCGGCTTCGGCAGCAGCCCGAGCAGCTTCGCCTCGAACGCCGCCATGCCCCAGGACAGCGGGACCAGGCGTTTCTTGCGGCCGGTCTGCTGCAGGGTCAACTGCATGATCTCGCGCAGGGTGTAGACCCGCGGGCCGCCCAGCTCATAGGTCTGGCCGGCGGTGCCGTCCTGCTCCAGGCACGCCACGATGGCGGCGGCGACGTCGCGGACATAGACCGGCTGGAACTTGGTGGTGCCGCCGCCGAACAGCGGCAGGAACGGCGCGTTGCGGGCCAGCTTGGCGAACAGGTTGAAGAAGCCGTCCTCGGGCCCGAAGATCACGCTCGGCCGCAGGATCGAGGCGCCCGGGAAGGCGGCGCGCACCGCCGCCTCTCCCGCCGCCTTGGTGCGGGCGTAGGCGGACGGGCTGTCGGCCGAGGCGCCGATCGCCGAGATCTGGACGAAGCGGCCGGCCGCCGCCGCGGCACGGGCGACGCGGCCCGCCCCATCGCCATGGATGGTGTCGAAGCGCTGCTTGCCGCCCTCGAACAAGATGCCGACGAGATTGACCACGGCATCGGCGCCGGCCACCGCGGCGGCAACCGAGCCCTCGTCGCGGATATCGGCGAAGACCGGGACGATCTGGCCGACCGCGCCCGCCGTCTTCAGCGGCAGCGCCCGGTCGGGGTGGCGCGAGGCGACGATGATGCGCCAGCCGCGATGGGCCAGCAGCTGCGTCACGTAGCGGCCGACGAATCCGGTGCCGCCGAAAAGGGTGACCGTCTTTTGGCCGATTGAGTCCGTCATGATCCCGCCTGCGAGCCGATCAGGCCGCCCTGGCTGCGGCCCGGCCCCCTTATATCCGAGCCGCCGGAGGTTTCAAACGACCGGTGCGGAAAAACGCCGGCCGGCCGGAATCAGGCGCTTGACAAGCCATCAACCGGGCACGATATTCCGCGCCGTTCGCCGGGATGCCCAACCGCCCGGGACCGAACTTAGTGGGGCTGTAGCTCAGTTGGGAGAGCGTCTCGTTCGCAATGAGAAGGTCAGCGGTTCGATTCCGCTCAGCTCCACCATCTCCCTTCCGACGCAGTGCTGAAACGACAACGGCCGGACATCCGTCGGGACGTCCGGCCGTCGATGCCGTGCTGTCGGGCTGCGCTAGCCGCGCCTGACCAGACCGGCCACGAGCATGACCACGAAGATCACGATCGCGACCCAGAACAGCAGCTTGGCGCCGGCCATGGCCGTGCCGGCGACGCCGCCGAAGCCCAGCACCGCCGCGACCAGCGCGACGATCAGGAACACCACGGCCCAGTGGAGCAGACTGCCGAACATCTCGGGCACCTCGTTCTTGTGAGCCGGCCGGCCGGCGACGCCGGCACGAACCTTCACTCCCAGGAACAGGGCCTGCCGCCCGGCAGTTCCCGCCTCGCTTGGCTGATCAGCCGCCGGACTAGCCGGTGGTGATGTATTCGCGCAGGCTCTCGGCCTCGCTCTCGATCTCGTCGAGCCGCGCCTTCACCACGTCGCCGATGCTGACCATGCCGCAGATCAGCCCCTGATCGTCCACCACCGGCAGGTGGCGGAAGCGGCGCTGCGTCATCATCCCCATCAGCTCGGCCACGGTGTCGTCGAGGCCGCAGGTGATGACGGTGCGCACCATGATGGCGGATACCGGCTCGTCCAGCAGCGCCGGGCCCTTGTCGGCCAGGCGGTGCACGACGTCGCGCTCGGACAGGATGCCGTCGATATGGCGGCCGTCGCCGCTGACCAGGACGGCGCCGATGCGCTTGTCGCGCAGCAGCGCCACGACCTCGGCCAGCCGGAGATCCGGCGCGACATGGATGACGCTGTTCCCCTTCACACTCAGAATGCGGGCAACGTTCATGGCGATTCCCCGATCTGTTCTGACGTCGGCCCTTCTGATTTCGGACCGTGTTTTCCGGGAAGCATAACACGGCTGCGCCGGACCGCGACTCGGCAGTTTCCCGATGGTCCTATCGGTTGGATCTAGGCGCCCGGCCGGTCCTTCGCCATCGCCAGCAGCGGGCCGTCCTCGTCGGCCAGCGGATGGAAGCCCGCCCCTTCCAGGCAGCGCACCGCGCGGTGGTTCAGGCGGGCCGGGCGGGCCAGGATGCGCGCGGCACGCCCGCCCTTCAGCAGCCGGTCGGTGTAGGCGCCGAGGAAGGCGGTGCCCAGGCCCTTGCCGACATAGCTCGGCTCGCCGATGAACAGGTCGATGCCGAAGCTGCCGGGATCGGCGTCGCCGCCGGGCATGGCCGAGACCGCGTCATAGGCCTGCAGATAACCGATCTGCCGGCCCTGCCAGGCGACCAGCATCGGCTCGGCCCAGTCCGACGCCATCAGCCGGCGGATCTCGCGGATGCCGGCCTCCGGGTCGCCCCACCAGGCCCGGACATGCGGCATCGTCAGCCAGTGACGCAGGCGCGGCAGGTCGGCGGGGCGAAGCGGCGTGAAGGTGAACATCCGCGCTAGTCTAGCCGGGTTTCCCGGCTAGGACAGTGCCGCAGCGTGGCTCAGTGCGGCCGCCGGCGCAGATGCGGGGTCAGCCTCCACTCCACCGCCCGCACGCCCTGCGCCACCGCGAAGTTCATGATCAGGTAAAGGATGCCGGCGGCGGTGAACACCTCGAACGGCGCGAAGGTGCGCGAGTTGATCTGCTTGGCGATGCCGGTGATCTCCATGATGGTGATGATCGACGCCAGCGAGCTGGCCTTCACCATCAGGATGATCTCGTTGCCATAGGCCGGCAGCGCCTGGCGGATGGCGATCGGCACGGTGATCCGCCGAAACACCAGCGACCGCGACATGCCGCAGGCCCGCGCCGCCTCGATCTGGCCGAAGGGCACGGCCTGCAGGCCGCCGCGGATGATCTCGCTGGTATAGGCGGCTGTGTTCATGGCGAAGGCGATCACGGCGCAGGGGAAGGCCTCGCGCAGCGGCCAGTCCCACACGCCCAGCGCCTCCCACAGCGGGCGGAACTGGCCGAGGCCGAAATAGATCAGGAAGATCTGCACCAGGAGCGGCGTGCCGCGGAACACGAAGACATAGGCGCGGGAGATGCGCGACAGGACACCGTTGCCGGACATCCGCATCACCGCCAGCACCATCGCCAGGACGACGCCGACGGCGAGCGCCGGCACGATCAGCTCGATCGTCACCAGGGCGCCGCCGAGCAGCTTGCCGAAGGTGTCGAGGATCAGGTCAAGATCCATGGGTCAGCCCGCCCGCCGCACGCCGCGGTCGTAATGCGCCTCGGCCTTGCGGAACATCTTGGTCGAGAAGGTGGTGATGACCAGGAACAGGACCGCCGCGGTGATGAAGAACGGGAACGGTTCGCGCGTCGACCGCGCCGCCACCTGGCTGATGCGCATCAGCTCGGTGACACCGACGACGGAGACCAGCGCCGTGTCCTTCAGGATCAGCTGCCAGATGTTGCCAAGCCCCGGCAGCGCCAGGCGGATGGTCTGCGGCAGGATGATGCGGCGGAACACCATGAAACCGTGCATGCCGAAGGCCCGGCCGGCCTCGATCTGCCCGTGCGGGATCACCTGGATGGCGCCGCGCAGCACCTCGGTCGAATAGGCGCCGGAGATCAGGCCGACGGCAAAGACGCCGATCGCGAACTCGTTCAGCTGGAACGGCTGGGTGATGCCGAAGATGCCGAGGATAGCGTTGATCGCCCGCTCATTGCCGAAGAACAGCAGGTAGATGATCAGCAGCTCCGGCACGCCGCGGACGACGGTGGTGTAGATCTCCATCAGCCCGCGCAGCACGAAGCCGCCCCAGACCTTGAGGCAGGCGGCGATCAGCCCGACCGCCACGCCGAAGATGTAGCTGACGGTGGACAGCAGCACGGTCATCCCGGCGGCCTGGACGAACTCGTCCCCCCAGCCCTGGTCGCCCCAGGAGAACAGCTGCGCCCAGTGGGACAGCGAATCGATCAGTCCTTGCATCCTTGCCGCGCTGCCTGAATGGGAAGGGGCGGCCGGTCAGGCCGCCCGCAGCCTTGCTACTTGCTGGGGGCCAGCGGGTCGTAGCCGAACCACTGGAGCGCGAGCTTAGAGAGCGACCCGTCGGCCTTCATCGAGTTGATGGCCTTGTCGAACTTGGCCTTGAGGTCCTTGTCCTCCTGGCGCAGGCCGATGCCGATGCCTTGGCCGAACAGCGGGTTGTCCTTGCCGGTCAGGGTCGGGCCGTAATGGACGAAGTTCTTGCCGGCGTCGCTCTTCAGGAACGAATCCCAGGACGTGCTGTCGCCCAGCCCGGCATCGATGCGGCCGTTGACCAGGTCGAAATTGAGCTCGTCGACTGTGTCGTAGAGGTTGACGTGCGCGTCCTTGAACTCGGCCTCAAGGAAGTTCTGATGGGTGGTCGAGCGCTGCACGCCGATGGTCTTGCCCTTCAGCGCGGCATGGACGTCGGCCAGCGTCTTGGCATTCTTCAGGATGCCGTCCTTGGCGCCGACGAACCAGGCCGGCGTGTCGGTGTAGGGCACCGAGAAGGCAATCTGCTTCAGCCGCTCCTCGGTGATCGACATGCCGTCCATCAGGGCGCCGCAGCGCTTGTTCAGCAGCGCCGGGATGAAACCATCCCAATCCTGCTGCACGACCTCGCAGGTCAGGCCGGCCTGCTTGCACAGGGCATTGGCGACATCGACCTCGAAGCCGACGATCTTGCCGGTGGAATCCGTGTTGTTGAAGGGCGGGTAGGCGCCTTCCATGCAGATGCGCACCGTGTCGGCATAGGCAGCACCGGCACTCAGCGCCAGCGCCGCCGCCCCGGCCAGGGACAACCAGATCTTGTTCATGAACCTCTCCCGTTGGGACCTGCGGTCCCGGTTGGGGCCGGGGCCGGCACCGCATCGCCGGCCCCCACCCTGCCCTGCCTATTTGATCCCCGCCTTACTTGACCGACGTGTCGAAGCCGAACCACTTCACCGACAGCTTCTCCAGCGAGCCGTCGGCGCTCATCGAATCCAGTGCCTTGTCCAGCTTGTCCTTCAGCGCCGTGTCCTCCTTGCGCAGGCCGATGCCGACGCCGAGGCCGAAGATCGGGTCGTCCTTGCCAGTCAGGCCCGGGCCGAAATGGGTGAAGCCCTTGCCGGCGTCGCTGGCCAGGAAGTCCTTCCAGCCCAGGCTGTCGGCCAGGCCGGCGTCGATGCGGCCGTTCTGCAGGTCGAGGTTGAGGTCGTCCTGGGTGTCGTACAGCTTGACGTCGACGCCCGGGATCTTCTGTTCCAGGAAGTTCTGGTGGATGGTGGAGCGCTGCACGCCGACCGACTTGCCCTTGAGCGCGGCCTTGATGTCGTCCAGCGTCTTGGCGTCCTTCAGCAACCCGTCCTTGGCGCCGACGAACCAGGCCGGGGTGCTGCTGTAGGGCTTGGAGAAGTTGATCTGCTTCAGCCGCTCCTGGGTGACCGACATGCCGGCCATGATGCCGTCGAAACGCTTGTTCAGCAGAGCGGGGATCATGCCGTCCCAATCCTGCTGCACGATCTCGCATTTCATCTGGACGCGCTCGCACAGCGCGTTGGCGAGGTCGATCTCGAAGCCGACCAGCTTGCCCGAGGCATCGGTCGCGTTGTAGGGCGGGTAGGCGCCCTCGGTACCGATCTTCAGCGTGTCCTGGGCCGAGGCGGTGCCGGCGGCCAGCACGAAGACCGCGGCGGCGGCCAACGACAACCAGCTCTTCATCATGAAGTCTCCCGTTCGGATCTGGGGCCCTGCGGCCCCGGGTTGGATGGGTGGATTTCCGCGAAACCGCCGGCCAAGGTCAAGCAGCGCGGCGAAGCGGTGCCCATCAATGCTGTGCCGCGAGGAACTGGCGCACCCGCTCGGATCGCGGATTGTCGAACACCTCGGCGGGGGTTCCCTCCTCCTCGGTCCGGCCCTGATGCAGGAAGATCACCTTGCTCGACACCTCGCGGGCGAAGCGCATCTCATGGGTGACGAGCAGCATGGTGTTGCCCTCCTCCGCCAGCTGGCGGATCACCCGCAGCACCTCGCCGACCAGCTCGGGGTCGAGGGCCGAGGTCGGCTCGTCGAACAGCATCACCTTCGGCTGCATCGCCAGCGCCCGCGCGATCGCGGCGCGCTGCTGCTGGCCGCCCGACAGGTGGCTGGGATAGTGGTCGCGCTTGTCGGCGATGCCGACCTTGGCCAGCAGCGCCAGGGCGCGCTCGGTCGCCTCCCTGCGCGGCACCTTCAGCACGTGCACCGGTGCCTCGATGACGTTTTCGAGCACGGTCATGTGCGACCACAGGTTGAAGCTCTGGAACACCATGCCGAGTTCGGAGCGGATGCGGTCAACCTGCTTGCTGTCCTCCGGCTCGGCCTCTCCGGAGCGCAGCTTCCTCATCCGGATCAGCTCGCCATTCACCCAGACGCGGCCGTCATTGGGGATCTCGAGCAGATTGATGCAGCGGAGCAGCGTGCTCTTGCCCGAGCCGGAGGAGCCGATGATCGAGATGACATCGCCTTGCTGGGCCTTCAGCGACACGCCCTTCAGCACTTCGAGCTTGCCGAACCGCTTGTGCATGTCCTCGACGACGATCGCCCCCGAGGGGGCCGCGGCGTCAGCAACAGAGACCACGATGGAAAAGCCTCACCCGAGTTCTTGTTGCAGTCGAAACAAGCATTGTTTCGCGGTGCCGGTCAACCGCGGCCCGACGGCGCGCCGCCGAAGCCGCGAGAGCGAAAGTCCGGCACCGGTTTTCATTTGCATTGTTGCGGATTCAGCCGGGCTGCGGTCATCCCGCGCCGGGGGCCGGCAGCTGGGACATGCGGCCTTCGATCGCCCGGCGCTCGGCGCTGCCCTCCTGGAACTGGTCGCGCATCCGGCCCCAGAGGCGCCGCGCCTCCTCCGGCTGGCCCGCCTTCTGCGCGGCGACGCCGAGAAACCACAGCGCCTGCAGGTCATTCGGATTGGACGCCAGGATGCGGCGCAGCCCGGTCTCCAGCACCGGCGGCACGTCCTCGCCCCGACCGGCGTTCAGCAGGGCGTCGGCATAGGCGCGCAGCAGGTCGTTGTTGTCCGGCGCCAGCGCCGCGGCTTTGGCATACGCATCGGCCGCGGCATCGGCCTCGCCCAGCACGCCGCGGGCGCGGGCCAGTCGAACCCAGCCTTCGAGGTCGTCCGGCGACTGCGCCAGCCGCGCCGCCAGGCCGTCGACCATGCCGCGGATCGCCTTCTCCTGCTCGTCCGGCGGCAGCGCGGCGATGGCCCCGGCCGCGCCGCCGGCCGGCGGGGCCTGCCGGGCGGCGGGCTGGGGCTCCGGCGTCGCGCCGGCCGGGTCGAGGCCCAGGCGCTGCGCCGCCTCGGCTAGGTGCTGGCGCACCGAGGGGACCCAGGGCGCGTCGGCCGGCGACTCCCGCATCAGCGCCTGCCACAGCGCCAGCGCCGCCTTGTCGTCGCCGGCCTGGGCATTGCCCAGCGCCAGGAAGTAGCGGGCGCGGATGTCGTTCGGGCGCAGCGCCAGCACCTGCTGGAAAGCGGCATGCGCCGTCTCCGTGACGGTGCCGGCATTGGCGCCGACCAGGGCCTCGCCATAGCGGCCGATCAGCTCGGGATCGGCATCGCCCAAGCCGATGGCACGGCCGAAGGCGTCGGCGGCCTTGGCGCTGTCGCCCAGCTGGCCCCAGCGGCGGCCGAGCTCGACCCAGCCGGCGCGGTCCTGCGGGTTCTCGGCCATACGCTGCTCCAGCGCCCTGGCCTCGGCCATCGCGGACTGAACCGCCTCGCGCTCGCCCGGGTCGCGGCTGGCGAAGGGCTGCGACGGCAGGTTCGGGGTGCCTTCGGCCAGATAGATCGCCAGCGCCGCCACCGGCAGCAGCACGGCCAGGCCGAACGCGATGCGACGGGGCGGCACGGAGGGAGCGGTGGCGACCGGCTGCGCCTGGCCGGCCGCGGCCAGTAGGCGGCGGCCGATCTCGGCCTTGGCCGCCTCGGCCTCGGCGGCGCCGATCTCGCCGGCGGCGCGCTCGCGCTCCAGCTCCTTCAGCTGGTCGCGATAGATCGCGGCATCGGAGTTTGCCGCCCCCGGCGCGCTGGTGGCGAACAGGCGGCGCAGCAGCAGGGCGACGGCGCCCGCGGTCATCAGCGCGGCGACGACCCAGAAGGCCCACCCGGTCACGGCGCCGGCTCCTCGTCGATCAGCCGGGCCAGGCGCCGGCTCTCCTCCGCCGACAGTGGAGCCGGCGTATCAGCCGGGCGCCGGCGGCGGCGCAGGATCAGGAAGGCGATGGCGGCGACCAGCAGCACCACCGGGCCGAACCACAGCGCCAGCGTGCCGGCGCGCAGCGGCGGCCGCAGCAGCACATAGTCGCCGTAGCGGGCGGTGACGAAGTCCAGCACCTGGGCGTTGCTGTCGCCGGCCTTCAGCCGCTCGCGCACGATGGTGCGCAGGTCGCGCGCCAGGTCGGCATTGGAATCGTCGATCGACTGGTTCTGGCAGACCAGGCAGCGCAGCTCCTGCCCCAGCTCCCGCGCCCGCGCCTCCAGCGCCGGGTCGGCCAGTTGCTCCTGCGGCTCGATCGCGCCGGCGGGCGCGGCGAAGGTCAGAGCCAGAAGCAGGATCGTGAGAGCAAACCGGACCACTTGCCCCAACCGAGTCCCCCCTCCCCTTGCGGGAGGGGAGTAGGGGGAGGGGGTTCCTTCCGCTTGCACCGTTCTAGCCAAACTCCGCGCCCGGATCGTCTCCGAAACGAGAAAGGTCTCGTCCCGGCCTCGACAACCCCCTCCCCCTACCCCCCTCCCGCGGGGGGAGGGGGGACTGGAAAGTGCAATCCTGGCGGGGAAAGCGTTCACTTCGCCAGCTCCGCCAGCAGCGGCCGGATCTCGCGGTCGACGATGTCGGGGGTCAGCGGGCCGGGGTGGCGGTAGCGGATGCGGCCGGCCTTGTCGATCACGAAGGTCTCCGGCACGCCGTAGACGCCGAGGTCGATCGCGGTGCGGCCCTCCACATCGGCGCCAATCCGGCGATACGGGTCGCCGTTGCGACGCAGCCAGGCCAGCGCGTCCTCCGGCTTGTCCTTGTAGTTGATGGCGAGGACCGGGATGCCGTCCTCGCGGCCGAGCTTGGTGATCACGGGATGCTCGGCCAGGCACGGCACGCACCAGCTGGCGAAGACGTTCAACAGCATCGGCTGGCTGCCGAAATCACTGGTCGAGAGCCCGTCGCTCCGGCCCGGCAGCGCCGCCAGGTCGAAGGTCGGCAGCGGCTTGTCGATCAGGGCCGAGGGCAAGGCCTGCGGGTCGCTGCCGGACAGGAGCTTGGTGCCGACCCCGACGGCGAGGACCACGAGCAGCAGCAGCGGCAGCAGGAACAGGAGACGGCGCATCGATTGTCTTCCGCGATCCTCAGGCCGGCTGGCTCGCGGCCGGCGCCGCCGCCCGGCGCGGCGCGCCGACGCGCAGCCGGCGGTCGCTCAGCGACAGGGCGCCGCCGAAGGCCATGACCAGGGCGCCGCCCCAGATCCACGGCACCAGCGGGTGGTGGTAGAGGCGCAGGCTCCAGCGGCCATCCGCCTGGGCCTCGCCCAGGGCGACATAGACGTCGCCGGCCAGGGTGGTGTGGATCGCCACCTCGCTGGTCGGCATCTGCGCCACCGGGTAGAAGCGCTTCTCGGGCGTCATGTCGGTGACGAAGGCGCCGCCATGCAGCAGCTTCAGGTCGCCCAGGCTGGTCTGGTAGTTCGGCCCCTGCTGCGCCGTCACGCCATCGAACTCGACCGCGTAGCCGGCGGCGAGGTCGATGCGGTCGCCGGGCTTGGCCAGCACGAGCCGCTCGGTCGACCAGTAGCTGGAGCCGATCATGCCCAGGAGGGCGATGCCGAGCCCGGCATGGGCGAAGGCGGTGCCCCAGGCGCTGCGCGGCAGGCCGATGGCGCGGGACAGGCTGTCCCGCAGCGGGATCCGGAACAGGCGCACGCGCTCCGCGATCTCGGTGGCGGCGCCGAGCATCACCCAGGCGCCGAAGGCGATGCCGACCAGCGCCAACACCGGCCCGCCGCCCTGCAGCCAGAGCACGGCGAGGGCGACGATCACGGCGCCGACGGCGGCGAATTTCAACCGGCCGAGCACGCCCGGCAGGTCGCCGCGCTTCCAGGCCATCAGCGGCGCGATCACCATCGCCACCACCACCGGCGTCATCAGCGGCACGAAGGTCAGCTGGTAATAGGGCTTGCCGACCGACACGGTCTTGTCGAGCAGCGGGTAAAGGGTGCCGAAGAACACGGTCAGCGTGGCGGTGCAGATCAGGAGGTTGTTCAGCACCAGCGCCCCTTCCCGGCTGATCGGGGCGAACACGCCGCCCAGCTTCAGCCGCGGCGCGCGCAGGGCGTAGAGGGTGAAGGCGCCGCCGACGGTGATCGCCAGCAGCAGCAGGATGAACACCCCGCGCTCCGGGTCCACCGCGAAGGCGTGCACCGAGGTGATGATGCCGGAGCGGACCAGGAAGGTGCCGACCAGGCTGAGGCCGAAGGTGAGGATGGCCAGCAGCACCGTCCAGCTCTTCAGCGCGTCGCGCTTCTCCACCACCAAGGCGGAGTGCAGGAGCGCGGTGCCGGACAGCCAGGGCATCAGCGAGGCGTTCTCGACCGGGTCCCAGAACCACCAGCCGCCCCAGCCCAGCTCGTAATAGGCCCAGTAGGAGCCGAGGGCGATGCCGACGGTCAGGAACGACCAGGCGGCCAGCGTCCAGGGCCGCACCCAGCGCGCCCAGGCGGGGTCGACCCGGCCTTCGATCAGCGCCGCGACGGCGAAGGAGAAGGCCATCGAGAAGCCGACATAGCCGAGATAGAGGAAGGGCGGATGGAAGGCCAGGCCGGGGTCCTGCAGCAGCGGGTTCATGTCCCGGCCGTCGATCGGCGCCGGGTCGAACCGCAGGAACGGGTTCGAGGTCAGGATGATGAAGGCCAGGAATCCCGTCCCGATCATGCCCTGCACCGCCAGCACCCGGGCCTTCAGCGTCGGCGGCAGGTTGCCGCCGAACAGCGCCACCGCGGCGCCGAACAGGGCCAGAATGAGGACCCAGAGCAGCATCGAGCCCTCATGGTTCCCCCAGACGCCGGTGACCTTGTACAGCATCGGCTTGGTGGACAGGCTGTTGTTCGCCACCAGCGCCACCGAGAAGTCCGAGACGACATAGGCCCAGGTCAGCGCCGCGAAGGCGATGCCGATGGCGGCCAGCTGCAGCGTCGCCGCCGGCTCGGCGATCGCCATCAGCCCGGGGTGGCGCCGGGCGGCGCCCCACAGCGGCAGGGTCGACTGCACCAGGGCCAGGACCAGCGCCAGCACCAGCGCGTAATGGCCGATCTCGGGGATCATTGCGCTGCCACCGTGCCGGAGGAGAGGGCGGGCTTGCCGGAGGCGCCGGGCGCGCCGGGATGGCCGGCGTCCTGCAGGGCCTTGGCGACTTCGGGCGGCATGTATTTCTCGTCGTGCTTGGCCAGCAGTTCGTCGGCGACGAAGGTGCCGTCGCCCCCGACCCGGCCATGCGCCACCACGCCCTGGCCCTCGCGGAACAGGTCGGGGACGATGCCGGCGTAGCGCACCGGCACGTCATAGGCGGTGTCGGTGACGGTGAAGGTGATGGTCTGCCCGTCCGGCAGGCGCTGCAGCGATCCCTGCACCACCAGCCCGCCGAGGCGGAAGCGCTGCCCCTCCGCCAACTTGCCATCATGCAGCTCGGTCGGGCTGTAGAAGAACAGCAGGTTGTCCTGGAAGGCGGTCAGGGCCAGGGCCGAGGCAGTGCCGAGGCCGAGGGCGGCGAGGCCCAGCAGCATCAGGCGGCGGCGCTTGCGGGTCATGCCCGCCTCCCCCGGCCGCGCAGCTGCTCCAGCGCCTCGAGGCTGCGCCGGCTGCTGCGCCGCCGCGCCACGGTGACGGCGACCAGCCCGACCAGGACGATCACGGCCGCGCCATAGGCGGTCCAGACATAGGCGGCATAGCCGCCCATCGCGAGGAACTGGGTCACGCCCGTCATCCGACCGGCTGCTCCAGCCCCGGGGCCTCGCCCCGCCGCGCCGCCATGGCGGTGGCCAGGCGCAGGGCGCGGATCCGCCGCTCGGCGATCTCGGTCTCGGTGCGCAGCAGCACCAGCCAGGCGAACAGCGCGGTAAAGGCGACGGCCATCAGCAGGAGCGGCAGCAGCATCGAGCCGTCGAGGGTGGAGCCGCCGAGCTTCATCACCGAGGCCGGCTGGTGCAGCGTGTTCCACCAGTCGACCGAGAACTTGATGATCGGCAGGTTGACGGCGCCGACCAGGGTCAGCACCGCGCCGGCCTTCAGGCCGCGCTGCGGGTCATCGAAGGCGGAGACCAGCACGATGTAGCCGAGATAGATGAAGAACAGGATCAGCACGCTGGTCAGCCGCGCGTCCCACACCCACCACGTGCCCCACATCGGCTGGCCCCACAGCGAGCCGGTCAGCAGGCACAGCGCGGTGAAGCCGGCGCCGAGCGGCGCCGCGGCCTTGGTGTAGAGCTCCGCCACCGGATGCTTCCACACCAGGCCGACCGCCGAGGCGACGGCCATGGTGGTGTAGACCATCATCGCCATCCAGGCGGAGGGCACATGGATGTACATGATCCGCACCGTCTCGCCCTGCTGGTAGTCCGGCGGCGAATCGAACAGGGCGAACCACAGCCCGGCGCCGAGCGTCAGCAGGGCGACGCCGAGGGCCCAGGGCCGCAGGGCGGCGCTCAGGCGCAGGAAGCGGGCCGGGTTGGCGAAGCGATGCATGGGCGTGGCGTGGCGGTCGTTGGATTCACAATAGACAAAGCTAGATCGCCTGTCGGCGGTTCAATTGCCGCGCCCCGCGGGGCCGCCGGCCGAAGCGCCCGACGCCCGGATGGCGTCGCGCAGCTCGGGGTGGAAGGCGCCGTAGTCGCAGGTCAGCTCCTCCCCCGCCGCGATGTCGCGCCGGGCGACGCAGACCTCGCCCACCGTCTCCAGCGTCGGGTCGTCGCTGTGGTTCATGAAGCGGGCGTCGTCGAGGTTCAGCGACAGCCCGCCCGGCAGCTCCGGCGCCGGATAGGCGTAGCGCTCGAGGAAGTCGCGCGCGGTCTCCGGCAGGGCAGCGACCTGGGCGTCGGGCACGAAGACGTCGAACACCGGGTGCCAGCGCCACACCTCGGTGCCGGCGGCGATCGGTTCGGCGGCGAGCAGGCCCAGCCCTTGAATGCGGCTGGGACCGACGGTGGTGGGGACGAGAAGCATCGGCCGGGTTCCTTTTCCCACAGCATTACGCGACCCCGGCCCGCGCGTCACCCCGGACGAAGGGCCGAGAGGCACCTTCGTGCGCATTGCCGCTTTGGTGCCGCCTGTCCATAGTTCGGGCGTCGAAGCCTTCAGGATACGCGGCGATGGCGGTCATCTACGATCTCTGGTTCGTGCGCGAGTACGAGCACCGCGAGGACACCGAGCTCCGCATCGGGGCCTATGCGACCATCGTGGAGGCCGAGGCCGCGATCGCCAGGCTGCGCGGCAAGCCTGGCTTCGCCGACTATCCCGAAGGCTTCCAGATCCAGGAGGTCACGCTCGGCCGGACGGGCTGGACCGAGGGCTTCGTGACCGAGTATGTGCCCCGCAAGGATCCCGATCGCGACGCGTCCGATTTGCCGGCGCCGGAAACGACCTAAGACTGCGCCTGCCGGATCGCCGCCGCCGCGGCGATCGGGGCCAGCGGCAGGGCGGCGGCGAGGCAGCCGCCGAGCAAAAGCAGATGTGGCCGGGCGGTCAGGCCGGTGGCCACCGCCTCCACCGCCGCGGCGCCGAAGATCAGCACGGGGACGAAGAGCGGCAGGATCAGCAGCGCCAGCAGCGCCCCGCCGCGCCGGGCGCCGAGGGTCAGGGCCGACCCGACCGCGCCGATCAGGCTGAGGCAGGGCGTGCCGAGCAGCAGCGACAGCGCCAGCACCGGCCAGGATGCCGCCGGCAGCCCGAGCATCGCCGCCATCAGCGGCGACAGCAGGATCAGCGGCAGGCCGGTCAGCAGCCAATGGGCCAGCGCCTTGGCCAGCACCGCGGCCTCCAGCGGCAGCGGCGACAGCATCAGCAGGTCGAGCGACCCGTCCTCGTAGTCCTGGGCGAACAGGCGGTCGAGCGCCAGCAGCGTCGCCAGCAGCGCCGCCACCCAGACCACGCCGGCGGCGATGCGGCCGAGCAGCGCGAGCTCCGGCCCCACGCCGAGCGGGAACAGCACCACGGTGATGACGAAGAAGGCCAGCACGGCGGCAACATCGCCGCCCGAGCGCAGGGCCAGGCGCAGGTCGCGCGACAGCAAAGCGAGGAAGGCGCTCACAGCGGCAGCTCCTCCGCCGCGTAATCCTGCAGCGCCAGTCCGCGGGCGCCATCGAGCGCCAGCGGCACATGGGTTGCCAGCATCACCAGCCCGCCCGCGGCGCGGTGCCGGGCGATGCGCCCCTCCAGCCGCGCGACGGAGGCGACGTCGAGGCCGAGCGTCGGCTCGTCCAGCAGCCACAAAGCGGAGCGGCCGAGCTCCAGCCGCGCCAAGGCCAGGCGGCGGCGCTGGCCGGCGGAGAGGTAGCGGCCCGGCAGGTCGTCCAGCCCCTCCAGCCCGACCGCAGCGATGGCGGCTTCGATCGCCCCCTCCCCCGCCGCGGCGCCGGCGAAGGCGGCCCAGATGCGCAGGGCCTCGCGCACGGTCAGCGCCGGCTTCACCGCGTCCTGGTGGCCGAGATAGGCGATCGAGCCGGGGGCGCCGGTCCAGCCCAGCGTCCCGGTGAAGGCCGGCACCAGCCCGGCGACCAGGCGCAGCAGGCTGGACTTGCCGCTGCCGTTCGGCCCGGTCAGCACCAGCGCCTCGCCGGCGTCGAGCCGGAACGACAGCCCGGCGAAGACCAGCCGCCCGCCGCGCAGGCACGCCAGGCCGTCGGCAATCAGACTCGGCTCAGGCGCAGGCGGGGCAGTCATCCTTCGCCAATAGCAGCCCCATGGCCCCAAACGGAAGGGGCAGGACCATGGCGGCCCTGCCCCTCGTGCCACGCCGTCCCCCGCCCCTACCTCAGTAATGCGGGTTGTTGGCGTTCGAATTGCCGATGATGTCGAAGCGCTGGCTGGCGCCGCCGGTGCAGTTGCGGATCTGCAGCCGGGTGCCGTTGGTGTTGTCGACCACGTCGGCGCAACGGCCGTTCATGCCGATCAGCCGGCCGTCGGTCTGCAGCTGCCACTTCTCGCTGGAGCCGCCGTCGCAGTCCCAGATGTGCAGCTTGTCGCCGTTGTTGCCGTTGCCGCCCTCGATGTCGAAGCAGTACTCGGCGTTGCCGACCGAGCGCAGCTGGGTCTCGTCGCTGTAGATCCATTGCTGCGGCACGCCGCTGGTGCAGGGACGCTGGTTCAGGTCCGAGCCGTTGGCGTAGAGGCCGCTCTGGATCTCGACGCAGTAGCCGGACTGGGCGCTGCGCAGGGTGAAGCCGGTCGGGACCGAGCGGCGGATGCCGTTCAGCGGCAGCTTGCCGGAGAAGGTGTCGACGCTCTCATGGCTGATCATCGAGGCGCCCCAACCCACCGCCAGATACATCTGCTGGAAGGCGTCGAACTGGGTCTCGTTGCTGGACCACAGATTGACCAGCTGGCCGTTCTGCTGGGCGGTCAGCGTATCCTTGTACCAGTACTGCACCGCCTCGTGGTTGCCGCAGACCACCCACTTGTTGGTGTTGGCGTCGTCGAAATCCTTGGCGTTGCCGTTCCAGTAGAAATGCTTCGGCTCATGCGCTTCGGGGCAGACGAAGATCTGCGCCGCGCTGCCGAACTGGTTCACATACTCTTCCTGGGTGTCGTTCTTGTCGCCGATCGGGCCGCCCATCATCAGCACCAGGATCTTGCCGCGCAGCGCATCGACCGTCGGCCAGCCGGCGCGGTAGACGCCCTCGCGCAGCGAGGCATAGCCGGTGAAGGCGCGCAGATCCTCCGGCTTGTAGACCTTGGCCCCGAACTCGCTGGCGACCAGGGAGTTCAGCCCGGCCATGTAGCTGCTGCCCCAGCCCCACAGGCCCAGGCTGGGCTTGAGGTCGAACTGCACCGTGATCGGCAGGTGGCCGGGATGCGCGTCGCTCCACGCCTTGATGTCGCGCAGGCAGTCCTGCAGCAGGCCGCCGGCGCCGCCCTTGCAGTTGTTGGCGGTGGCCGCCTCGCCGGGATCGTGCTTCACCGGGAAGCCGCTCTCGTCATAGATGTCAACCTCGACCACCTGGTTGCCGCGGTCCAGCGCATCGGTCAGCTTGGCGAATTGCGGATTGTCGTAGGTGTTGTGCGGCCGCGACCAGTAGGCGGCGTTGTAGGCGGTGGTGCCGGCCAGCGGCTGGCCCGCCGGCACATCGGCCGACGCCCCGGCCGACAGCAGCAGGGCGGCCGCGACGGCCATCCCGGACAGAAGACCTCGTCCCATCGATTCCCCCTTCATCAAAGCCCGGTTCCGGGCCGGTGTGGCGGCGATGCTAGGCGGCTTCGAAGACGGCCGCGTGACGATTTGAACACGTGTTCATGACGATTGGGGACACGTGTTCACCGGTCCGGCTCCCTCATCGTATTGCGAGGCGGCAAAGCCGACGAAGCAGTTACGGTGAGGGATGGGCGAGTCCGATCACCCAGCCTGCGGCCAGGGGCGAGCGGCCGGGACGGCCTCGCCATCAGCGCCGCTGCCCGGCCCGGCGGCGTACCAGTCGATCCGGCGGGTCACGTACATCACGCCGCTGAGCGCCAGGAACAGGCCGAGCGAGCCGAGCAGCAGGGCCAGATCCTCGAGCTGCATCAGCGCGTAGAGGGCGCCGTAGAGGATGGCCAGCAGCGCGCCCAGCACCAGGCTGCGCTTCCAGGTGCCGAGCACCGGCCGGCAGTACAGCACGATCTGCGCCACCACCGCCGCCGCGCCGACGCCATAGGCCGCGGCGAAGCCGATCTGCTCGGCGAAGGACAGCAGCAGCAGGTAGAACAGGCACAGCGACAGCCCGACCAACCCGTATTGGAAGACGTGGATGCGCAGCCGCGCCACCGCCTCGAACAGGAAGAACAGGGTGAAGGTGAAGACGATGAACAGCATGCCGTATTTCGCCGACCGTTCGGTCTGCTGATAGGCGCTGACCGGCTGGAAGAAGCGCACCCCGAAGGCCGAGCCGGAGACGGCGGAGAGGTAGTCCCCTTCCCCGCCCACCCAGGCCTGGGGATAGCCGCGGCCGAAATAGGACAGCTCCCACTCCGCGGTGAAGCCCTGCGGCCCGATGCTGGAGCGCACCGGCAGGAAGGCGCCATCGAAGCTGGGATCCGGCCAGTTCGAGCCGGCGGTCACTCGGGTGGAGCGGCCGAGCGGCAGGAAGTCCAGCCGCTGGCTGCCGTTCAGCCGCAGGGTGGTGGCGAAGGGGATGGCCGTCTGCGCCGCTTCCGCGGACAGGCCCGGCACCCGCAGGGTCATGCCGGCGCCGAGGCGCTGACCCAGCTCGCCCGGCGCGCCGGGCTGGAACGGCAGGTCGCGGTCGCCCCAGCGCAGCGACGCGCCCTCGCGGATGCTGCGCGGGTCGGCCACGCCGACATAGAGATAGGCCGCGGACCAGTCGATCGTCGCCTGCGGCCCGGCCAGCGCCGCGGCATCGCCGATCAGGAACTGGCCGGATAGGGCGAGATCGACGGTGTAGACCACGGCCTCGAACAGGCCGCGCTTGCGCGTCTCCGGCGCCGCCTTGGCCTCGACCATGTAGCGGTCGGGCAGGATCACGAGCTGGCGTTCAAGCGGCGGCAGCGGCGTGCCGTCGGCGCGCGGCTCGGACGGCAGCCGGAACGGCACCACCAGGATCGGCCCGATGACGCGCTGCGGCCCGCCCCAGCTGCCGCCGATCTCCGCCACCACCTCGCGG
>NZ_JBCNNF010000092.1:0-19246 GCF_039594555.1 Inquilinus sp.
ACCGCGCGGACGTCGGCCTGCGGGCTGAATCCGTAGGTGATGATGCGCCGGTCGGTGACCCGCGAGATCAGGGCCTGCACCTCCGGATGGTCGATGCAGAGGACGGCGAAGCCGTAGAACGGCGTGTTGGTGACGAACTGCTCGAACGCCGCCTTCACCGAGTCGAAATCGCCGTAGAAGTCGAGATGCTCGGGGTCGATGTTGGTGACCACGACGATGGTCGCCGGCAGCCGGGTGAAGGTGCCGTCGCTCTCGTCGGCCTCGACCACCATCCAGTCGCCCTGGCCCAGCCGGGCATTGGTGCCGTAGGCGTTGATGATGCCGCCATTGATGATGGTCGGGTCCATGCCGGCGCCGTCGATCATCGCTGCCACCAGGCTGGTGGTGGTGGTCTTGCCGTGGGTGCCGCCGATCGCGATCGACCACTTCAGCCGCATCAGCTCGGCCAGCATCTCGGCCCGGCGCACCACCGGGATCAGGGCAGCACGGGCGGCCTTGACCTCCGGGTTGTCGGCCTTGACCGCCGAGGAGATGACGACCACCGCGGCGTCGCCCAGATGGGCGGCGGCATGGCCGATCTTGATGTCGATGCCGGCCTTGCGCAGGCGCAGGACGTTGGCGCTCTCGGCCACGTCGGTGCCTTGAACCGAATAGCCGAGATTGTGCAGGATCTCGGCGATCCCGCTCATGCCGATGCCGCCGATCCCCACGAAGTGGATCATCCCAATGTCGAGCGGCATCTGCCTCATCGGCGGTACTCCTTCAGTTACGCTCCCGTTGCGGCCAACGCGTGAAGACCCGCCCCATGCCCGGCGAGGGCGAGGACAAGGTCAGCGAGTCGGTCGGCGGCATCCGGATGGGCTGCGGCGCGCGCGGCGCCGGCGGCCTCCACCAGAATGGAGGGGCGGGTGTACAGGTGTTCGAGACGCGATGCCAGCACTTCCGGAGTAAGATCCGACTGCGGCATCAGCCACCCCCCGCCGGAGGCCGCGATGGCCCTGGCATTGGCGGTCTGGTGATCGTCCATGGCGAAGGGATAGGGCACCAGGATGGCGGGGCGGCCGATGGTCGCAAGCTCCGCCGCCGTCGACGCGCCGGACCGGCAGATCACCAGCTGGGCCGCGGCCAGCCGCTCCGGAACGTCGTCGAAGAAGGTCGATAAAGTGGCGTCGGCGCCGATCGCGGCGTAGCGGCCGCGGCAGGCCTCGATGTCCTCGGGCCGGCACTGCTGGACGATCGACAGGCGGGACCGCAGCGCCGCCGGCAGCAGCGCCACCGCGGCCGGGATCAGCTCGCTGAACACCCGCGCGCCCTGGCTGCCGCCGAGCACCAGCAGGGTCAGGCGGCCATCCCCCGTCGGGGCCGGATACGGCGCATCGGCCTTGGCGGCGATCGCCGGTCGGACCGGGTTCCCGGTGACCTCGACTCGCCGGCCGGCCTGGGCCGGAGCCGCCTGCAGCGGGAAGCCGGTGGCGATGGCGGCGGCGCGGCCGGCCAGCCACCGGTTGACCCGGCCCAGCAGGGCGTTCTGCTCATGCAGCAGCACCGGAATGCCGGCGCGCGACGCGGCCAGCACTGTCGGGGCCGAGGGGTAGCCGCCGAAGCCGACCACGGCGGCCGGCCGGTGCCGGCGCAGCACGCCGCGGGCGTCGAGATAGCCGAGGCCGAGCAGCGTCGCGGTCTTGAGCTTGCCCATCAGCCCCGGCGCGACAGTGGCGGAGCGGACGGCATCGACCGGCACCTCGGGCAGCCGGTCGCCGAAGGCGCGGCCGCGCGGGTCGGTCGCCAGGCGCACGGCATGGCCGCGGGCAATCAGCGTCCGCGCCAGCGCCTCCGCGGGAAACACATGGCCGCCGGTGCCGCCGGCGGCCAGGAGGATGGGGCGCAGGTCATTCACCGTAGCCCCCCTCCCCCGGCATGCCTGCGGGTCAGGGCTAGCACCATGCCCATGCCGTAGCCGAGCGCGATCAGGGAGGAGCCGCCATAGCTGACGAAGGGCAGCGTCATGCCCTTGGTCGGGATCAGGTGCAGGGTCGAGGCCATGTTGATCGCGGCCTGCAGCCCAAACTGGGTGACCAGCCCGACCACCGCCAGCATGATGAACAGGTTGGTCTCGTTCGCCACCCGTGACAGGCCGCGGATGACGATGAAGGCGAACAGCGCCACCAGCAGCAGGCAGAAGAACAAGCCGAACTCCTCGCCGCCGACGGCGAAGATGAAGTCGGCATGGGCGTCCGGCAGGTACAGCTTGACCGTGCCTTCGCCCGGGCCGGTGCCGAACAGCCCGCCATTGGTGAAGGCCTCGAGCGCGCGGTCGACCTGGTAGTTGTCGCCGGTCGAGGGGTCGAGGAAGCGGTCGATGCGGCTGCGGACGTGGTCGAACAGGAAGTAGGAGCCGACCAGGCCGCCGGCGCCCATGCCGATGAGGCCGATGACCAGGAACATCGGCAGGCCGGCGATAAAGAACTGGATGAACCAGACCGCGGTGACCACCACGGTCATGCCGAGATCCGGCTGCGACAGCAGCAGGAACACGATCATGGCGTAGAGCACGGTCGAGGCAATGTAGCCGGGGAAGCCCGGCCGCATCTTCTGCTGCGCGAACAGCCAGGCGGCGGCCACGGCGAAGGCCGGCTTGACGAATTCCGAAGGCTGCAGCGACAGGCCGGGCAGCTGGATCCAGCGCGTGGCGCCCTTGATCTCGACTCCGACGAACAGGGTGGCGAAGACGCCGAGCATCGACAGGATCAGCACGATCGCCGAGACGCGGCGGATCGCCCCGGGGCTCATCAACGAGACCATGAAGGTCAGCACGATGGCCGGCAGCAGCATCATCAGATGCCGCTCGATGAAGTAGAACTCGCCGAGATTGATGCGCTGGGCCACGGCCGGGCTGGCGGCCAGGATCAGGATCGAGCCGATGCCCATGATGATGCCGAGCAGCAGCAGCATCCAGCGGTCGACCGTCCACCACCAGCGGCCGATGACCGAGCTGTCGGCGCGATCCAGGGTCACCATCTAGAGCTCCCCCCTCTCCACCCGGACCTGCAGGCCCTTGACCGAGGCGGCGAAGGCCTCGCCTCGCGCCTCGAAATTGGCGAACTGGTCGAAGGAGGCGCAGGCCGGCGACAGCAGCACCACGGCATCGGCGGCGCCATCGGCCTTCGCGGCGCGATAGGCGGCCTCGATCGCGGCATCGAGGTCGGTCGAGCGCTGATACGGCACCCGGCCCTCGAGATGTGCGGCGAATTTCGGCGTGCCCTCGCCGATCAGGAAGGCCTGGCGCACCCGCGGCAGATAGGGGTCGACCGCCTCCAGCCCGCCCTCCTTCGGCCGGCCGCCGGCGATCCAGTAGATGGTGTCGTAGGAGCCGAGCGCCTTGGCCGCCGCGTCCGGGTTGGTGCCCTTGCTGTCGTTGACGAAGCGGATGCCGGCGATGGTGCCGACCAGCTGCTGGCGATGGGCCAGGCCCGGGAAGGTGCGGATCGCCGCGGCCAGGATCTCTTCCGACACGCCGGCGGCGCGCGCAGCGGCCCAGACGCAGGCGGCGTTCTGGCCGTTATGGGCGCCCGGCAGGGCCGGCGCCTGGCGCAGGTCGAGCACCGGGCGGGGCACGCCATCGGTCGCGTCGTGCAGCACGAAGTCGCGGACGAAGACGCCGCCCTCGACCGCCCGCTCGGCCGAGACCGGGATCGCCCGGATCTCCGGCCGCGCCTTCGTCTTCTCGAACACCGTGCGGGAATAGTCGTCATCGACCCCGATCACCGCCGTGCCGCCGGGGCGGATGCCGTCCAGCAGCCGGGTCTTGGCGGCGACGTAGCCGGCCATGTCCGGATAGCGGTCGAGATGGTCGGGGGTGATGTTGATGAAGACGCCGATCGACCACGGCACCTCGGTGATGGTCTCGAGCTGGTAGGACGAGACCTCAAGCACGTACCAGCCGCCCGGGCCGACCGGGCGCAGGCCCAGCGCGGCGGGGCCGAGATTGCCGCCGGCCTCGGAATCCAGGCCGGCGGCCTGGAACACATGCTGCAGCAGCGCCGTGGTGGTCGACTTGCCGTTGGTGCCGGTGACGCCGAGGAAGCCGGCGTCGGGCAGCGCCTCGGCCAGCAGGTCGATGTCGCCGACCAGCCGGCTGCCGGCCTCCAGCGCCCGGGCCACGGCCGGGTGCGGCTGCGGATGGGTGCGCGGGATGCCGGGGCTGAGCATCACCAGGTCGATTCCCGCCATGCCCTCGGCCGCGAAGTCGCGCACCGGCACGCCCTCGCGCTCGGCGAAGGAGCGGCCGGCGACCTTGTCGTCCCAGGCCACGACCTCGGCGCCCGCAGCCTTGAGCGCGCGGATCGCGGCGGTGCCGGACTTGCCGAGGCCGAGGACGGCGACGCTGCGACCCTTGAGGTGCGAGAGGTCGATCATCCGATCACCTCAGCTTCAGGCTGGACAGGCCGATCAGGGCCAGGATCACGGCGATGATCCAGAACCGGATCACGATGGTCGGCTCGGCCCAGCCCTTCTTCTCGTAGTGGTGGTGCAGCGGCGCCATGCGGAACACCCGCTTGCCGGTCATCTTGAAGCTGGCGACCTGGACCATCACCGACACCGCCTCGAGCACGAACAGGCCGCCGATGATCGCCAGCACGATCTCGTGCTTGGTGATCATGGCGATGGCGCCGAGCGCGCCACCCATCGACAGCGACCCGGTGTCGCCCATGAACACCATGGCGGGGGGCGCGTTGAACCACAGGAAGCCCAGCGCGCCGCCGATCAGCGCGCCGCAGAACACCGCCAGCTCGCCGGCGCCCGGGGCGTGGTGGATCTGCAGGTATCCGGCGAACACCGCATTGCCGGCGAGATAGGCGATCAGGCCGAAGCAGGTGGCGGCGATGATCACCGGCATGGTGGCGAGACCGTCGAGGCCGTCGGTCAGGTTGACCGCGTTCGAGGCGCCGACCATGACCAGCATGGCGAAGGGGAAGAACAGGATGCCGAGCTCGACCATCACGTCCTTGAGGAACGGGATGGCGACCGCGGTCTCCCGCACCTCCGGCGTCACCTGCAGGTACCAGAACACGGCGACCAGGGCGATCACCCCCTGCACCACCAGCTTCAGCTTGCCGGACAGGCCCTTGGGGTTGCGCTTGGTCAGCTTGAGGTAGTCGTCACCGAACCCGACCAGGCCGAAGCCGACTGTGACCAGCAGGGTGATCCAGACAAAGGCGTTGCGCAGATCGGCCCAGAGCAGGGTCGAGACCACGATCGCGATCAGGATCATCAGCCCGCCCATGGTCGGCGTGCCGCGCTTCTTGAAATGGCCCTCGGGCCCGTCCTCGCGGATCGGCTGCCCCGCCCCCTGCCGCGACTTCAACCACCGGATCATCGACGGGCCGATGACGAAGGCGATGACAAGCGCCGTCATCACCGCGGCCCCGGTCCGGAACGTCAGGTACCGGAACAGGTTGAAGATCAGCGCCTGATCGGCGAGCGGGGCGAAGAGGGCCGGAAGCACCGGGACCGTTCCTTTTTCAGAGGCCGTTGGCGACGCGCTTGGGCGAGGCCTGGGGGGCCCGGTTCTCGCGCGCCACGTGCAGATTTTCCAGCGCCTCGACGATCACGGCCATGCGGCTGCCGAGCGAGCCCTTGACCATGACGCAGTCGCCCGGCCGCACCGCCTCGGCCAGGATCGGCGCCAGGGCGGCGCTGTCGGCCGCATAGGCGCCGCGCCGGCCTTCCGGCAGCGCGTCGTAGAGCTGCTTCATGTCCGGGCCGCAGGCGAAGACCAGGTCGATGTCGTTGGCCAGCACATGCTGCTTCAGCCCGGCATGCAGGGCCGGCGAATCGGGGCCGAGCTCCAGCATGTCGCCGAGCACGGCGATGCGGCGCCCGTCCGGCCCGCTGTCGACCCCGCCCAGCACCTCGAGGCTGGCGGCGACCGAGACCGGGCTGGCGTTGTAGCTCTCGTCGATCAGCAGCAGCTTGCCGGCCTGGCCGCCGCGCTGCAGCTCGATGGTGATGCGGGCGCCGCGGCCGCGCAGCGGCGTGATCCGGCCCATCGCCCGGGCCGCACCGGCGATGTTGGCGCCCATCGCCTTGGCCGCCAGCAGCACCGACAGGCTGTTCAGCACCCAGTGCCGGCCCGGGGCCGACAGGGTGTAGCGCAGCGGCTCGCCCAGGATCACGGCGTTGACCGCGCTGGCCGCGGTGTGCAGCGAGCAGTCGATCAGCCGGGCATCGGCCTCGGCATGCTCGCCGAAGCTCCAGATCCGGCCGACGCCCTGGGTGCGGGCATGGGCGACGAGGCGCGGGAAGAACGGGTTGTCGCGGTTCAGGATCGCCGTGCTCTCCGGCCCCATGCCGCGGAAGATCTCGGCCTTGGCGTCGGCGATGCCCTCGACCGAGTGGAAATGAGCGGCGTGCACCGCCTCGACATTGGTGATGATGGCGACGTCGGGCTCGACCAGGCGGGACAGCGGCGCGATCTCGCCGGCATGGTTCATGCCCAGCTCGAACACGCCGTAGGTCACCTGCTCCGGCATCCGCGACAGGCTGAGCGGCGCGCCCCACTGGTTGTTCAGGTTGCCCTGCGAGGCATAGGCCGGCGCGGTGGCGGACAGGGCCAGCTTCAGCGCCTCCTTGGTGCTGGTCTTGCCGACCGACCCGGTGACGCCGACGACCCGCGCCTCGCTGCGCATGCGGGCGAAGCGCGCCAGGTCGGTCAGCCCGTCCATGGTGTCCTCGACCACCAGCAGCGGCGCGTCGTGCGGCACGCCCTGCGGCACCCGGTCGACCATCACCGCCGCGGCGCCCTTGGCCAGGGCGTCCTTGACGTAGTCGTGGCCGTCGAAGTTCGGGCCGCGCAGCGCCACGAACAGGTCGCCCGGCACGACCGACCGGCTGTCGATCGAGACGCCGGTCGCCGACCATTCGCCGACCTGCATCCCGTTGGTAGCGGCAGCCGCCTCCGCGGCCGGCCAGAGCGCAGGGGTGGTCATGGCGTTCGTCTCCATCGCGGGTCGCTCTTCAGTTCGGTCACGGCTGCACGCGCCTGCTCCGCATCATCGAAGGGGCGTACGTCATCGCCGATAATCTGGCCGGTCTCATGGCCCTTTCCGGCCACGACCAGGACATCGCCGGGGCCCAGCCCCTGCACCGCGGCGCGAATGGCCTCGGCCCGATCGCCGATCTCGGCGGCGCCTGGGCAGCCGGCCAGCACCTGGCGGCGGATCTCGGCCGGGTCCTCGCTGCGCGGGTTGTCGTCGGTCACGATCACCCGGTCGGCCAGGCGCGCCGCGATCTCGCCCATCAGCGGGCGCTTGGCGCGGTCGCGGTCGCCGCCGCAGCCGAACACTACGACCAGGCTGCCCGGGGTATGGGCCCGCAGCGCGGTCAGCACAGTCTCCAGCGCCCCCGGCTTGTGCGAGTAGTCGACATAGACCGGCGCGCCGTTCGGGTGGCTGGCCACCAGTTCGACCCGGCCCGGAATGCCCTTCAGCTGCTCCAGCAGCCCGGCGGCAGTGTCCAGGTCGGCGCCGTCGGCCACCACCAGCGCCAGCGCGGTCAGCACGTTGTAGGCCTGGAAGCCGCCGACCAGCGGCAGCTCCGCCCGGTACGCCCTGCCGCCGGCGGTGAAGCGCAGGTCGATGCCGTGCGGCAGCGGCTCGGCCAGGTCCAGCCGCACATCCTGGCCGGCGCGGCCGAGGGTGAGGACCTTGCGGACGGCGGCGCGGGTGCGTGCGACCAGCCCCGCCGCCTCCGGCACGTCGGCATTGATCACCGCGGTGCCGCCGGGCTGCAGCACCTCGTCGAACAGCCGCGCCTTGGCGGCCAGATAGGCCGCCATCGTGGCATGGTAGTCGAGATGGTCCTGGGTGAAGTTGGTGAAGGCCGCCAGCGTCACCCGCACCCCGTCCAGCCGGAACTGATCGAGGCCGTGCGACGACGCCTCCATCGCCAGCTTGGTCACCCCGGCCGCGGCGAGGTCGGCCAGCTCCGCCTGCAGCGCCACCGGGTCCGGCGTGGTCAGCGAGCCGTAGCGCTCGCGCCCCGGCGCCATCACCCCGAGCGTGCCGAGGCTGGCGGCCTGGTGGCCCAGCAGGGTCCAGAGCTGGCGGGCGAAGTTGACGGTCGAGGTCTTGCCGCTGGTGCCGGTGACCGCGGCGATGGTGGCCGGCTGCCGGCCGTAGAACTCCGCCGCCATCAGCGCCAGGCGGCGGCGCGGATTGGCGTCGGTGATCAGCGCGGCGGTGGCGCCCGGCGGCAGCACCGTGCCTTCCGGCGCCAGGATCGCGGCGGCCCCGGCGATCAGCGCATCGGCGATGAAGGCGCGGCCGTCCACCCGCGCGCCCGGCAAGGCGGCGAACAGGAAGCCGGGCCGGACCGCGCGGGAATCGGCCGTCAGCCCCTTCAGCCCGGCAGGCAGTGTCGTCACGCCGCCGCTCATCCCTCTTCCTCCTCCGGCGCGGCCGCGACCTGCGGAGCGCCCCGGCCGCCCGGTGCCACCGCGAGCGCTTCCAGGATCGCCGGGTCGTTTGGATCCTTCGGCTCGACCCCCATCATCGGCCCCATGCGGGCGATGATGCGGCCGCCGAGCGGCGCCGCGTTCCAGCCGGCGGTGTTATAGCCGTAGGTGCCTTCGACCGCCTGGGCATCCTCCAGCATGGTCATGACGATGTATTTCGGATCATAGGCCGGGAAGATGCCGACGAAATCGGTGACCCCGGCCTTGCGGTTGTAGCCGCCGCGCACCGCCTTGTTGGCCGAGCCGGTCTTGGCGCCGACGAAGTAGCCGGGCACATCCGCCTTGGTGGCGGTGCCGCTGACCACCACGACGCGCATCAATGCCCGCATGACCCGCGACAGCTCAGCCGACATCACCCGGGTTTCCGGCACCGGCCGGGACGGGTCGTGCTTGATCAGCGTCGGCGGGTGGAGGGTGCCGCCATTGACCACGGCGGCGACGGCGCTGACCAGCTGGATCGGGGTGACCGCCATGCCGTGGCCATAGGCGATGGTCATGCCGCTGACCTGGGTCCAGGGCTGCGGCACCATCGGCGATCCGACCTCCGGCAGCTCGAGCGGCGAGGGCCTGGTCAGGCCGAGCCGGGCCAGGAACTCCTTCTGCCGCTGCAGCCCCGCCGCCTCGAACATGTGCACCGAGCCGGTGTTCATCGACTGGCGGAAGATCTCGTAGACGCTCCATCGCCCGGATTGCGGCTCGGCCCGGAAATTGCGGATGGTGAAACGGCCGACCCGGATCGGGCTCTGCTCGTAGGTGGTCTCCAGGGTCGAGGTGCCGCTTTCCAGCGCCAGCGCGGTGTTAAAGATCTTGAAGGTGGAGCCCATCTCGTACACGCCGAGCGTGTTCCGGTTGAACAGGGCATCCTCCGACGCAGCGGTCGGCTCATAGGGGTTGAAATCCGGCAGCGAGATCATCGACAGGATCTCGCCGGTCTTGACGTCCATGATGATGACGTTGCCGGCGGTCGCCTTGAACTTGGTGATCGCGGCCTGCAGCTCGTTCCGCACCATCTCCTGCAGCCGCAGGTCGATCGACAGCGCCACCGACTCTCCGGCCCGCAGCCGGCTGTCGAGGCTCTTCTCCAGCCCGGCGATGCCCTGGGCGTCGATGTTGGTGAAGCCGACCACGTGCGAGGTCAGGGCTCCGGCCGGGTAGTAGCGCCGCTCCTCGCTCTGGAACGCCAGGCCGGGGATGCCGAGGCGGTTGATCTCGTATTGCTGCGCCGGGGTCAGGCCGCGCTTCAGCCAGACGAAGCGCCGCTCCGACGACAGGTCGGCCAGCAGCTTCTCGGCATTCAGCTCCGGCAGAAGCTTGCTGAGCTTCAGCGAGGCCTCGATCGGGTCGATCACCAGCTTCGGGTCGGCGTAGAGCGACATCGACGGCAGCGTGGTGGCCAGGATCAGCCCGTTGCGGTCGCGCAGATCGGCCCGGTCGGTTGTCGTCTCGCCGGCCATGGCGACCGCCGCGCCCTCGCCGGTGTCGCCGAACGCCATCATCCGGACCAGCCCGGTGCCGATGCCGACGAAGGCCAGGCCGAAGACCAGCGCGGTGACGACGACGCGCTGCCGGCCGGTCTCGATCGCCGCGGCCAGGGTGCGGCCGGGACGCGCGACATCGGCCTGGACGGACCGGGGGCCGGGCTGGATGGGGGTATGGTCGGAGAGGACGGCCATCGCTCAGTCCTCGTTGCCGCCGGAGACGTTCGCGACCACCGCATTCGCCGGCGGCGACAGCATCTGCAGGATCGCGGGATCCTTCGGGTCGGCCGGCTTGACCCCGAGCATCGGGCCCATCCGGGCGATGATCCGCCCGCCCAGCGGCGCCGAGTTCCAGCCGGCGCTGGCGAAGCCGTAGGTGCCCTTGATCGGCTGCGGGTCGTCCAGCATCGTCATGACGATGTATTTCGGATCGTAGATCGGGAACACGCCGACGAAGTCGGTCACCCGGGCCCGGCGGTTGTAGCCGCCGCGCGCGGCCTTGTCGGCCGTGCCGGTCTTGCCGCCGACGAAATAGCCCGGCACCTCGGCCTTGGTGGCCGTGCCGCCGGTGACCACGGCGCGCATCAGCATCCGCATCGTCCGCGACAGCTCGGGCGAGATCACCCGCTTGCCGGGCACCGGCTGCGACGGGTCGCGCTTGAACAGGGTCGGCGGATGCAGGATGCCGCCATTGACGATGGCGCTGACCGCGGTGACCAGCGACAGCGGCGACACCGCCATGCCGTGGCCATAGGCGATGGTCATGCCGCTGATCTTGCTCCAGGGATGCGGAACCATCGGCGCGCCGACCTCGGGCAGGTCGATCGGCGCCGGCTTGGTCAGGCCGAACCGGGTCAGGAACTCCTTCTGCCGGTCGACGCCCGCCGCCTCCTCCATATGGACGGAGCCGGTGTTGAGCGACAGGCGGAAGATCTCGTAGACACTGAGCATCCCCGACTGGGGATCGCCGCGGAAATTGTGGATGGTGAAGCGCCCGACATGGATCGGGCTTTCATCGTAGAGGCTGGTCAGCGTCGAGGTGCCGCTCTCCAGCGCCATGGCCGTGTTGAAGATCTTGAACGTCGACCCGGGCTCATACACGCCGAGCGTGTTCCGGTTGAACATCGACTCCTCGGACGGGCCGCCCGGCTCGTACGGGTTGAAGTCCGGCAGCGAGACCATCGCCAGGACCTCGCCGGTGTTGACGTCCATGATCAGGGCGTTGCCGCCCTGGGCGTGGAACGTCTCGATCGTGGCCTTCAGCTCGTCGCGCACCATCTCCTGCAGCCGCAGGTCGATCGACAGCGCCACCGACTCGCCGTCCTGCAGCCTGTCGTCCAGGCTCTTCTCCAGCCCGGCGATGCCCTGGGCATCGATGTTGGTGAAGCCGATGACATGCGAGGTCAGGTTGCCGGCCGGGTAGTAGCGGCGTTCCTCATTCTGGAAGGCCAGGCCGGGGATGCCGAGGCGGTTGACCTCATATTGCTGGGTCGGGGTCAGGCCGCGCTTCAGCCAGACGAAGCGGCGGTCGGACGACAGGTCGGCCAGCACCTTGGCCTGGTCGATGTCGGGCAGCACCTTGGCCAGGCGCAGCGAGGCCTCGATCGGGTCCAGCACCATCTTCGGGTCGGCGTAGAGCGACACCGAGGGCAGCGTGGTCGCGACGATCAGCCCGTTGCGGTCGCGCAGGTCGGCCCGGTCGGCAGTCGGCGCGGCGGCGGGCAGGGCATGGGTGGCGAGGGCGCTGTCGGCATCGCTGCCGAACGCCATCAGGTCGACAAGCTTGAGGCCGATGGCGCCGAAGGTGAGGCTGAACACCAGGGCGCTGATGACGATGCGCTGCCGGCCCGTCTCGATGGCCGCGGAAAGCCGTTGAGCCGGCCGAGAGGCCGGCTCCGTCTGCCGCGGTGCATTCTTCGGGAGGCCGTCCAGCGCGTCAGCCGTCATCGAATTCCCCGAGGCCCCTCGAGGCCGGAGAGGAGCGCGCCGATCGGATCGTCCGAGGCAGCGGCCCGGGTCGGGGTCAGCGCCTGGGCCACGGCCTCCAGCGGCGCGGGCGCCGCGGGCCGGCGCGGCGCCACCACCGGCCGGATGGGAACGTCGGCCGCGGCGCCGCGGGGGACGGGCGGGGCCGCCGGAGCCTGGACCGCCGCCGGCGTGGCGGCCGGTGCCACCACCGGCGCCGGCTTCACCTCGACCGCCGCCATCTGGACCGGCGCGGCGGCGGGCGCCGCCGGCCGGGCCGTGGTGACGGGCGCGGCCTGGGCGACCGCCGGCTGGGTCGGAGCGGATTGGATCTGGACGGGCATCGACGCGGCCGCAAGAAGGACACCACCCTCGCCGGGCCGGTGGCCGGGCAGGGGCACGGGCCCGAAGCTGGGCAGCGCATCGACCTGGGCGACCAGCGACGCCGTCGGCGCCATCGGTTCGCCGTCGAGCGACGGCTGCGGCATCGGGAGGTCCGCCGCGCTGGCGATCATCTGCGTCGGCGCGATCGGGCGCAGCTTCGTAAACTGGTCCGTTAGCGCCTGCAAGCGCGACGGCTGGTTCAGGAACGCCCATTCGGCATGCATCACCCGGATCGAATCCTGCTCCCGCAGGATCGAGCGGTTGACGCCGCGCAGCTCGCTTTCCAGCGCCTGCACCTCGTAGCTGGTCTTGAACAGGAACGCGCTCGACGCCCCGATGAGGCCGAGCCAGATCATCGTGCCGACGCGGATCATGCTGCCACCCTCCCCCTCTCTCCGCCCCGATCGCCGACCGGCGGCCAGGCCGGAGCATCGCTCCGGATCGCCGCCCGCAGCCGCGCCGACCGGGCGCGCGGATTGCTGCGGGTCTCCCCCTCGCCCGGCGTGACCGACCGCTTGGCCGCCAGGCGGAAGCTCGGCGCCCGGGTCTCGCCGCCGGGCGCCGCGACATGCCGGGACACCCCGCCGCCGGCGCCGCTGCGCTCCGCCAGGAAGCGCTTGACGCGGCGGTCCTCCAGGCTGTGGAAAGTGACCACGGCGAGCCGTCCCCCGGGCCGAAGCAGGCGTTCGGCCCCGCTCAAGCCGTGGTCGAGTTCCGTCAGTTCCTCATTCACCCACAGGCGCAGCGCCTGGAAGGTGCGCGTCGCCGGATCGATGCCGTCCTTCGACCGCGGCACCACCCGGCGCACGATCTCGGCCAGCTGCAGCGTGCGCTCGATCCGCGCCTCCTTGCGGGCGGCGACGATGGCGCGGGCGACGCGGCGCGACAGCCGCTCCTCGCCGAAATCGTAGATCACATTGGCCAGGTCATCCTCGGCCATGGCGTTGACCACGTCCGCGGCGGTCTGCCCGTCCCGTCCCATGCGCATGTCGAGCGGGCCGTCGGCGCGGAAGGAGAAGCCGCGCGCCGGGTCATCGAGCTGCGGCGAGGACACGCCGAGATCCAGCACCACCCCGTCCGCCTGTTCGCCGACCAGCGAGTCCATCGCGCCGAAGCGGCCCTCGATGATGCGGAACCGGCCGGGCTGCTCGGCCTCCAGCCGTCGCCCCTCGGCCACCGCCTCGGGGTCGCGGTCGATGCCGACCACCCGGCAGTCGGCCGCCGCCAGCAGACCGCGGGTGTAGCCACCACGGCCGAAGGTGCCGTCGACGATCAGGTCGCCGTCGCGCGGCGCCACCGCCGCCACGATCTCGTTCAGCAGGACCGGGATGTGGGCGCCGCTCATGCCGCCCCTCCATTGGCGCCGGCCCCGTTCCCGCCGGCGCGGGCCAGGGTCAGCTCGCGCGACGCGGCCAAGCGGGCCTGCTGATGCGCCTTCAGCGCCTCCGGCTCCCAGATCTGGAAGCGGCTGCCCATGCCCATGAAGGCGACGCTGTCGGTGATGCCGGCCAGATCCAGCATGTGCCGCGGCAGGATGATCCGCCCCTCCGGATCCATCTGCAGCTGCTGCGTTTCGGAGAATTCGCGGATTTCCAGGGCCTCGCGCTCCGGCGAGTACAGGTCCATCGCGTCGAGCCGGCGCTGCACCTCGTCCATGTAGGCTTCGGTGACCCCGTCCAGCGCCTGGCGGTCGGGGGAGGGCTTCAGGTTCACCACCGGAGCGCCCAGCGCCTCCAAGGTCGCGCGGAAGGGAGCGGGCACGCTGACCCGCCCCTTCTTGTCGACCTTGTTGACGTAGGTGCCCGTGAACCGAGCCATCCATCCCCCCAGCGGCGCGTCCGCCGCCTGCAACACCCCCGTCGTCCACACCCCGGAAGTGGACGATCGATCCCATCCGATGGGAGATCATGGGATATCATGGGTAAGGGTGGAACGCAATGGGACGGACCGGTCAAATCATGGGAAATCAATGGATTCTCTTCGATCCGTGGTTTTTTTGCCGCTTTGCGGGGAGTCTTCGACTGACTCCGGAACAAATCGAAAGTTGGCGCGCTTGTTTCGACTCCGATTACGGGTCTGTTTTTCTTTTGTTCTCCTTCTCAGGCAAGCAAAACGGCCCGGATCCGCTCGGCGGCCGGGACACGGGATGCCCTGGGACGGGATGGGAAAAGGCGGCAGATGGCCTGTAAGCCGGGTTCTGTCCCCGGCCCCGTATCCTTGCGGACGGCGGGTCGGGGGATGGCCATTCCTCTGGGACGACGGTCGCCCGTCGCCTCGCGCGACCAACCCGGGCGGCAGGCGGAAACGCCTGTCGGCCCATGGTTTCCCATGAACCGCCCCGCCCCTATTCGGTCTTGCTCCCGGTGGGGTTTACCGTGCCGCGACCGTTGCCGGCCGCGCGGTGCGCTCTTACCGCACCCTTTCACCCTTACCCGGCCGGAGCCGGGCGGTTTGCTTTCTGTGGCACTGTCCCTGGGGTCGCCCCCGCCGGGCGTTACCCGGCACCGTGTTTCCGTGGAGCCCGGACTTTCCTCCCCGCCGGGCCGAAGCCCGGCAGAGCGGCCATCCGGCCATCTGCTGCTGCGCAGTGTATAGGAACAGGACGGCCGGACCGCAAGGCGGCCCATGCCATCCCATGACAGATTGGTGACGGGAGGATCGGTGAGGGGATTGGTGCCGTGGCGCGTCAGTCGTCCGCCAGTTGCTTCTCGAGCTCGGCGATCAGCGTCCGGTTGACGAAGTCCGGGTTCTCGAGGCCCGAGACGTGGCCGGCATCGGGCACCGCGACGAAGCGGCAGCCGATGATGCCGGCCATCTCCTCGGTCTCGGCCGGCGGGCGCGGCTGGTCCTGCGCGCCGCAGACCAGCAGGGTGCGCTCGGGATCCAGCCCGCGCAGGCGCTCGCGCCCGTCGGGGCGGTCGAAGATGATGCGGCCGAGCGGGATCACACTCTCGCGCAGCCGCTCCGCCGGCACGGCGGCCAGGGATTGGCGCAGCCCCGCCGGCAGTGGCGACGCTGGGTCGAGGCCGGCCCGGAAATAGAGCGGGACGATGATGTCGAGCATCGGGGCCGGCAACGCCCCGATCGCCTCGATCTGGTTCATCAGGGCGGCGTACTGCGCCCGGGACGCCGCCGGCTCGGGCAGGAGGGAGGTGTTCATCAGGACCAGGCTGGCGACACGGTCCGGGGCCAGCAGCGCCAGCTCGGCGCCCCACATGCCGCCGACCGAATGCCCGATCACCGCGAAACGCTCGATGCCGAGCGTGTCGAGCAGCGCCAGGGCCTGCCGCGCCAGGCCGGGCAGGCCGTCGGTCCCCGCCGGCAGCCGGCCCGACCGGCCATGGCCCCACAGATCGGGCGCGATCACCCGGTAGCGCTGCGACAGCGCCTCGATCTGCGGCGCCCAGATGCCGGAGTCCCAGAGATAGCTGTGCCCCAGCAGCACCGGGAAGCCGCTGCCCCGGTCGATGTAATGCAGGCTCTGCTGATCGATCTCGGCAAACGGCATCGGTTATCCTGTCGGTCTGTTGCGGACGGAATCCGTCCAAGATTCGTCGATCAGGATTGCGCGATCGTTTCGGCCTCCCGGCAGCCGCGTTTCATCCGTAACCGAGGCCGCGTCAGCCCGGGGCGCGGGTCAGGTCCGACAGCTTCTCCTTCTGCCGGCCCTCGGCGTCGAAATTCGCCGGGTCGAGCCAGCGTTCGAAGGCGGCGCGCAGCCGCGGCCATTCACCGTCGATGATCGAGAACCAGGCGGTGTCGCGGTTGCGGCCCTTATAGACCAGGGCCTGACGGAACAGCCCCTCATACTGGAAGCCGAGGCGGGCGGCCGCGGCGCGCGACGGCGCGTTCCGGCTGTCGCATTTCCACTCGTAGCGGCGGTAGCCCAGCTCGTCGAACACCCGCCGCATCATCAGGAACATCGCCTCGGTCGCCATCGGCGTGCGCTGCAGCAGCGGCGAAAAATGGATGTGCCCGACCTCGATCACCCCGTTCGCCGGGTCGATGCGGAGATAGGAGGCGACGCCGACCGCCCGGCCGGTGGCGCGGTCGATCACGGTGTGGAACTGCGGGTCGCTGCCGGCCGCCATCTTCTCCAGCCAGGCGCGGAAGCTGTCGAACTCGGCGAAGGGGCCGATGGCGAGATAGGTCCAGTTCCGGCCCTCCGCGTCCCGGCCCATCGCCTCATAGAGATCCTCGGCATGGCGGGCGGGGTCGAGCGGCTCGAGCCGGCAGGTGCGGCCCTCCATCGGCGTGCGCGGCGGCGCCGGCCGCTTCTCCCAGCCGGGAACGGGCGCGCCGATCGGCTGGCCCAGGGAATTGGTCAGTTCGGTCGTCATGTCGTCCCTATCCTACTCGCCGGCTTCGATGGGGGCGAGGCCGCCCCCGACATTGGCCCGCAGGATCTCGTCGAAGCGAGCATCCCTGGCATAAGGTTCGGTGCCGGCGCCGGGGGCGATGCCGGCCGGCAGCAGCGGGCAGGGCTGCAGCGCGCCGATGGTCTCGGCAATCGGGATCACCCCGGCCCAGATGCCGGCAGCCAGGTCCTCCTCGTCGTCATGCGGCGGGCCGGTGCGGATCTTCACGCTGGCCTCCTCGATCTCCATCGAGATCAGCGCCGTCGCCCGCACCTCCTTGTCGGTCGGGCGCCGCATCTCCGCCACCCGGCCGGGGAACAGCCGCTCGACATAGGCGTCGAGCGCCTCGCGCTTATGCGCCTCGTCCTCCACCTTCGACGCGGTGCCGAACACCATCACCGCGCGGTAGTTCATCGAGCAGTTGAAGCCGGAGCGGGCGAGGACCAGCCCGTCGATATGGGTCGCGGTCAGGCACACCGGCAGGCCCGCCCCCTGCCCCTGCAGCATCCGGCTGACCGAGGAGCCGTGCCAGTACAGCCGGTCGCCCTCGCGCCAATAGGCGGTGGGCGTGCAATAGGGCTGGCCGTCGAGGACATAGGCGATATGGCAGACCACGCTGGCATCGAGCACGGCATGGACGGTGGCACGGTCATAGGCGCCGCGCTTGGCCAGGCGCTTCAGCCTGGCGCGGGCGGAGGGGACGATCTGGTTCATGGCGGTCCTCGGAACGGTATTGGCCTTTCCGATGCCGCGCTTCGCAGCGTCTGGAAAGGTCCAATTCCGAGAGGCCGGCCCGACCAATGCGGATGAAACCGGCCGCTTCTCCGGCCTGTTGCCTGAGCGAGGCACGAAGAAGGTCCGGACATGCTGGTCAATTCTCCGCTCTCCGAGGAGACCAATCGCGAGGTCCGCACCCGCAGCGAGGCGGTCGACGACGCGGTGATGCGCGACGTGCTCAAGGCCGTCGCCGCGAGGGTCAAGCGGGTGGACCGCGACCACGACATTCCCTACACGGCGGGCTACAGCCAGAACGGCGAGACGATCTATATCGACCGCCACATGCCGCGCTCGCACGCATTCGGCGGCCGCCGGGTCGAGACCGATGCCTTCCTGGTGCTGCACGAGGCGATCGAGAAGGCCCTGCTGGACGAGCTCGGCCTCAACTACATCCATGCCCATCAGATCGCGCTGCGCAGCGAGCGTGCCGCGGTGGAGGCGCACGGCATCGCCTGGCGCGACTACGACCGCTTCACCCAGCAGAATGTGAAGAGCATTGCCGATGAGAGGCTGACCAAGGTGCCGAACGACCTGGACCTGACGCCCTATCGCGAGGAGCAGGATTTCGCCCGGCTGCAGCAGCTGATCGCCGCCATCCGCGTCGACGAGGGGTAGCGGTCAGCGGAACCCGCGCAGCACCGTCCCGAGCGTCCGCGCGGCGACGTCGAGGGCCTGGGGCGGATAGCCGGTGAAGCCGAGGATCAATGCCCGGCGCGGCGGCGCCGCGATGTGCATCGGCGACAGGGGCCGCACCACGATGCCGCGCCGGCGTGCTGCCTCCGCCACCGCGACATCGTCCAGCCCCGGCCGCAGGTCGGCGACGAGATACATGCCACGGTCGACCGGGACGACGGTCAGGTCGTCGCCCGCCTCCGCCGCCAGCGCCGCGGTCAGCCGCTCGCGCCGCTCGGCGTATTCCTGGCGCATGCGGCGGATGTGCCGGGTGAAATGGCCCTCATTGATGAAGTCGACCAGCACGTCGTCGAGGATGGTCGACGGGAAGCGGTCGGCGGCGTTGCGGATCACGGCGAAGCGGTCGACCAGCTCCGGCGGCAGCACCACGTAGCCGACGCGCAGCCCCGGGAACAGGACCTTGCTGAGCGTACCGATATAGATCACGCGGCCATGCCGGTCCAAGCCCTGCAGCGCCGAGAGCGGCCGGCCGGAGAAGCGGAACTCGCTGTCGTAGTCGTCCTCGATCACCCAGCGCCCGTCGCGCGCCCAATCGAGCAGCGCCAGCCGCCGCGGCAGGCTCATCGCCACGCCCAACGGGTAGTGATGGGTCGGGGTGCAGTAGAGCAGCCGCGCCTCCGGCTCCAGCGCCAGCCCGGCGGCGACGTCCAGCCCCTGCCCGTCGACCGGCACCGGGGCGATCCGCAGTTGATGCTGCCGCAGGCAGGCCAGCGCCGCCGGGTAGCACGGATCCTCGATCCAGGCCGGGTCGCCGGCCTGGACGATGCAGCGCAGCACCAGGTCCAGCCCCTGCTGGCTGCCGGAGACGATGGCGATGCGGTCGGCGTCGCAGGCGACAGAGCGGGAGACGCGGAGATATTCGGCCAGCGCCTCGCGCAGCGGCCGGTGGCCCATCGGGTCGCCATAGCCGCGCTGGCGCACGCCGATGCCGCGCAGATGGCGCTGCACCAGCCGGCCCCAGGCGCGCTCGGTGGCCGGATGCATGCCGCAGAAGCCGGCGGCGAAGGGCACTGTCTCACCGCGCCAGGCCGGGGCAGCGGCGGCCCGGCCGGGACTCTCGGCCGGCTCGGCCGGCT
>NZ_JBCNNF010000093.1:0-19204 GCF_039594555.1 Inquilinus sp.
GCTGAATGCACTGAAGGAGTCGGAGCAATCGTTGAGCGCCTATGGCGCGGCGATGCAACAGCGCGATGCCCTGCAGACCCAGGACCAGAACACCATTGAGACCAACCCGCTGACCCGCGGCAACTCGGTGATGGGCTTCACCTATTCCAACCAGCTGGTCGGCTACCAGGCGATGATGCCGAACAAGCTCGGCATCGCCATGGTGCCCCAGGCCGGCGGAGGCGCCCCATCCGGCCACTACTACCGGCCGGCGCTGATCTGGAGCATCGGCGCCACCTCGAAGAACGGCGAGGCGGCGGCGGCCTTCATCAATTTCTTCGTCAACGATGTCGAGGCCGGCAAGATCCTGGGCGTCGAGCGCGGCGTGCCGATGTCGCCGAAGGTGCGGGAGGCGATCCTGCCGACGCTGAACGAGACCGAGCGCGCCTCGGTCGACTACGTCAACCTGCTGGCCGACAAGGTCAGCGCCTATCCGCCGCCGGCGCCGGTCGGGTCGCAGCAATTCGACCGCGACGTGGTGCGCAAGGTGGCGGACCAGCTGGCCTTCGGCCAGCTGTCGGTGGCCGATGCCGCGCAGCAGCTGGTGGAGCAGGGGACGGCGACGCTGCGGCCGAAATAACCGGAAGGGGGAGCGCGTGACCGATCAGATCCATCTGAACCGTCGATCGCTGCTGCGCGGCTCGCTGGCCGCGACCGCGGCCCTGACCCTCGGTCCGGGGATCGCCCGGGCCGAGGGAACGCGGCTGCGCCTGGCCTGGTGGGGGTCGCAGGACCGCACCAGGCGCACCCAGGCGGTGATCGACCTGTACCAGCAGAAGGCGCCGGGGATCAGCATCGTCGGCGAGGCGATCAGCGGCAGCGCCTACTGGACCAAGCTGTCGACGCAGATGGCCGGCCGGAACATCTCCGACGTCTACCAGCTCGAGCCGCGCACCATCTCCGACTATTCCGGCCGCGGCGCCTGCATGGCGCTCGACCCGTTCCTGTCGAGGACGCTCAAGGTCGACGATTTCGACCCGGGAACCGTCGATCTGTGCCGGATCGGCGGCAAGGTCTGGGGCGTCGCCCTCGGGCTGAACTCCTTCTCGCTGTTCTACGACACCACGGTCTTCGCCAAGGCTGGCCTGTCGCCCCCGACGGCGGCGACGACCTGGGCGCAATATGCCGACCTGTCGGTGGAGCTGACCAAGGCCCTGGGTAAGGATCATTTCTGGGGCTCGTCCTACGGCGCCCGCTACTCCTATGTGCTCGACGTCTGGCTGCGCCAGCGCGGCAAGACCCTGTACTCCGAGGACGGCCAGCTCGGCTTCGGCGTCGAGGACGCCAGGGAGTGGTACGCCTATTGGGAGGATCTGCGGGCGCGGGGTGGCTGCGTCGGCGGCGACATCCAGACCCAGGACCAGAGCATCATCGAGACCAACCCGCTCAGCCGCGGCTACTCGGCGATGGGCTTCACCTATTCGAACCAGCTGGTCGGCTACCAGGCGATGATGCCGAACAAGCTCGGCATCACCATGGTGCCGCAGGCGGGCGGCGGCGCCCCGTCCGGCCACTACTACCGGCCGGCGCTGATCTGGAGCGTCGGCTCGACCTCGAAGAACGGCGAGGCGGCGGCCGCCTTCATCGACTTCTTCGTCAACGACCTCGAGGCGGGCAAGATCCTCGGCGTCGAGCGCGGCGTGCCGCCGTCGCGCAAGGTGCGGGAGGCGATCCTGCCGACGCTGAACGAGACCGAGCGCGCCTCGGTCGACTACGTGAACGCCCTGGCGGGCAAGGTCGGGGCCTACCAAGCACCGCCGCCGATCGGGTCGCAGGAGTTCGGCGACCATCTCGGCATCACCACCGACCAGCTCGCCTTCGGCCAGCTGTCGATCGACGACGCGGCGAAGCAACTGGTGGAGCAGGGCAACACCCTGATGCGCCGGCGGTGACGGCCGCCGGTTCCGGAGCTTGAGAGGATGCCGATGAAACGCGCCATGATCGTCTGGGGCGGCTGGGAGGGGCATGAGCCCGAGCCGGGCGCCGCCTATGTCGCCGCGATGCTGCGGGACGAGGGTTTCGAGGTCCGGGTCGAAGGCGACATCAACGCCTTCGCCGACCCGGCGGTGCGCGAGATGGACCTGATCGTGCCCTGCATCACCCGAGCCGCCATCGCCAAGGAGCCGCTGGACAACCTGCTGGCCGCGGTCCAGGGCGGCACGGGCATCGCCGGCTATCACGGCGGCCTGGCGGGGTCGTTCCGCGAGGCGGTGGGCTTCCATTTCATGGCCGGCTGCCAGTGGGTGGCCCATCCCGGCAACATCATCCCGTTCCGGGTCAACGTCACCCGGCCGGGCGACCCGATCATGGAAGGCATCGAGGACTTCGACTACGTGTCGGAGCAGTACTACCTGCATGTCGACCCGATCGTGGAGGTGCTGGCCACCACCACCTTCTCCGGCGAGCACGCTGCCTGGATCGACGGCGTCACCATGCCGGTCGTGTACAAGAAGCGCTACGGCGCCGGGCGGGTGTTCTACACCGCGCTGGGCCATGTGGTGCGCGAGTTCGAACACCCGCAGATGCGCGAGATCCTGCGCCGCGGCCTGCTCTGGGCATCCCGATGACCGATACCACCGCCGACCGCATCCGCGCCAATCCGCTGGCCAGCCGGGCCGATGTGCAGCGCCTGCTGCGCGACCTGACCGCGCCCCTCGAATCCGGCTTCAGCGAGGGCAGGGCGCAGATCCGCCTCGGGCTGGATTCCGCCCATTTCAACCGCAAGGCGCAGTGGTTCGAAGGCTATGCCCGGCCGCTCTGGGGCCTGGCGCCGCTGCATGCCGGCGGCGGCGGCTTCGACTTCTGGGACAAGTTCCGCGACGGCCTGGCCAGCGGCACCGACCCCGACCACCCGGAGTACTGGGAGGCGGTGACCGACACCGACCAGCGCTCGGTCGAGATGGCGGCGCTGGGCTTCGCCCTGGCGCTGGCGCCGGACAGGCTGTGGGAACCTCTGCCGGACGCGGCGAAGCGCCGGACGGCCGAATGGCTGGGCGGCATCCAGTCGGTGCAGATGGCCGACAACAACTGGCACTTCTTTCCCGTGATGGCCGGGCTGGGGCTGGAGCGGGTGGGAATCGGCATCGACACCGCCTCGCGCGACCGGCACCTGGACCGGATCGACCAGTTCATCGGCGCCGAAGGCTGGTACGGCGACGGCGAGGGCGGCTGGATCGACCACTACAACGGCTTCGCGCTGCACTTCTACGGCCTGATCTATGCCGCCCACCGGGCGGAGCAGGACCCGGTCCGGACGCAGGCCTATCGCGACCGCGCCACCGCCTTCGCCCAGGGCTTCCGCCACTGGTTCGGCGCCGACGGCGCGGCGCTGGCGATCGGCCGGTCGCTGACCTACCGTTTCGCCATGGCCGGGTTCTGGGGCGCGCTCGCCTATGCCGGGGTCGAGGCGCTGCCCTGGGGCCAGATCCGCGGCCTGTGGGCCCGGCAGATCCGCTGGTGGATGCAGCAGCCGATCCTCGACGCCGCCGGCCGGCTGCCGGTCGGCTATCGCTGGCCGAACTATCTGATGAGCGAGGAGTACAACTCCCCCGGCTCGCCCTACTGGGCGTTCAAGGCCTTCCTGCCGCTGGCCCTGCCGGACAGCCACCCGTTCTGGACGGCGCGGGAGGAGGATCTCGATGCGGCTGACGGCACGGCCACGCTGCGCGGCGCCTCGATGGTGGTACGGCGCAGCGGCGGCGACGTCGTGGCTCTGCCGGCCGGCCCGGTGCGGCTGGAGATGCGCGGTTCGGTCGACAAATACGGCAAGCTGGCCTACTCGTCGCGCTTCGGCCTGGCGGTGGAGGGCGACCGCTGGCTGGGGCACGGCTTCTGCGGCGACAATATCCTGGCGGTCAGCCGCGATGGGCAGGAATTCCGGGCCCGTGGCGCGCTGACCTCGTCCCGGGTCGGCGAGGGCTGGATCGAGACAATCTGGCAGCCGCTGGCCGGGGTCAAGGTGACGACGCTGCAGGGCTTCGCCGGCGATTGGGAGCTGCGGCTGCACCGCATCGCGTCCGACGCGCCGCTGACGGTGATCGAATCCGGCCATGCCGTGCCGGCGCACAGCCGCACCCGGGGCAAGCTGAAGCAGGCCTTCGATACGCGGGAGCCGGGACCGCAGGGCCTGACCATCGCGGTCGCCGACGGCCACGCCTCCAGCCTGGCCGATCTCGGCGGGCTGCGCCGGGTGGTCGAGGCGGATGTGGCGCCGAACACCCATCTGGTGTTCCCGCAGGCCTCGGTGCCGGCCCTGGTCGGCCGTATCGGCGCCGGCGAGACGCTGCTGGTCACCCTGGCGCGGCCGTCGCTCGGTCTCGACGCCTCCGCGCTGGCGGCGTCGCTGCCAGCGGTCGACGACTTGCGCGCGATTGCCGAGGCCGCCGGCTGGAACACCGCCTTCCTGGAATGGGTGTCGGTGCCGCGCAGCCTGGAGACGCGCAGCCGTCCGGTGGCGGAGTGGGAGTGACCCTGGCCGCGTGAGCGTTTGGGTTGCCTCTCCCGCGTCCGGCGGGAGAGGCAACGCAAATGATCTTGCGGAGAACTGAAGTAAGAGGGCTGCTGCCTCAGCCTCGCGGGGCGGCCTGCAGGCGGCCGCCGGCCAGGGCGGTCAGGTGCAGCTCGCTCAAGGACCGCGGGTCGAACAGCAGCGCCAGCTTCTCGTCGCGGCTGAGGGCGCCGGTGTTGAGCGTGCCCGGGCCACCGGCGGTCAGCTTGCGCCGTGCCGCCTCGACCACCTTCGGGTCCTCGCGCCCAGCCTCGGGCGATCCGGTCAGCAGCGTCATGTGGATGGCGTTGGCCAGCGGGTCGCGGATCACCGTGGCCAGCCCGTCCTCGATCGGCCGGGTGATGGCGGAGAGCTGCTCCCCCAAGGCCGTCGCCTCGATCACGATCTGCGGCTTCTGCCGCTCCTCCGGCGTCACCAGCAGGCCCAGTTTGCGGGCCCAGACGCCGGTGGAGTGGCGCGAGGTGATCACCGACAGCGGGATCGACAGCAGGAGGCCGATCACCAGCGGCGACAGCCAAGCCAGCATCGACGGCGAGATCCACAGCGCCACCACGCCCAGCACGGCGCCGAAGATGGTGTGGCCGCGATGCATCTGCACCGCGTCGGCCCAGGTGGTGCCGCTGTCGTCGCGCGACTGGGTGCCCCAGCCGCTGTCGCGGCCGAGGAAGGCCTGCAGCACGAAGCTGGAGTGGAACAGCATCATCACCGGTGCCTGGAAGATCGAGAAGAAGGTCTCGAACAGCAGGCTCAGCAGCGCCCGGAAGGCGCCGCCATAGCCGGCGGCCAGGCGGCGGTCGAACAGCAGCAGGATCCAGCCGAAGATCTTCGGCGCCAGCAGCATCAGGAAGGAGATCACCAGCAGGCGCACCGCCAGGGTCTGGTCCTGCACCGGCCAGACCGGGAACAGCGCCTCGCCCGTCGGGAAATAGACCGGGATCTCTAGCTTGTGCTCAAGCGCCGTCAACATGCCGATGCAGATGAAGATCAGCCACAGCGGCGAGGAGACATAGCTCATCACTCCCATCGCCATATGCTGGCGGGAGAGGGGGTGCAGGCCGCGCGCCACCAGGACGCGCAGATGCTGCATGTTGCCCTGGCACCAGCGCCGGTCGCGCTTGGCGTGGTCGATCATCGTCGGCGGGCATTCCTCGTAGCTGCCGCCGAGCTCCGGCACCAGCCAGGCGGTCCAGCCGTTGCGCCGGATCAGCGCCGCCTCGACGAAGTCGTGCGACAGGATATGGCCGCCGAAGGGCGGCCGCCCGGACAGGATCGGCAGGCCGCAGCTTTCGATGAAGGCGCGGGTGCGGATGATCGCGTTGTGGCCCCAGTAATTGCCGTCGCCGAGCTGCCAGAAGGCCAAGCCGGCGCCGACGATCGGGCCGTACAGGGCGCCGGCGAATTGCTGCATCCGGGCCCACAGCGTGTTGCGGTTCACCACCAGCGGCGGCGCCTGGATGATGCCGGCGCGCGGGTTGGACTGCATCAGCCGGGCCATGGTCACCAGCGTGTCGCCGGCCATCAGGCTGTCGGCGTCCAGCACCACCATGAAGTCGTAGCGGGCGCCCCAGCGGGTGCAGAAATCGGCGATGTTGCCGGCCTTCTTGGCCACGTTGTGCCGGCGCTTGCGGTAGAAGATGCGGCCGCTGCCCTCGGTGCGGCGGCACAGCGCGCTCCAGCCGATCTCCTCCGCCACCCAGACGTCCGGGTTGGTGCTGTCGCTCAGGATGAAGATGTCGAAGGCGCCGAGATGGCCGGTCCGGGCCAGGCTGTCATGGATTGCCTGAAGGTTGGCGTAGATGCCGGTCGTATCCTCGTTGTAGACCGGCATCAGCACCGCCGTGCGGCTCTTCAGCGGCGCCACCGCCTCGGCCCCCTGCGGCCAGACCAAGCCGGGCTGGCCCCAGCGCAGCAACAGGGTCAGGAAGCCGGGCAGGGCGGTCCAGAAGGACAGCGCGATCCACGAGAAGTTGATGGCAAACATCACCACCAGGGCCAGCTCGAGCCCGGTGACGCCGCCGACCGACAGGAACCGGTAAAGGGCGAAGGCGGCGGCAATCGTGGACAGCGCGGTGGCGCCGAACACGGCGAGGCGGCGCCAGCGAGCCGCGGAGGCGTAGGACGCCGCTTCGAGTCCGGTCATCGGCTAGGAAATCGCCTTTCCGTCAGGCCGGGCGCCGCTCGGCTGCCTCCGGCGACCACCATCCGAAGATGCGCTTCAAGGGCTCGCCGGCCCAGACCGGATCCAGCGGCTGGTCCAGCATCGGCGTCGGCTTGGCGCGCGGCACCGGCACCGGCGACACGCGGCGCAGCGCCTGCTCCATCGCCTGGGGCAGCGGGTCCTCGGACAGGAAGTGCTCGGGCCAGCGGCGGGCGGCGTCGGTCAGCAGATAGGCGGCGCGGCCGATGGTCAGGACGGCGTCGTCGTCGCGCTCGCTGCGGTTCAGCACCACGGCGAACCAGTCCGCGGTGCGGCGGCGGGCGTGATCCAGCAGCGCCTGGGCCGGCATCGCGGCCGGATCGACGTCGCAAAACGCCGTTTCGATCGCGCCCGAGAGCGCGGCCGGCTCAGTGAATCCCAGGCCCTGGAAGAAGGCGATGACGTTGTCAGGCATGTTGATGTTGACCGGGGTCTGCAACCCGACCTGGGACATGGGATGATTCCGATGCGTCGTCAAGGCGTCCATTGGAAACTCCATGTTTCGGTCAAGGCATCGCTGCCTTGCCGTAAGAAGCACCGAAGCTCGGCGGGGTCGTCGCCGGCAGGTTTCAGATCGAAGAACGCCCGCCAGCCACCGAGTTCCGGATTCCGCTGTGCGACGGGGAATTGGATCTCCCCGGCAGAAGCCGTGACCACGGCTTCCAATGACGCGTCCTGCGGCAAAGAGTCAAGCGCGCCGCCACGGAAGTCGATGACGAACTTGCGGGTATCGCTGGCCTTGCTGTCGCTGCCGGACACGCCGCCGGCGCCGGTGCGGGTCGACACCACGATCCCCCGGTCGCTGAGCACCGGCGGGTTCATGCCCCAGTGCAGCCGGTAGGACAGCTTCCATTCCTGGCCGGCATCGACCGGCGTCTTCGGCACCCAGAAGGCGACGATGTTGTCGTGGATCTCGCGGTCGGTCGGGATCTCGACCAGCTGCACCACGCCGGGGCCCCAGCCGCTCAGCGGCTCGACCCACAGGCTGGGCCGGCGCTCATACATCGCCTCCAGGTCCTGGTAGCTGGCGTAGGAGCGCTGGCGCTGCATCAGGCCGAAGCCGCGCGGGTTCTCATCCATGAAGGAACTGATCAGCAGGCGCGACGGGTTGCGCAGCGGCCGCCACAGCCATTCGCCGGCGCCGCTCCACATCGACAGGCCGTCGCTGTCATGCACCTCGGGCCGGAAATCGTCGAAGGTCCGGTGGTCCTGCGGCCCGAACAGGAACATGCTGGTCAGCGGCGCGATGCCCAGCTTCTCGATCGGGTGGCGCGGGTACAGCGTCGCTTCGATGTCGACCGTGGTGATCTCGCCCGGCTTGATCAGGAAGCTGTAGGCGCCGGTGATGCCGGGGCTGTCGAGCAGGGCGTACATCCGGATCTGCTTGGCGTCCGGCGCCGGCGTCTCGACCCAGAACTGGCGGAAATACGGGAATTCCTCGCCGCGGGTCGAGCCGGTGTCGATCGCCAGCCCGCGGGCGGACAGGCCGTAGATGTTCTTGCGGCCGAGGCAGCGGAAATAGCTGGCGCCGAGGAAGACCGCGATCTCGTCCAGGAATTCCGGCCGGTTGATGGCGTAGTGCAGCCGGAAGCCGGCGAAGCCGAGATGGTCCGACGGGTTGTCCGGGAACTTGGTGCCGCCCAGGTCGAACAGGTCCTGGCGGTACAGCACCTCGCGCGCCTGGTAGCCGTCGACCTGGAAGATGTGGACCGGCTTGTCGTAATAGGCGCCGAGATGGAAGAACTGCATCTGGAACGGCAGGTTCTCCGGCTTCCATAGCGCCTGCTCCGGCAGGAAGCGGATCGCCCGCAGCTGGTCGTAGGTCAGCTGCGTGATCTCGGCCGGCAGGTTCTCGTCCGGCGGCACGAAGGGGGCCTGCGACACGGTCTTGGCCCGGTCGACCAGCCAGGTCATGCTGAACGGCGTGGTCTCGCCCAGGCTGGGGGCGGCGACGGCCGGCCGCATGGCGCCGAACAGGGATGACGCCGCTAGCGCGGTCGTTCCCATCAAGATCTGGCGTCTGCTCAGCTCCACGTCACCACCACCGCACTTTTTGCACTGCAACATGCCGGCACGATCGACCGTGATTGTGGCGGTTCGTGGACAAAGACCATCCTGCGCGGCGCTGATTGCTCCCCGCATGGCCCAAGCCCCCACAACCTGGCTCCGGCCCATGGCGGTTCGCCGCCGCACGCCGAAGCCGACCGATCAACGCAACCTTCGTGAATTTGTTCCGATGCTAACCTAATGGCTCGCAAGCCCGCGCAGAAGCTGGCGAACCCAGGCGCAGCGGCAGGTGCTGATCTGCATTTTCACAGATTGACACGCGCAATAGGTTCGCTTTTACGGGGAGAAGGACCGCGCGAACGCATCCCGGAAGCTCGCCATCGGCGCCACTGCCCCGGTTTCCGGCGGATTCAGCCCGTCGACGAAGCCCCATTCGCGGAACCGGGCGACCAGATCGGCATCGCGGCTGAAGACATGCACCGGCACGTCGCGCGGCGTGCCCGGCCCGGTCACGATCGGCGCCGGCTGGTGGTCGCCCAGCACGATCATCAGCGTGTGGTCGCCCATGACCCGGGCGGCATAGTCCAGCACCGCGCGCAGCGAATAGGCCATGGACTGGCCATACTGGGACCGGATCATGTCCGGGTCGCTCCACACCTGCTCCGGCGTGCCGCCGGTGGCCGGCAGGGTGCGGTACAGGCTGCCGTCGCCGATCCGGCCCCAGTCGTCGACCATCGTCGGCACCGGGGTCCAGGGCGCGTGGCTGGACACCAGCACCACCTCGCTGAACAGCGGCTTCGGCTGCTGCCGCTGCCAGCGGTCATAGGCGGCCAGGGTGTACTGGTCCGGCATCGTCACCCAGCCGAAGGGTGGGCCGGCATAGCCGAGGCCGTCGGCGAACAGCGTCTGGTCGAAGCCGTAGAAGCGCTTGGCCTCGGGCTCGCCGCCGGTCACCGCCGGGGCGATCAGCCCGGTGTGGTAGCCGGCCTTGGCGAACAGCCGGGACAGGGTCATGCGTTTGCCCGTGACGAGCAGGTCGTAGCGCATCTGATCGTCGATCTGCATGCCGCTGGCCAGCGTCGCATGCGCCAGCCAGGACTGGCCGCCGCGGGTGGGAGAGGCCAACCAGCCGGAGGCGGTGTAGACTCCGGCAGCGGCCAGCTTCGGCCCCATCTCAGCCAGCGCGGCCTTGGGCAGGGCGTCGAAGCGCGGATCCTCCAGCGCGCTGCGGCCGTAGGATTCCAGGAACACGACGGTGACGTCGGCGCCGCCCAGCCCGGCCAGGGGCGTCCGCGACACCCCGCCGACCAGCGGGTCCACCGCCTCCTCGGCGCGGAAGGTGCCCTCCATGGCCAGGGCCGGGATCAGGCGATGGATCTGGTCCATCACCATGAAGCTGGCGGTGTCGTTCACCGGACGAGCCGCGCCATAGGCGTCCGGCATCGCCTGGCCGATGGCGAAGATCGCGAGGATCAGGGCGGCCAGCCCGCCGGCGACGCCGCGCCGGCCGGCCGAGGCGGAGAGGGCCTGCTGCAGCCGCCGCACCGAGCGGGCTGTGGCCCACCACACGCACCAGGCAGCGACCAGCACCCCCAGGGTGATGCCCATCAGGCCGAGCGCGCCCAGCACCCCGGTCGCCAGATGCATGCCGTTGACCAGCAGCAGCCGGTCGACATAGAGGCTGACCGGCCGGCCGAAGGAGATCTGGGTGGCCAAGTCGGCGAGCTTGATGATCGCGACCAGCAGGCCGAGGCCGCCGAGGGTGACGGCGAGGGCACGCGACTGCCGCAGCGGCGGCGCCAGGGCCAGCGCGGCGACCAGCACCGCCAGCTCGACCGGCACCGAGGCCAGGCCGTAGACCTGCCAGCCATCGGGCGCCGAGGGCACGCCGAGCAGCAGCACCAGCCAGAGCAGCGCCAGGACCAGGCTCAGCCCGCGAAAGAGTGGCGCGAGTCGGCTGCGGGGGCGGGTCAGGGCGGCGTCGCTGGTGGTCATGGCGGCGAAAAATGGCACAGCTTTCCGAGGCGCATGGATGAATTCGCCGTCATCTCGGAATAGCCCCTGGTGCGGGACCGGTATCGGCGCGATAACCGATCCGAGATTCGACCGCGCGATGCCCGATCACCGCTCCGCCGCCCCGACCGCCGAGACCATCCGCATCGCCACGCCCGACGACGTGCCGCGGTTGCTGGAGATTGAATCCCGCGCCTTCGACCATGACCGCATCAGCCGACGCAGCTTCCTGCACCTGCTGACCAGGGGCCACGCCGTCTGCCTGGCGGCGGAGTCCGAAGGCCGGCTGCTCGGCTATGCCCTGGTGCTGTTGCGCCGGACGACGGCGCTGGCGCGGCTCTACTCCCTCGCGGTCGACCCCGAGATCCGTGGCCGCGGCCTCGGCGCCCGGCTGCTGGAGGCGGCGGAGCGGGCGGCGCATGACGAGGGCGCGTTGTTCCTGCGGCTGGAGGTGCGGCCGGACAACGCCAGGGCGATCGCACTCTACGAGTCGCGCGGCTACCGGCATTTCGGGCGCTACCTCGACTTCTACGAGGACCATGCCGACGCGCTGCGCTTCGAGAAGCGGCTGGGGACCGAAGACCTGCCGCAGACCGACCTGCATGTGCCCTATTACGCCCAGACCACCAACTTCACCTGCGGCGCGGCGACGCTGCTGATGGCGCTGAAGGCGCTGGACCCGGACACGGAGCTGAGCCGCGCGCGCGAGCTGCGGCTGTGGCGCGAGGCGACGACGATCTACATGACCTCCGGGCATGGCGGCTGCGACCCTTACGGCATGGCGCTGGCGGCGCATGACCGCGGGCTGCGGGCGCGGATCTTCGTCAGCGATGATTCGCTGCTGTTCCTCGACGGCGTCCGCAGCCCGGACAAGAAGGCGGTGATGACGGTGGTGCAGGAGGATTTCCGCGCCCGCTGCGCCCGCCGCCGGATCGAGGTGGTGCACCGTGCCCTCGGTTTGCCCGAAATGTGCGGCCTGATCGCCGAAGGCGCGATCCCGATCGTGCTGATCAGCTTGTTCCGGGGTTATGGCGAAAAAAATCCGCACTGGGTGGTCGCAAACGGCTTCGACGAGCGTTTCATCTATGTGCACGACCCCTGGGTCGCGGTGACGGAGATGGAGAGCGCCTCGGCCAAGGCCAACCTCCCGATCCCGCGCCGGGAGTTCGAGCGCATGGCCCGCTACGGCCGCACCCAGCTCAGGGCCGCGGTCGTGCTCAGCAGGAAGGCCCAATGAGCGGTTGGATCATCGTCGTCGACCGTATCGGCGACTTCAAGGGCGACCCCGACGGCCGCCAGCTCGTCACCGCCCGGGACTACATCGCCCGGCCGCAGATGCTGAAGACGGGGGACGCGAAGGTCATCAACCTGACCCGGTCCACCGCCTACATGACGCGGGGCTACTACGTCTCGCTGCTGGCCGAGGCCCGTGCCCACCGGGTCATCCCGATGGTCGAGACCATTCTCGATCTCGGCCAGAAGACGCTCTACAAGATCGCCCTGCCGGACCTGGAGGACGACCTCAATCGCCGGATCAAGCGGCTGTCGGTGCCGCCGGGCGGGCCGTTCAAGGTGATCATCTGCTTCGGCCGGGCCGATGACGACCGGTTCCAGGATTTCGGCCGCCGCGTGTTCGACTGGTTCCGGGCCCCGATCCTCGAGGTCAAGGTCCGCTTCACCGACCGCTTCCGCATCGCCTCGATCGGCGAGCTCTCGATCGCCGACATCGAGGGCGAGACCGAGACCTTCTTCTACGACACGCTCGACCTCTACACCCGCCAGGGTTGGCGGAACCCGAAGGAGAACAAGCCGGCCAAGTACACGCTGGCCGTGCTGTTCAACCCGAAGGAGGAGTTCGCGCCGTCGACCCACCGCTCGCTCCTGAAGCTCGCCCGCGTGGCCGAGACCATGGACATGGAGGTGGAGCTGATCGAGAAGAAGGACCTGCTGCGCCTGGCCGAATACGACGCGCTGTTCATCCGCGAGACCACGGCGATCGATAACCACACCTTCCGCTTCGCCCGAAGGGCGGAGCAGGAGGGCATGCCGGTGATCGACGACAGCACCTCGATCCTGCGCTGCACCAACAAGGTTTATCTCTACGAGCTCTTGTCCGCGAACAAGATCCCGACGCCGAAGACCGTGGTGGTCGACAGCCTGAAGAACATCGAGCGGCTGGAGGAGGAGTTCGCCTACCCGATCGTGCTGAAGATCCCGGACGGGTCCTTCAGCCGCGGCGTGTTCAAGGCCAATGACCGGCGCGAGCTGGAGCAGATGGCCGAGCAGCTGCTGGACGATTCCGACGTCATCCTGGCGCAGGAGTTCATGCCGACCGAGCATGACTGGCGTGTCGGCGTGCTGGACGGCGAGCCGCTGTTCGTCTGCCAGTACATGATGGCGAAGAAGCACTGGCAGATCGTCCGCCACTCGGCCGACGGCAAGGTCGGCTGGGGCAACTTCAAGACCTTCGCGCTGGACGAGGTGCCGGCCGAGGTGCTGGATGTCGCCGTGCGCGCGGCCAGGCTGATCGGCGACGGGCTCTACGGCGTCGACCTGAAGCAGACCGAGAAAGGGGTGTTCGTGATCGAGATCAACGACAACCCCAATCTCGACCATGGCTGCGAGGATCTGGTCGCCAAGGACGACCTCTGGCGGCGGGTCTGCCGCTGGTTCATCGACCGCATCGACGCCGGCTGACCCGGCGCGCCGAGGGGGAACAGAATGGCGCTGCGCGCAACATTGGCGATGGTCCTGGCCCTGGCCGCGGCGGCGCCCGCCTTGGCCGACGGCGATCTTCCGGGCAAGCTCTCGGCCGACGACAAGCAGCGGCTCGAGAGCTTCGATTCGGTGCGCGGCGAGGCGATCGGCGCCGCCCGTGAGAGCAAGGACAAAGCGGCGGTGGCGACGCTGGACCAGATCCTGTCCGGCAAGCCGCAGGCGATCCGTGGCGCCACCGACCTGGCCGGGAATTGGCGCTGCCGGGTGGCGAAGCTGGGCGGCAGCGAGACCCTGCCGCTGGTGATCTATGACTGGTTCCGCTGCCGCATCACCGACGACGCGGCCGGGCTGCGGCTGGACAAGGTCTCCGGCTCGCAGCGTACCGCCGGCACCTTCTACGACGACGCCAACCCCGACCGGCTGACCTATGTCGGCACGTCTTATTACGGCTATGAGGGCAAGCCGAAGCCCTATGGCAAGGACGCCGAGCGCGACCAGGTCGCCTATCTGGTCCGGGTCGGGCCCGACCGGCTGCGGCTGGAATTCCCGTCGCCGCGCTTCGAATCCCAGTTCGACATCATGGAGCTCGAGCGCAGTCGGTAAGGCCCGCGCTCAAGCGTCGTCGCGCCAGCGCCGGCGGAAGTCGCGCGGCGCCAGCCCGACATGGCGCCTGAAGGCGGTGGTCAGGTGGCTGTGGCTGGCGAAGCCGGTCTCCAGCGCGATCGCGGTGATGTCCTGCGCCGTGTTGGCCAGCAGCCACCGCGCCCGGCGCAGCCGCTGGGCGATGACGTATTGTGCCGGGGTGGTGCCGAAGGCCGCGCGGAAGGCGACCAGCAGGTTGTGCGGGCTCATCCCGGCGATCTCGGCCAGGTCGTCCAGCGTGATCCGGTCGCCGAGATGGCTGTGGATGCGCTCCTGCAGCCGTGCCTGGGCCCGCTCGCTGAGCCGCGGCCCGCGCGGGCCCGCCGCGGCGGCGCCGGTGCGGTAGCGTTGCGCCAGATGCAACGCCAGGGCCTGGCCCACGCTGCCGCCCAGCAGGCCCGAGAGATCGTCGTCCTGGCCGATCAGCCCGGCCAGCCGCTCGACCGAGCGGTACAGGAACTCGTCGCGATGGGCGAAGCGGGGCGCGATCCCGCCATCCCCGGCCAGCTGCGCCAGCGCCTCCGGCTCGACATACAGCACGCCGTAGCGGATGCGGCCACCGCTGGCCTGGCTGGCATAGCGCCGGCCCGCCGGCACCACCCAGATGTCCCCGGCCGAAGGCGGGCCGGGGCGGGCGGCGACGCCGTCCAGCTCGGTCTCCAGCCGTCTCATCAGGCCGCCGAGATGCACGATCACCGCATGCCGGGGCTCGCGCATCTGCCAGGCCGTCGCAGCGCGGATGTCCTCACGCGTGACCACCAGCTCGACCGCGCCCCAGCGCCCCTGGACCTCGGTCGGAATGGAGGGGGCTGCCATCGCACCTGCCTGCCGAAGAGAGGAAGATAAAATTTTATCAATTCTAGATGCGGCCGGAGAATCCGCAAGTGCGCCGGGTATCGTGGAAGCGTCGCCGCTCGCCGGCTGGCACGCTTCCTCCATCGGCCGACGTCCCGGCCCGTATCGGAGGAGCATGCCATGACCACCCAGCCCCTCAAGGACAAGGTCGTCGTGATCGGCGGCGGCGCCAAGAACCTCGGCGGCCTGATCAGCCGCGACCTGGCCGGAGCCGGCGCGCGGATCGCGATCAACTTCAACAGCGACCGCACGAGGGCCGCGGCGGAGGAGACGGTGGCCGCGGTCAAGGCGGCGGGCGGCGACGCCTTCGCCCTGCAGGGCGACCTGACCCGGGTGGCCGAGGTCGAGCGCCTGTTTGCCGAGGCGAAGTCTCGCTTCGGCCGGGTCGACATCGCGGTCAACACCGCCGGCAAGGTGCTGAAGAAACCCTTCGTCGAGACCACCGAGGCCGAGTACGACGAGATGTTCGCGGTCAACTCCAAGGCCGCCTATTTCTTCATCCGCGAGGCCGGCAAGACGCTGGAGGATGGCGGCCGGATCATCACCATCGTCACCTCGCTGCTGGCCGCCTTCACCGGCCTCTACTCGACCTATGCCGGGGCCAAGGCACCGGTGGAGCATTTCACCCGCGCCGCGGCCAAGGAGTTCGGAGCCCGCGGCATCTCGGTCAACAATATCGGCCCGGGACCGATGGACACGCCGTTCTTCTACCCGGCGGAAACCCCGGAGTCCGTGGCCTATCACACCTCCGCCTCGGCGCTGGGCGGGCTGACGAAGATCCAGGAGATCGTGCCGATCGTGCGCTTCCTGGCGACCGAGGGCGGCTGGATCACCGGCCAGACCCTTTTCGCCAATGGCGGCTACACCACCCGCTAGGGGCGGGCAGGGATGGGCGCCCTCGCGGAGGCCGGGGAGGGCTGGGCGCTGGCGCCCATCCTGTCCTGGCTGTTCCGCGAGGGCCGGTTCCTGGCCGACCCGAACGCGCTGACCCGGGCCCTGGCGCTGCGGCTGGTGGAGGCAGGCGCGCCGCTGGTCCGGCTGCGCCTGTCGCTGCGGGCCGACGGGCCGCGGCTGGACGGCTGGGCCGCGGTGTGGATCCGCGGCCGGCCGCTCGACCGCGACCGTGTCGCCCGTGCGGGCTTGGCGCGATCGCCGGCCTATCTCGGCAGCCCGCTGGAGCATCTCGACCGCACCGGCACCGCCTTCCGGTTGCGGCTGGAGCCGGCGGTGCCGGACGCGGCGCACCCGCTGCTGCACCGGCTGGCGGCGCAGGGCGCCACCGACTATCTGGCCCTGCCGATGCCCTTCGCCGACGGGCGGATGGCGTCGCTCGTCGCCGTCACCGACCGCTGCGGCGGCTTCGGCGCGGGGGACATCGCCAAGATCGAGGCGCTGGCCGAGGCGCTGAGCCCGGTGCTGGAGGCCGCAGCCGCGCGGCATCTCGCGCGGATGCAGGGGCCGGCATAGGATTGCGAACCATCGGATTCGGGGGATTCCGCACATGACCACCCAGGCGGCCCGCGGGCTGCTGCGCCCACGTAAGGCGCATGAGCACGGCAAGGTCACCTTCGTCGAGCTGTTCTTCGACCTGGTCTTCGTCTTTGCCATCACCCAGCTCTCGCACGGGCTGCTGCACGACCTCACCCCGCTCGGCGCGGTGCACACCGCGCTGCTGTTCCTGGCGGTGTGGTGGGTGTGGATCTACACCTCCTGGGTCACCAACTGGCTGGACCCCGAGCGCACGCCGGTGCGCCTGCTGTTGCTGGTGCTGATGCTGGCCGGGCTGGTGCTGTCGACCTCGCTGCCCGAGGCCTTTGCCGAGAAGGCGCTCGGCTTCGCCGGCGCCTATGTCTTCATGCAGGTCGGCCGCAGCCTGTTCACCGCGGCGGCGCTGCGCCGCCACAGCCCGGGCAACTACCGCAACTTCCTGCGCATCAGCGCCTGGCTGCTGCTGTCCGCCGTGTTCTGGATCGCCGGCGCGTTCGTCGAGGCGGGTGCGCGGCTGGCGCTGTGGGCCGTCGCCCTGGCGATCGAGGTCGTGTCGCCCTCTCTCGGCTTCTGGACCCCCGGCCTCGGCCGCTCCACCACCGCCGACTGGGATGTCGAGGGCGGACACCTGGCCGAGCGCTGCGGCCTGTTCGTCATCATCGCGCTGGGCGAATCCATCCTGGTCACCGGCGCCACCTTCGCCGAGCTGCCGCTGGACGCGGCCACCGTTGCCGCCTTCGCCGTCTCCTTCATCGGCAGCGTGGCGATGTGGTGGATCTATTTCGACATCGGCGCCGAACGCGGCAGCCACCGCATCGCCCATGCCGACGACCCGGGCCGGCTGGCGCGCATCGCCTACACCTATATCCACCTGCTGATCGTCGCCGGCATCATCGTCGGCGCGGTGGGAGACGAACTGGTGCTGGCGCATCCCACAGGCCATATCGACGGCAAGACCATCGCCGTGCTGCTGGGCGGACCGGTGCTGTACCTGCTGGGCAACGCCCTGTTCAAATGGTCGACCGCCGGCCGCATCCCGCTGTCGCATCTGGTCGGCCTGGTGCTGCTGGCCGTGCTGGTGCCGGTGACCGACGGGCTGCCGCCGCTGCTGCTCTCCGCCGCCGTAACGGTGGTGCTGATCGTCGTCGCGGTGTGGGAACGGCTGTCGCTTCACGGGGGACAGAGCCTATCATCGCCCGAGATCGGCTGAGGGTCCGTCCCACCATGCACCGCCTTCTGGTCCTGTTCGTCCTCCTGCTCGGGCTGGGCGCGTCCGGCGCTGCGCCGGCCCAGCAGGCGCCGCCGCCTCCGAACCCGGAGAAGCTGCGCAGCCTGGCCGAGCTGCTGCAGGACCCGGAGGTGCGCGGCTGGCTGCAGAGCCAGGTCGCCGCCACGGCCACGGCCCCGGCGGAGAGCGGGCCGGCCGCCACCCCGGCGATGGGGGCGGGGATGCAGCAGAGCATGGCCGGCGGCATCGACGCGACGCGCAGCTTCCTGCGCTCGCTGGTCGCCGCCGCCCCGACCCTGCCGGCCGAGCTGGCCGCCGCCTGGCGGACGCTGACGGGGCAGCTGATGGAGCAGGGGCTGCTCTGGACCGTCCTGTCGCTCGCGGTCTTCATCGGCCTCGGCTTCGGCGCCGAGAAGCTCTACTGGTACCTGTCGGCCCGCTTCCGCCGCCGGCTGATCGGCACCCAGCTCGACACGCTGCACGGCCGGCTGCAGGCGGTGTGGCTGCGCTCGGTCTACGGCCTCGGCCTGATCTTCGTCTTCGCCCTGGGCAGCATCGGCGCCTTCCTGCTGTTCGACTGGCCGCCCCTGCTGCAGGAGATCGTGCTGGCCTACCTGCTGCTGGTGCTGATCGTACGGGTGACGGTGGTGCTGGGCCGCATCATCCTGGCGCCGGGGGCCGAGCGGTTCCGGCTGGTGCCGATGGCGACGCCGACCGCGCATTTCTGGTTCGTCTGGTCGGCGATCCTGGTCGGCTGGTTCTTCTTCGTGCAGTTCACCCTCGACGTGCTGGCGGCGCTGGGGCTGCGGCTGGAATCCTGGTACCTGGTCGGCCTGGCCTGCGGCGTGGTGCTGCTGGCCCTGACGCTGACGGCGCTGTGGCGCGCCCCGACCTTCGATGGCCGCGACCGGGTCGGCCATGACCACCGGATCGGCACCTGGCTGCTGACCCTCTACATCGTCGGGGTGTGGCTGGCGCTGTTCACCGGCTCGGTGGCGCCCTTCTATGTCGGCGTCATCCTGCTGCTGCTGCCGATCGCCATCCGCGGCACCCATCTCGCGGTCAAGCATGTGCTGCGCCCGGCCGGGGCCGCGACGGCGGAGGAGATCCCGTCGGTGCTCGGCGTGTCGCTGGAGCGCGGCCTGCGCGCCCTGCTGGTGATCGGCGCGGCGCTGCTGATCGCCGGGGTGCTCGGGCTCGACCTCGGCGCCCTGACCACGCGCGACACGCTGACGACGAAGCTGCTGCGCGGCGCCATCAACGCCGCGATCGTGTTCCTGGTGGCGGATTTCGCCTGGCACCTGCTGCGCGCCTGGCTGGATCAGCGCATCGTCGCCGCCAATTCAGCCGGCTTCGGCACCGGCGACGACGCCCGGCGCCACGCCCGGCTGCGCACCCTGCTGCCGATCCTGAAGAACGTGCTGTTCGTGGTGCTGGCGGTGATGGCCGGGCTGATCGCCCTGGCGGCGCTGGGGGTGGAGATCGGGCCGCTGGTCGCCGGCGCCGGCGT
>NZ_JBCNNF010000094.1:0-19093 GCF_039594555.1 Inquilinus sp.
GGCTACGGGAGTGGCTCGGGCCGATCGACACCCTGGCCGCCGACTATCCGCTGGAGCAGCAGCACTGGTTCGCCGAGAAGAACCGCGACTGCGAGGTCGACTGGAAGACCTATGGCGAGAACTACCTCGAATGCTACCACTGCCGGACCATGCATCCCGGCCTGTGCGCGTCGCTGGACATGGAGCGCTACCGCATCGACGTGCATGACGAGATGTTCCATCTGCACGCGCCGAAGCGGGATGGCGGGCTGACCCGCGGCGTCTATTTCTACCGCTTCCCGTTCCTGATGCTGAACCTCTACGACTGGGGCAGCTCGATCGCGACGCTGGAGCCGCTGGGCGCCGGCAGGCTGCGGCACATCAACTGGTACTTCTTCACCGACGTGTCGCCGGAGAAGGCGGCGGAGAACCGCCAGTCGATCGACTGGTCGGCCCAGATCGTCAGCGAGGACCTCGACATCATCACCGGCGTGCAGCGCAACCTGAACGCCGGCATCTACCAGCGCGGCCCGCTGTCGCCGAAGCACGAGCACGCCGTGCACGCCTTCCAGGACATGGTTCGCCGCGGCATGGCCGACCATCCCGCCCCCGCCCGCCGCGCCGCCGCCGAATAGAGAGAACGATGACCACGACCGCCATCCCCCAGGGCAGCAGCACCACGGCCAAGCGCTACGACGCCATCATCATCGGCGCCGGCCATAACGGCCTGGTCTGCGCCAACTATCTGGCCCGCTCCGGCCTCAAGGTGCTGGTGCTGGAGCGCCGCAAGGTGCTGGGCGGCGCCGCGGTGACGGAGGAGATCGCGCCCGGCTTCCGCGCCTCGATCTTCTCCTACCTGATGAGCCTCTTGCATCCGCGCATCATCCGCGACTTCGAGCTGGCCAAGCACGGGCTGCAGGTGCTGCCCTGCTCGGACATGGTCTCGCCGGTCGGCGGCGACGACTACATCCTGTTCTCCGACGATATGGCCAAGACCCAGGCCAGCTTCGCCAAGTTTTCCAAGAAGGACGCCGCGATCTACCCGGAGTTCGACCGCTACCTGCAGGAGGCGGCGCAGATCGTGCGCAAGCTGCTGTGGGAGACGCCGGTCGACCCGGCAAGGCGCGACTGGCGCGGCTTCCGCGACAGCGCCGCCCTGCTGTGGCGGCACCGCAAGATCGGCCGCAAGATGTACCGCGTCGCCGACATGCTGAGCATGAGCGCCTACGACTTCCTGCGCGAATGGTTCGAGGACGACCGGGTGATGGCGGTCCTGGCGTACTACGCCTCGATCGGCACCTTCGCCGGGCCGAAGACCCCTGGGTCAGCCTACGTCATCATGCACCACATCATGGGCGAGCATGAAGGCGCGGGCGGCTGGGGCTTCATCAAGGGCGGCATGGGAGCGATCACCCAAGCCCTGGCCTCCTACGGCCGGGCCATCGGCGTCGACCACGTCACCGAGGCCGAGATCGCCGAGGTGCGGCTGACCGGCGACCGCGCCACCGCCGTCACCACCAAGGCGGGCGACACCTATTCGGCGCGGATCATCGTTTCCAACGCCAGCGCCAAGACCCTCTATCTCGACATGATCGGCGAGGCGCATCTGCCGGCCGAGGTGCTGCGCGAGATCCGCGGCTATCGCAGCTTCTCCACCGCCTTCAAGATGAACATCGCCTGTGAGCGGCCGCCGCAATACCGCATCCTCGACAAGGTCAGGGCCGATGGTGCGCTCGGCAATTTCAGCTACCCGACCTACATGCACATCGCGCCCGACATCGACTATCTCGAACGGGCCTATGACGACGCCAAATACGGCTGGTACTCCCGCCGGCCGTTCCTGACCCCGGTGGTGCCGACCATCGTCGACGACAGCCTGGCGCCGCCCGGCAAGCATGTCGTCAACCTGTTCGGCGGGCACGCGCCTTACACGCTGAAGGGCGGCGACTGGGCGACGGAGAAGGACAAGTTCCGCAAGACCGTGTTCGACACGATCGAGGAATACGCCCCGGGCTTCTCCAACGACGTGATCGAGGCCCAGCTGCTGGTGGCGCCGGACATCGAGCGCATCGTGGCGCTGCCGCAGGGCCACATCTTCCACGGCGAGCTGTCGACCGACCAGCTGTTCTTCCAGCGCCCGGTCTCCGGCTATGCCGACTACCGCACGCCGTTCCGGGGGCTTTACATCTGCGGCTCGTCGATGCATCCGGGCGGCGGCGTCTCCGGCATCCCGGGCCACAACGCCGCGCGTGAGATCCTGCGCGACGTCAAGGCGAAGCGGGCGTGAGGCCGGTGTGAAGGTGCGGTCATGACCGAAGGCGAGAACAGCGAGCCGGAGCTGCGGGGGGCGGAGGGCGAGGCGCCGTCCTCCGGCGACCCGGTCGATACGATCGGGCCGCAGATCCGCGAGCTGCGGCAGCAGCGCGGCCTGACGCTGACCAAGCTGGCCGCCACCACCGGCCTGTCGGTCGGCCACCTGTCGCAGGTCGAGCGCGGGCTGTCGACGCCGACGATCCGCCAGCTGCAGCTGATCAGCAGCGCCATGGGCGTGACCATCGGCTGGTTCTTCCGCGACCCGACCCCGCGCGACGACGAGGACAGCGTGGTCGTCCGCGCCGGCCGGCGCAAGGTGCTGGACATGGGCGGGCTCGGCCTGACCGACGAGCTGCTGGTGCCGAATCTCGACGGCAAGCTGGAGCTGCTGTTCTGCACCATCCAGCCCGGCGCCGGCAGCGCCGACAGCTACACCCATGAGGGGGAGGAGGCGGCCATCGTTCTGTCCGGCGCGCTGGAGCTGTGGGTCGACGAGAAGCTGTATGTGCTGGGCGCCGGCGACAGCTTCGCCCTGGCCAGCACCCGGCCGCACCGCTACCGCAACCCCGGCCCCGGCATCACCCAGCTGATCTGGGCGATCACCCCGCCCAGCTTCTGATCGTCAGGACTCTTCGGAGCACAGTGGGGCGTGATGAAAGAACCGTCATCGCGAGGAGCGTAGCGACGTGGCGATCCAGGAATCGTGCCGCTGGATCGCCATGCCCCTTCGGGGCTCGCGATGACGGTCCTTGATCTGTTGCGCCGGGACGAAGGGGCGGCTGCGCCGTCACCCCGCCCGGCGCTGCTTCTCGCTGTGGTTGACGACATGGCCGACATCGCCGAAGGCGATGGCGTTGCCCTGTTCCGGGATGATCTGCTGCTTCTCGAAGTCCATCTCGGCGACGACGATGTCGTCCTTGTCGCCGTTCGAGTTGACAACCTCCAGCCGGTCGCCGGGCCGGCTGCGCTTCAGGATATCGAGCGGATCCATGACGGGCTCCCTTCCGGTGCTCTCCAAGGATCAACACCCTCGGAAGGTCGGCAGTTCGGTCCGGAGTCGGCCACGCTCAGCCGCGGCGCCGCGCCCGGGCCGCCCGCCACAGGCTTTCGGCCAGGATCAGCAGGCAGCCGAAGAGGATCAGCAGCGCACCGTCCAGCCCGGGCAGCCCGGCCCAGCGCACCGCCGCGGCGACGGCGGCGATCAGCACGACGGCCGCCAGCGCCAGGGCGCCGTCATCGATGAACAGGCCGATCAGTTCGGCCAGAACGGCCTTGATCGCGTTCATGGCGTCACCCTCCAGGCGGCAGTGGAAGACGGCCGCAGCAGTTTGACGGCAACGAAGGACACGGCCGCGACCAGCGCCAGGATGCCCAGCAGCGACAGGTCCGCGCCCGGCCAGTCGGCGCCCAGCCCGTCGCCGGTCCAGAACACGCCGAAGGAGGTCAGCAGTAGGCCGACCGCGAATTTCAGCGTGTTCTCCGGCACCCGCGCCAGCGGCTTGTGCACCAGCAGGCCGATCGCCAGTACCAGCAGGCATGCGGCGGCGGCGCCCAGGCTGGCATAGCCGGTCATGCCGCGCCCGGCGCCCACGGCGACGACGATGAACACGACCTCGGTGCCCTCCAGCAGCACCGCCTTGAAGGCGGCGACGCCGGCCAGCCAGTCGGCGCGGCGCTCGGCGCTGCGGCGGCGCAGCTGGTCGGTCTCCGCCTCGAAGGCCCGCGCCTCGTCGCGCAGCGCGATCAGGCCCGACGCCCGCAGGATCGCTTTCCGCAGCCAGCGCAGCCCGAACAGGATCAGCAGCGTGCCGATGACGAATTGCAGCGCCTCGATCGGGATCAGCTCCAGCAGCGGCCCCAGCAGCAGGACCAGCACGGCCAGCACCGCCAGGGCCGCGGCCGTGCCGATGAAGGCCGGCCGCCAGCTCTGCGACAGGCCGACGGCCAGGATGATGGTGAACGCCTCCACCACCTCGACGAAGGAGCCGAGGAAGGCGGCGGTCACGGTGGAGAGGATGGCGGTGGTTCCGGTCATGGCGTCCGTTTCTGCCCCCGTCTGAGCCAGAGCTTGTCGATCTCGCCGCGCAGGGCGCCCAGGGTCTCGAGGCCGGCCAAAGCGCGCTCGCGGTCGCGCGCCGCCAGGGCGACGACCAGCGCCTCGATCAGCAGCATGGTGCCGGCATGCATCGCCAGATGGTCGGCCCGGCCACGCGGCACCGGCAGGATCTCGGCGACGCGATCCCGCACGAAGGGGCCCAGGCTGTCGCTGACCAGCAGCACCGGCACCCGGTGCCGTTCGGCGACGTCCAGCGTCACCGCCACCTCGCGGTAAAGGGGCGCATAGGCGATCACCACCAGCGCGTCGCCCTCGGCCACCCGCATCAGCCGGTCGGCCAGGGCGATTCCGGTGGCGGCCAGCGCCTCGCTGGGCAGGCCGATGCGGCCGAACTGCAGCGCGGCGTATTCGGCCAGGCTGCCGGACGGGCCGATGCCGAAGACATGCCGGCACCGGGCCGCGGCCAGGATCTCGACCGCATGGGCGAAGGGCTGCTGGAACTCCGGGCCTGCCAGCGCCTCCGTCGCCTCGCGATGGATCGACAGCACATGCTGCAGCGCGCCGGCCGCGTCTCCGCCGACGGCGTCCAGGGTGCGGCGCATGCGGCTGTCCGGCGTGGTGGTGCCGGTCAGGTCGGCCAGCAGTGCCTCACGCAGCTGCTGCAGCCCCTCGAAACCAAGCGACCGCGCCGTCCGCACCACCGTCGCGTCGCTGGTGCCGGCCCTGGCCGCGATCTCCGCGGCGGAGGAGAGCAGGGCGGCCTCCTTCTGCGCCACGACGAAGCGGGCGACCCGCTGCTCCGCCGGCGACAGCCGGGCGAGCGCCGCCTCGACGCGCTGGTCCACCGGAAGGGGGGCGAGATCGGTCACGTCTGGACACGTCTATGTTGCAACTGCTACAAATAGTCATACACGAAGCAATTGCTACAGAGAAGGGCGGAGGTGCGGTCTCGCTGTCGTGGAGATCAGGCGTCGTCCCGGCGCGCGGCGTACAGGACCGATTTCAGGTGGTCGACGATGCGGTCGGCATTGCTCTGCCGGGCGATGGCCGTCTCCGATGGCTGTCCCAGGCGGTCCGGTTCGTACCAGCCGTCCGGGGCGTCGCCCGCGCCGGACCCGTCGAGCGGATCATGGGGCTGGACGATGGACAGTTTCGGCTCGGATATCGGCTTGCTGTCGCCAGACATTTCTAACCTCGGAACCGGACGGCCAGGAGAAGATCGCAGGGTGTCTCATATATAATTCGGTCAGCCGGCCTGATGAACGTGGTTGAAGAAGATAACCGATTTTTAATATTGGCCTTAATCCGGTGCCAAGTGTTTTGTCATAACTACGATGTTATTTCTTTTTGTGAGGAGTATATATCGGATATTCTGGTGAGGGAGATGTATCATTAGTGCTGTCCCAGCCGGGATGGAGCGTTGGGAGTAGCGCGTTGCGATGAGGATCCTGCTGATCGAGGACGACGCGGACACCGCCGCCTATATCGCCGAGGGGCTGGCGGCGAACGGCCATGCGGTGGAGGCGGTGGATGAGGGGCCGCGCGGCTTCCTGGCCGCCGCCAGCGGTGCCTTCGACCTGCTGGTGATCGACCGGATGGTGCCGAAGCTGGACGGGCTTTCCCTGGTCCGGCGGCTGCGCGCGGCCGAGGTCGGGACGCCGGTGCTGTTCCTGACCGCGATGGGCGAGATGGAGGACCGGGTCGCGGGGCTGGAGGCGGGCGGCGACGACTATCTGCCGAAGCCCTTCGCCCTGCCGGAACTGCTGGCCCGGGTCGAGGCGCTGGGCCGCCGCGCCCGCCAGAGCACGGCTGAGACGGTGCTGCGCTGCGGCGATGTCGAGATGGACCTGCTGCGCCGGGCGGTGACGCGCGCCGGCGATCCTGTCGAGCTGCAGCCGCGCGAGTTCCAGCTGCTGGAATACATGCTGCGCAACGCCGGCCATGTGGTGACCAGGACCATGCTGCTGGAGAATGTCTGGCACCTGCGCTTCGACCCGAACACCAATGTGGTCGAAGCGCATATGAGCCGGCTGCGCGGCAAGCTGCACCGCCCCGGGGCGGGAGAGCTGATCACCACCATCCGGGGCGCGGGCTACCGCCTTGGTCCGCCGGCCTAGGATCCTCCGCACCACCAGCTTCCGCCTGACCGCCCTGTACACCGCGGTGTTCGGGGCGTCGGTGGCCGTGATCCTGGGCATCCTGTACTGGGCCACCGAGGGCTATGCCGAGCGCCAGTTCGACAGCACGCTGGCCACCGTCGTCACCCAGCTGACGGAGGACTATCCCAAGGATCCGCCGCAGGAGATCGCCAGCGACATGGAGCAGACCCTGGCGCAGGACCCGGCCGGACCCGGCTACTACCTGTTCCAGGATCCCGGCGGCCGCCGCCTGGCCGGCAACCTGCCGGCGATGGAGCCGGTGCCCGGCCCGGTCGACCTGACCATCCCCGGCGGCGGCCGGGAGGGCAGCGAACGGCGGCTGCGCGGGGCCGGCAAGGTGCTGGTCGACGGCTCCTACATCCTGGTCGCGGCCGACCGGGCGCCGATCGACGACCTGCAGGCACTGTGGCTGCGCGGCCTGGGCTGGAGCCTGCTGGCGACGGCGGTGCTGGGCGTCGGCGGCGGGCTGGTGGTCAGCGCCGGCGTGCTGCGGCGGGTCGACGCCATCAACCGGATCTGCCTGAAGATCATGGAGGGCGACCTCAGCCAGCGCCTGCCCGGGCGCGGCACCGATGACGAGTTCGACCGGCTGGCCGGCATCGTCAACGCCATGCTGGATCGGATCGAGGCGCTGCTGGAGGGGCTGCGCCAGGTTTCGACCGACATCGCCCACGACCTGCGCACGCCGCTCGGCCGGCTGCGGCAGCAGCTGGAGGGCGCGCTGCTGCGCGCGGGCACCACCGCGGATTACGAACGGTCGACCGAGCGGGCGATCGCCGAGGCCGACCGGCTGCTGGCGATCTTCAACGCACTGCTGCGCATCGCCCAGGTCGAGGCCGGCAGCCGGCGCCGCGGCTTCGCCCCCGTGGATCTCAGCGCCCTGGTCGGCACCGTCGCCGAGGTCTTCCAGGCCACGGCCGAGGAACAGGGCCGGACGATCCGCTGCCGGATCGAGCCCGGCGTGACCATCACCGGTGATGCCGACCTGCTGTCCCAGGCGGTGGCGAACCTGATCGAGAATGCGCTGCGCCACACCCCGGCCGGGACCGGTATCGATATCGGCCTGTCGCGCCGGCCCGATGGCCGGGCCGAACTGGTGGTCGCCGACCATGGCCCGGGGATCCCGGCGGCGGAGCGCGAGCGGGTGTTCCGCCGCTTCTACCGGCTGGAGCAGAGCCGCCACACCCCGGGCAACGGCCTCGGCCTCAGCCTGGTGGCGGCGACGGCACAGCTGCATCGCGGCGAGGTCTCGCTCGCCGACAACGAACCCGGACTGCGGGTCACGGTGCTGCTGCCCTAGCGCATCTCGGCCGGCCGCGTCAGCCCGCCTCCGGCCGGAACTCGGCCTCCAGCCCGCGCAGCATCTCGACCAGACGGCGGCGGAAATGCTCGGCGAAGCGGTCGGCGGCGCGGGAGCGGGGCTGGCCCGCGGCGAAGGCCAGGCCGAACTCGTTCCACAGCCTCGGCCGGAACGGGCGGATGGCGATCGGCAAGTCGCGGAAATGGCTGGCCATCAGCGCGTTGACGATGGTCACGCCCAGCCCCTGCGCGGCGAAGGCGCAGGCCGAGCCGACCGAATGGGTCTCCACCTGCACCCGCGGCCGGAACCGCACCTGCCGGAACATCTGGTCCATCTCCGCCCGCGCCGGGCGCTGCCGGCCCAGCAGCACCAGCGGCTCGCCCTCCAGATCCTCGACCGATACCACCGCCTTCTCCGCCAGCCGGTGCCCCTGCGGCATGACGCAGACGCTGGTGGTGCGGGCGATCGCGATCGTGTCCATCCCGGCCTCGCCGGTCGGCAGCCGGACGAAGCCGAGATCGGCCTGGCGGGTCAGCACCGCGCGCTCGGTCTCGTGATAGGCGCCGGACAGGATCTCCAGCGCCACATTGCCGTGGTCGGCCAGGAACTCGCCGACGATCCGCGGCAGGATGGTCTGCGACATGCTGTGCGGCACGCCGATGCGCAGCAGGATCTGCCTGGAATTGCCGGCCCGCAGCTCCTCGGCCACATGCTGCACCCGCTGCACGCCGTCGACCGCGCTCTCGACCGAATCCAGGAGGCCGATCGCCTCCGGCGTCGGGATCAGCCGGCCCTTCTCGCGGGCGAACAGCTCCAGCCCCAGCTCGGCCTCCAGCTGGGTCAACAGGCGGCTGACCGCCGATTGCGACAGGTCCAGCCGCGCCGCCGCGGCGGTGGTGGAGCCGCTGCGCATGATCGCCTTGAAGGCCTCGAGCTGCTTGACGTTCATGCCGCCCGCGCCGATATCCGCGACACGAAGCACCCGGCCGGCCCGCGCTCGCGCATCAAACGCGCATAGCCTGATGCGGATTCCGCATGATGTTGCGGGCTGCTGTCTGCCACCCCTAGTGTCCCCCTCGCCATGCCGGACCGCCCGGCGGGCCCATCATAAGCGAACAGGGACGCAGATGCGGGAATCGCGCGCGGGGCTGGCCGGGAGCCCATGACCGTCTTCATCATCCGCCGGCTGGTGCAGAGCGGCTTCGTGCTGCTGGTCACCTCCGTCCTCGTCTTCCTCGGCGTCTACGCCATCGGCAACCCGATCGAGATCCTGGTGCCGGCCGACGCCTCGCAGGCCGAGATCGCCCAGGCGGTCCAGTCGCTCGGCCTCGACCGGCCGCTGTGGGAACAGTACCTGACCTTCCTCGGCAACGCGCTGCATGGCGATCTGGGCCGGTCCTTCGTCTTCAACCAGCCCTCGATCAGCCTGATCTTCGAACGGCTGCCGGCGACGCTGGAGCTGGCCTTCATCGCCCTGATGCTGTCGCTGGTGGTCGGCATCCCGCTCGGCGTGCTGTCGGGGCTGAAGGCCGGCAGCCGCTTCGACCGCACGGTGATGACGGGCTCGATCCTCGGCTTCAGCCTGCCGAATTTCTGGCAGGGCATGATGCTGATCATGATCTTCTCGGTCATGCTCGGCTGGCTGCCCTCGACCGGGCGCGGCGCCACCGGCGAGGTGCTGGGCCTGCACACCAGCCTCGCCACCTGGGACGGCTTCACCCATCTGATCCTGCCGGCGATCAACCTGTCGCTGTTCAACGTCTCGCTGATCATCCGCCTGACCCGCAGCGGCATGCGCGAGACCTTGCCGCTGGACTTCGTCAAATTCGCCCGGGCCAAGGGGCTGAGCGAGCGGCGTGTGATCTTCGTGCATGTGCTGAAGACGATCCTGATCCCGATCGTCACCGTGGTGGGGATGGAGTTCGGGTCGCTGATCGCCTTCGCCACGGTGACCGAGACCATCTTCGCCTGGCCCGGCGTCGGCAAGCTGATCATCGACAGCATCATGCGGCTCGACCGGCCGGTGATCGTCGCCTATCTGCTGATCGTGGTGGCCATGTTCATCGTCATCAACCTGGTGGTCGACATCCTGTACTCGGTGCTCGACCCCCGCGTCCGGCTGTCCGACGCATGAGCGACGCCGTGATCCCCCGCAAGCCGCTGCTCGGCGACGGCATCCTGGCCCAGGCGCTGCGCGGCATCCTGGACAGCAAGGCGGCGACCATGGCCGCCATCGCCTGCCTGGCACTGGTCGCGGTCGCCATCCTGGCGCCCTGGATCGCGCCGCAGGACCCCTACGACCTGGCCTCGCTCAGCATCATGGACGGGCGCCTGCCGCCGGGCAGCGAGAGCATGGATGGCTGGACCTACTGGCTGGGCACCGACGCCCAGGGCCGCGACATGCTGTCGGCGATGCTGTACGGGCTGCGCACCAGCCTCGGCGTCGGCGTGCTGTCCGGCCTGTTCGCGCTGGCCGTCGGCACCACGCTCGGCCTCGTCGCCGCCTATTTCGGCGGCAGGATCGACACGCTGGTCATGCGTGTCGTCGACCTGATGCTGGGCTTCCCCACCATCCTGGTGGCGCTGATGATGCTGGCGGTGCTGGGGCAGGGGGTCGGCAAGGTCATACTGGCCCTGGTGGTGGTGCAATGGGCCTATTTCGCCCGCGCCGTCCGCGCCGCGGCGCTGGTCGAGCGCGGCAAGGAATATGTCGAGGCGGCGCAGTGCCTGGGCCTGAGCCGCGCGCGCATCCTGTTCAGCCACCTGCTGCCGAACTGCCTGCCGCCGGTGATCGTGATCGCCACCATCCAGGTGGCGCATGCGATCGCGGCCGAGGCGACCTTGAGCTTCCTCGGCATCGGCCTGCCGATCACCGAGCCGTCACTGGGCCTCCTGATCGCCAACGGCTACCAGGTGCTGCTGGCCGGCCTGTACTGGATCAGCGTGTTCCCCGGCCTGCTGCTGCTGGCCCTGATCTTCTCGATCAACATCGTCGGCGACCGCCTGCGCGAGGCGCTGAACCCCAGGCTGCAGAAATGACCGCTCCCACGCTCAGCGTCGAGAATCTGCAGACGCATTTCTTCACCAAGGCCGGTGTCGTGCGCGCCGTCGACGGCGTGTCCTTCCGGGTCGATCGCGGCGAGGTGCTGGGCCTGGTCGGCGAATCCGGCTCCGGCAAGTCGATCACCGGCTTCTCCATCCTCGGCCTGGTCGACCCGCCGGGCCGGGTGGTCGGCGGCCGGATCGTGTTCAAGGGCGAGGATCTGGCGGCGCTGCCGGCGGAGCGGCTGCGGCAGCTGCGCGGCAACCGCATCGCCATGATCTTCCAGGACCCGATGATGACCCTGAACCCGGTCCTCAGGGTCGAGACCCAGATGGTGGAGACCATCCAGGCGCATGAGCGGGTGTCGCGGGCCGAGGCGGTGGCGCGCTGCCGCGACGCGCTGGGCCGGGTCGGCATCCCGTCGCCGGAGGAGCGGCTCAAGGCCTATCCGCACCAGTTCTCCGGCGGCATGCGCCAGCGCGTGGCCATCGCCATCGCGCTCTTGCACAAGCCCGACCTGATCATCGCCGACGAGCCGACCACGGCGCTGGACGTCACCATCCAGGCGCAGATCCTGGCCCGGGTGCAGACTTTGTGCCGCGAGACCGGCACGGCGCTGATCTGGGTCAGCCACGACCTGGCGGTGGTCGCCGCCCTGGCCGACCGGATCTGCGTCATGTATGCCGGAAAGGTGGTCGAGACCGGCACGGTCGACGAGGTGATCGACCGGCCGGCACATCCCTACACCATCGGCCTGATCGGCTCGGTCCCCGGCGACCGGCCGCGCGGCGAGGCGCTGTTCCAGATTCCGGGCATGGCGCCGTCGCCGCTGTCTCTGCCCGAAGGCTGCGCCTTCCGGCCACGTTGCGGCCATTCGACCGAAGCCTGCCTGAAGGCGCCGGAGACGACCCGGCGGGGCGACCGCGCCTTCCGCTGCTTCCATCCGCAGCTGGAGGAGCGCGCATGACGGCCCCCCTGATCGAGGCCGCCGGCCTGGGCAAGCGCTTCAGCAAGCGTCTGGACTATGCCGAGAAGGCGGCGCGCTTCCTGGGCGCGAAGGTCGAGGAGCGGACGGTGCACGCCGTCGACGCCGTCGACCTGGCCATCGCGCCGGGCGAGGTGGTCGGGCTGGTCGGCGAATCCGGCTGCGGCAAGTCCACGCTGGGCCGGATGATGGCCGGCATCCTGCCGAAGAGCGACGGCGCGATCCGCTGGCGCGGCCGCGATGTCGACGGTCTCAGCGGCGACGCGGCGCGCGACGCCCGGCTGAAGGCGCAGATGATCTTCCAGGACCCCTTCGCCTCGCTGAATCCGCGCAAGCGGGTGCGCGACATCATCGGCGAGGCGCCGCGGGTGCACGGGCTGGTGCGCCGGCGCGAGGCCGACGGCTATGTCCAGGAGGTGATGCGCCGGGTCGGGCTGGACCCGGCCTATCGCGACCGCTTCCCGCACCAGTTCTCCGGCGGCCAGCGCCAGCGCATCGGCATTGCCCGCGCCCTGGCGGTGAAGCCGGACTTCCTGGTCTGCGACGAATCCATCGCTGCGCTCGACGTCTCGATCCAGGCCCAGATCCTGAACCTGTTCCTGGAGCTGAAGCGCGAGCTGGGCCTGACCTACCTGTTCATCAGCCACGACCTCGGCGTGGTCGAGCACATCAGCGACCGGGTGGTGATCATGTATCTCGGCCGGGTGGTCGAGACCGCGGCGACCGCCGAGCTGTTCACGCGGCCGCTGCATCCCTACACCGTGGCGCTGCTGAACGAGGTGCCGCGGCTCAGCAACCGCAAGCGCAAATTCGAGACGATCAAGGGCGAGATCCCGTCGCCTTTGCACCCGCCGAGCGGCTGCCATTTCCACCCACGCTGCCCGATGGCGACCGACCGCTGCCGCACGGAGCGGCCGGCGCTGCGCCCGGTCGCGCCCGGCCACCAGGCCGCCTGCCATCTGATCTGAGGCGCCGAACGCGCCCGTGAGCGAAACAGAGGAGAGTACGATGTCGATGATGCGGATGCCGGCACGGACGATGCTTGTTTCTAGTCCCCCCTCCCCTTGCGGGAAGGGGGCAGGGGGAGGGGTCTGCGCGCGTCCGCGCGCGAATGCGAATGGAGCAGACCTCGCCATCGACGCCGGATCGCTGACACGCTCGCCGGTTCCGGCGTCGGAAACCCCCTCCCCCTACCCCCCTCCCGCGAGGGGAGGGGGGACTCGGTTTGCTCCGGTCGCCGCCTGTAGCCGTCTGCTTCACACGATGGCACTGGCTCTCGCCCTCGCCTGCACCGGCTTCGGCTTTGCCCAGGCCGCCGACCTGACCATCGGCACGGCGACCGAGCCTTCCGCCATCGACCCGCAATTCTCGCGCACCGGCAACAACCAGTCGATCTCGCAGCACATGTTCGACCGGCTGGTGCAGACCGATGAGAACCTGCAGGTGCAGCCGGCGCTGGCCCTGTCCTGGACGTCGGTCGACCCGACGACCTGGGAGGTCAAGCTGCGCCCCGGCGTCAGGTTCAGCGACGGGTCGGAGCTGACGGCCGAGGACGTGATCTTCTCGCTCAATCGCGCCAAATCGGTGCCGAACAGCCCGGCGCCCTTCACCGGCGCGGTCGGCAGCATCGCCGAGATGACCGCCGTCGACCCGCTGACCATCCGCTTCAAGACCAAGGCGCCAACGCCGCAGTTCATCGAGCAGGTCGGCCTCGTCTACATCGTCTCGAAGACGGCGTCGGAGGGGAAGACGACCAACGACTTCAACTCCGGCGCCGCCGCCATCGGCACCGGGCCCTATGTGTTCAAGCAATGGGTGCCGGGCGACCGGCTGGTGCTGGCGCCGAACCCGCATTACTGGGGCGACAAGCCGGCCTTCGACAACGTCACCATCAAGTTCATCTCGAACAACGCGGCCCGGATCGCGGCGCTTCTGTCCGGCTCCGTCGACCTGATCGACGGCGTGCCGCCGGCCGACGTGGCGACGGTGAACGACAGCGGCAAGGCCAAGGTCTACTCCACCACCTCCGGCCGGCTGATCTATCTGGCGCTGGATTCGGCGCGGGACCAGAGCCCCTTCGTCACCGGCAAGGACGGCCAGCCGTTGGCCGCCAACCCGCTGAAGGACAAGCGGGTGCGCCTCGCCATCTCCAAGCTGATCAACCGCGACCTGATCATCCAGCGCCTGCTGAACGGGTCCGGCACCCCGGCCGGGCAGATCGTGCCGGAAGGGCTGGGCGGCTACGCCGCCGATGTGAAGCCGGAGGCCTATGACGCCGCCGGCGCCAAGGCCCTGCTGGCCGAGGCGGGCTACGGCGACGGCTTCGGGCTGACGGTGCATTCCTCGAACGACCGCTTCGCCGGCGACGCCGACATCGCCCAGGCGATCGGCCAGATGCTGGCGCGCGGCGGGCTGAAGATCAACGGCGTGGTCACCCAGCCCTACAACGTCTATGCCGGCGCCGCCTCGAAGCAGGAGTACAGCGCCTTCATCTTCAGCTTCGGCAACAGCAACAGCAACTCGGCCAACGCCCTGACCAATGTGCTGGCGACCTATGACAAGGAGGCCGGCATGGGCGCCTTCAACCGCGCCCGCTACTCGAACCCGGAATTCGACGCGGTGCTGAAGCAGGCGCTGGCGGAGTTCGACGAGGCCAAGCGCAACCAGCTGCTGGAGCAGGCGGCGCGGATCGGCTTCGGCGATGTCGGCATCGTGCCGCTGTACTTCCCGACCGTGCATTGGGCGGCGCGCAACGGCATCACCTACCGCGCCAACAAGAACGAATGGACGCTCGCCACTTATGCGGAGGCCGCCAAGTGAGCTCGGGCGAGATCCAGGTGCTGCGCGACCGGATGGTGACGCTGCGCGACGGCGTGCGGCTGGCCACCGACGTATACCTGCCTGCCGGCCACCGCATCGGCGTCGATGAACCGCTGCCGACGATCCTGGAGCGCACGCCCTACGGCAAGACCGAGCTGTCGCGCTCCGAGATCGGGGTTGGGATGGACGGGCCGATGACCCGGCCGCAGGTGGCGGCGCATTTCGTCCGCGCCGGCTATGCCGTGGTCTATCAGGACTGCCGCGGCCGCCACGGCTCCGAGGGGGTGTTCACCAAATACACCTCCGAGGGGCCGGACGGTTTCGACACGGTCGCCTGGATCACCGCCCAGCCCTGGTCGAACGGCAAGGTCGGCACCATGGGCCTGTCCTATGCCGCGCACACCCAGTTCGCGCTGGCCTGCCTGAACCCCCCCGGCCTGGCCTGCATGGTGGTGGATTCGGGCGGCTTCTCGAACTCCTACCATTGTGGCATCCGCCAGGGCGGCGCCTTCGAGCTGAAGCAGGCGACCTGGGCGTTCAACCAGGCCAAGGAAAGCCCGGCGGCGCTGGCCGACCCGAAGGTGCTGGCGGCGCTGGAGGCGGAGGACATCCGCGCCTGGTTCGCCGCCATGCCCTGGCGGCCCGGCCATTCGCCGGTGCGCGCCGTGCCCGACTACGAGGCCTATCTGTTCGAGCAATGGACCCACGGGTCCTTCGGCGACTACTGGAAGCAGCTCGGCATCTATGCCGAGGGGTATTACGACCGCTTTCCGGACGTGCCGATGGTGCTGATGTCCAGCTGGTACGACGCCTATGTCCGCACCACGATGGAGAACTATGCGGCCCTCGGCAGGCGGTCGGCCCCGGTCAAGCTGATCATGGGGCCGTGGCTGCACGGCAACCGCAACACCACCTTCTCGGGCGACACCGAGTTCGGGCCGGCGGCGACGATCGACGGCAACGTTACCGAAAGCTGGCTCGACTTCCGCCGCCGCTGGTTCGACCGCTGGCTGAAGGACGTCGGCAACGGCGCGGAGGCGGAGCCGACGGCGCGGCTGTTTCTGATGGGCGGCGGCAGCGGCCGGCGCACGGCAGAGGGCCGGCTGGACCATGGCGGCCGCTGGATTGCGGCGGCGGACTGGCCGCTGCCCGGCACCGTCTTCACCGACTATCACCTGCATGCCGATGGCCGTCTTGATCCGAACGTGCCCATGGCCGAGGAGGCGTCGATCGCCTACCAGTCCGACCCGGCGAACCCGGTGCCGACCATCGGCGGCGCCCTGACCTCCGGCCAGCCGGTGTTCGAGGGCGGCGGTTTCGACCAGACCGAAGGCGATCGCTTCTTCGGCAGCCGCCGGCCCGGGCTGCCGCTGTCCTCCCGCCCCGACGTGGTGGTTTTCGAGACCGAGCCGCTGGCCGAGGACATGGCGGTGATCGGGCCGATCGAGGTCCGGCTGTTCGTCTCCTCCGACGCGCCGGACACGGATTTCACCGCCAAGCTGATCGACGTGCATCCGCCGACCACGGATGATCCGAAGGGCTTCGCGCTGAACCTGACCGACGGCATTCTGCGCTGCCGCTACCGCGACAGCTGGGAGAACCCGTCGCCGCTGGAGCCGGGGCGGGTCTATGCGATCACGATCGAGCCCTTCGCGACGGCCAATCTGTTCAAGGCCGGGCACCGCATCCGGCTCGACATCGCCTCCAGCAACTTCCCGAAATACGACGTCAACCCGAACAGCGGCGAGCCGGAGGGCATGGGCCGGCTGAAGCGGGTGGCGACCAACCGGATCCATCTCGACCGCGCGCACCCGTCCCGGATCGTGCTGCCGGTGGTGCCGGTCGGGTCGCTGACCGACCTGCCGAAGCCGGGGGAGACGTTCGCGAAGAGGTGAGGGACCACTCTCCCTCACCGTCATGGCGAGGCGCGCAGCGCCGTGGTCATCCAGCGGCACGGACCCCTGGATGGCCACACCCCTTCGGGGCTCGCCATGACGGATATGAATTGACGCATTCTGTTTTGAAGGAAATTTTCATCCAGATTTTTCTGTTGATGAAAATTGCCAACTCCATCAGCATGGCGGCATGACCGATGCCGCTTCCGCCTCCGCCCTGCTCGGCCGCCTGCGTGGCCGGCTGATCGTCTCCTGCCAGCCGGTGGTGGGCGGGCCGCTCGACCGCGACGACATCGTGGTGGCGCTGGCCGAGGCCGTCACCGGCGCCGGCGCCGCCGGGTTGCGGATCGAGGGGGTGGCGCGCGTCGCCGCGGTGTGCCGCGCCGTCTCGGTGCCGGTGATCGGCATCGTCAAGATCGACCTGCCGGATACGCCGGTGCGGATCACCCCGCGGCTTGCCGACATCGACGCGCTGGCCGAAGCCGGCGCCCCGATCATCGCCTTCGACGCCACCGGCCGCGCCCGGCCGGTGCCGGTGGCAGAGATGGTGGCCCGTATCCACCGCCACGGCCGCATCGCCATGGCCGATGTCTCGACCCGCGCCGAGGGCCGCGCCGCAGCGGCGGCCGGGGCCGACATCGTCGCCTCGACCCTGGCCGGCTACGTCGCCGGGCCGGCGCCGACCGAGCCGGACCTGGCCCTGGTCGCCGACCTGGCGGCGGACGGCTTCACCGTGATCGCCGAGGGCAATGTGCGGACGCCGGAGCATGCGGCCTCCGCTTTGGCTGCCGGCGCCTTCGCCGTCGTCGCCGGATCGGCCATCACCCGGCCGGAGCATGTGACGCGCTGGTTCCTCGACGCCCTCGGCACCGGCTGAGAGCGGTCCTTCAATCAAAACAAACAGGGGGCAAACGATGACGACCATTCTGCGCAAGACCCTGCTGGCGGGGCTGGCCCTGCCGTTCCTGTCCTCCGCCGCCCTGGCGGGCGAGGTCACGCTGCTGTTCTGGCCGGGGCCGGAGAGCGAAGCGATGCAGAAGGTGCTGGACGCCTACAATGCCGGGCCGGGCAAGGCCGACGGCGTCACCGTCAAGCAGCTGCTGTTCAGCCGCCAGGGCTATTTCGAGAAGGAGCAGGCGGATCTCGCCGCGGGATCCAGCGAGTTCGACCTGGCGCTGGTCACCACCTACACGCTCGGCCGCTACGCCCCCTATCTCGACCCGATCGACGCGCAGGTGCCGGCCGAGGCCAAGGCCGGCTTCGCGCCGGTGGCGCTGCAATCCGTCACCCTGGACGGCAAGCTGTACGGCGTGCCGACCGACATCTCGGTGCATTTCCTCTACTACCGCAAGGATTTGGTCGACCGGCTGCTGTCCGACGCCGACTGGCAGAAGCGCTATGCCGAGATCGCCAGCGAGAAGCTCGGGAAAGAAATGCATCCCAAGGCGCCGGACGACTGGACATGGGACGACTGGATCGCTGCGGCCCTGTTCTTCAGCGCCGCCGACAGCCCGGACAGCCCGACCCGCTTCGGCACCGTGCTGCAGATGAAGAACCTGATCTTCAACGTGATGCTGTGGCAGGCGACGCTGGTGTCCAACGGCGGCGATTGGCTTGCGGACGGCAAGCCGGCGATCGACGGCCCCGCTGCCCGCACCGGCCTGCAGGTCTACAAGACCCTGATCGACGCCAAGGCCACGCCGCCGGGGTCGATCAGCTACGAGTATCCCGAGGCCAATGCCGCCTTCCAGGCCGGCCAGGCGGCCACCATGCTGCAGTGGAACGCGGCCTATACCGAGCTGAACGACCCGGCCAAGTCGCCGACGGTCGCCGGCAAGATCGGCCTGGCCCCGCTGCCCGCCGGCAGCGCCGGGCACAAGAGCCATGTCCATTCCCTCGGCATCGGCCTGAACAAGGCGTCGAAGAACAAGGACGACGCCGGCAAGGTGCTGGCCTGGCTGGCAACGAAGGATGCCATGACCGTCTACGCCCAGGCCGGCGGCACCCCGCCGGTGCCGGAGATCCTGAAGGCGATGGCGGCGACCCGGCCGGAATTCCCGCTGGTCGGCGATTTCGTCGACCGCTACGGCTTCGTCGTCACCGGCGGCACCGCCGCTTATGCCGTGCCGGTCTATGAGGTGCTGGCCGAGAAGTTCTCCGCCTTCTGGGCCGGGCAGATCGACCTCGACACCGCGCTGAAACAGGCGGCCGAGGGCATGGCCGAGCGGATCAAGGGCTGACGCGGGAATGGCTTCGACCGCGGGGGCCGGGCGCCGGCCCTATGAGGGACGCTGGGACGGGCTGTGGCTGCTCGGGCCGCTGCTCCTGTTCCTGGCGGCGCTGCTCGGCTTCCCGGCCGTCGCCAACCTGGTCTACAGCCTCAGCGAGGTGCGCTTCACCGGCCTGTGGTCGCCGCGCTGGGTCGGGCTCGACAACTACCGGGCGGTGCTGGCCGACCCGGCCTTCTGGGCCGCAGTCGGCTTTTCCGCCCGCTTCGCGATCGTGGTCACCGCGGCGCAGCTGCTGCTCGGCTTCGTCCTGGT
>NZ_JBCNNF010000095.1:0-19089 GCF_039594555.1 Inquilinus sp.
TCGCGCTGGGCGTCACCATCATCCTGTCCCTCTATCTCGCCGGCACCATCACCCGGCCGATCCGCCGGCTGGCGCGGGCGGCGGAGCGGGTGCAGCAGGGCCGCGGCCGCAAGATCGAGATTCCGGACATGAGCGGCCGGCGCGACGAGATCGGCGAGCTGGCCTCGGCCCTGCGTGCCATGACCGCGGCGCTGTGGACCCGGATCGACGCGATCGAGCGCTTCGCCGCCGACGTGTCGCACGAGATCAAGAACCCGCTGACCTCGCTGCGCAGCGCGGTCGAGACCACGGCCCGGATCACCGACCCGGCGCAGCAGCGCCGGCTGATGGCGATCATCCTGGAGGACGTGCAGCGGCTGGACCGGCTGATCACCGACATCTCCGACGCGTCGCGGCTGGATGCCGAGCTGTCTCGCGCCGAGACCGGCACGGTCGACATCGCCCGCATGCTCGGGATGCTGACCGAGCTGTACAAGACCACGCTGGAGGACACCGGGATCAAGGTGTCCCTGAGCCTGCCGCCCGGATCGGCCCTGACAGTGCCCGGCATCGAGGACCGGCTGGTGCAGGTGTTCCGCAACCTGATCACCAACGCGATCTCGTTCTCGCCGCCCGACGGCGCCATCACCCTGCGCGCCCGGCGCGAGGGCGCCTGGGTCATCGCCACCATCGAGGATGACGGCCCCGGCATCCCGCCGGCCAAGCTGGAGGCGATCTTCGACCGGTTCTACACCGAGCGCCCGGCCGGGGAGAAGTTCGGCACCCATTCCGGCCTGGGCCTCAGCATCTCCAAGCAGATCATCACCGCCCATCGCGGCCAGATCTTCGCCGAGAACCGGGAGGGGCGCCCCGGCGCCCGCTTCACGGTGAAGATCCCGGCGAAGTGAGGGGCGGCAGCGATCACGACATTCCGCATCGAAGGGGGTTTTTCATGATTTCGAGCCTGCGCGGGCTGCTGCTCGGCAGCGTCTTCGCCCTGGCCGCCGTGCCGGCCCTGGCCCAGACCCAGACGGTGGTCTCGCCGCCAGTCGTCGTCCAGGTCCAGGACCAGGCCGCTGTGCCCGTGCCGCCGGCACCGCCCGCGGCTGCGGCCGCGCCGGCGATGGCCGAGGAGATGGACGCGCTGTCCTTCGTCACCTGGGCCAGCGCCTCGGTCCGCGGCGCCCCGAACGGCACCGCCGAGCTGAAGGAGACCCTGCCCTTCGGGTCGCAGGTCATCGTCACCGGCCGGCTGGCCTCCGGCGGCTGGGTGCGGGTGCAGACGCCGAAGACGCCGGTCGGCTACATGTGGGCGCAGACTCTGGCGCCGATGCGCATCGCCATGCCCGGCGCCGCCGGCACCGGCGACAACGGCTTGGCGCCGGCCGACGAATCCGCCGACGACACCATCGCCACGGCGACGCCGCTGGGTGCCGTCGGCGCGTCGCCGCTGACCGCCGAGGGCCGCGTCTCGAACAGCGACCAGACCGATGTCTACGCCATCACCACCGAGGGCTGGACCAACCTGTCGGTCGACCTCACCGGCATGACCGCGGATGCGGATATCGAGCTGAAGGACAAGGACGGCGGCGGCCTCGGCTCCTCCGCCAATGGCGGCTCCGACAGCGAGCACATCGCCGCGGCGGTCGGGCCCGGCACCTACTACCTGGTCATCACCAGCTACGGCGACGCCACGCCCTACCGCCTCTCCGTCTCCGGCACGCCGGGCCAGGAGCCGCCGCCGGATTCGGCCGGCTCCGACCAGTCCGACGCGCGCGACCTGGGCGACGTCACCGGCAGCAGCGCCGAGGCCAATGACTGGGTCGGCCCGGCCGATGCCAGCGACTACTACGCCTTCACCATCCGCGAGCGGCAGAAGATCACCATCGCCCTGGACGGGCTGTCGGCCGATGCCGACATCAACCTGGTGGGCGCCGACGGCAGCTTCCTCCTGAGCGGCACCAACACCGACACCGAGGCGGAATCGCTGAGCGCGACGCTCGATGCCGGCACCTATTACCTGAACGTCTATCCGGCCGGCAGCGAGGCCACGGACTACCACGTCTCGGTGGCCGGCGAGGCCGCCGCCCCGCCGCCGCCGGACAACGCCGGCAACACGCCGGATGAGGCCGGAAAGCTGGAGCATGTCGGGCCGACGCCGGTGACGGTCAAGGACTGGGTCGGCTTCACCGACCGCGACGACTACTGGACCTTCACCCTGGTCAACCGGGCCGACGTCACCATCCGCCTGACCATGGAGCAGGGCGACGCTGATATCGACCTGCTGCGCGCCTCGGACCAGGAAAGCCTGATCAGCGGCGCCGAATCCGGCACCGACCCGGAGCAGCTGCAGCTGCGCCTGGACCCCGGCACCTATCTGCTGCGGGTCTACTCCTACCAGGGCGACACGCCGTACACGCTGGAGGCGAAGGCTGTGCCGGCGAAATAACCCGTCTTGTTGTCTGAGGATTTGCCGTTGCGATTGACACGCGTCGGGGGGCCGGTCACCTTCCCACCCGCGATGGCGACGATCCATGCGACCTGCGTCGCAGTCGACGGCCGCGGCGTGCTGCTGCGCGGGCCGTCGGGCAGCGGCAAATCCGACCTGGCCCTCCGGCTGATCGATGCCGGGGGCCGCCTGGTCGCCGACGACCGGGTGCAGCTCTCGCTCGAGGGCGGCGTCGTGGTGGCGCGCCCGCCCGCCATCCTGGCCGGGCTGATCGAGGCCCGGGGCTTCGGCCCGATCCCGGTGCCGTTCGACCCGGCCGCCCCGGTGCTGCTGGTCGCCGACCTGAAGCCGGCCGAGGCGATCGAGCGGTTGCCGGAGCCGGCGGTCTGCGCCTATCTCGGCATCCGCCTGCCGCTGGTCTCGGTGGCGCCGTTCGAGGCGTCGGCGCCGGTCAAGCTGCGCCTGGCCCTGGCCGCCCTGGCCCTGCCAGCACGCCGTCTCGCCCGATGACCGACATCCCCCAAGCTTCGGCGCCGTCCGGCGCCCGCCATCGTCTGGTGCTGGTGACCGGTCTGTCCGGCGCCGGCCATTCCACCTCGCTCAAGACCCTCGAGGATCTCGGCCACGAGGCGATCGACAACCTGCCGATCGCGCTCTTGGGCCCGCTGGTCGACCATGCCGAGGGCCGGCCGATGGCCGTGACCATCGACACCCGCACCCGCGGCTTCTCGGTCGAGGCGCTGGAGGCCGAGATCGCGGCCCTGCGCGCCCGCGGCGACGTCGATGTCCGGCTGCTGTTCGTCGATGCCGATGACGAGGTGCTGCAGCGCCGCTTCACCGAGACGCGCCGGCGCCACCCGCTGGCGACCGACCGGCCGGTGGCCGACGGCATCCGCCGCGAGCGGCTGGAGCTGTATCCCTTACGCCTGCTGGCTGACGTGGTGGTCGACACCTCGCTGACCAGCCCGCAGGACCTGCGGCGCCTGATCGAGGGGCATTTCGGCCTGGACGCCACGCCCGGCCTCTACGTCACCGTGATGTCCTTCTCGTTCAAGCGTGGCCTGCCGCGCGAGGCCGACCTGGTGTTCGACGTCCGCTTCCTCGACAACCCGCATTGGGTGCCTGACCTCCGGCCGCAGACCGGCCAGGCCCCGGCGGTGCAGGCGATGATCCGGCGCGACGCCCAGTTCGACCCGTTCATGGCCTCGCTGTTCGGCCTGCTGGAACCGCTGCTGCCGCGCTACAACCGCGAGGGCAAGAGCTATTTGACCATCGCCGTCGGCTGCACCGGCGGCAAACATCGATCGGTGTTCGTGGCGGAGACGCTCGCGGCCTGGCTGGACGGCCAGGGCTATCGCCGCGGGCTGGTCCATCGCGACATGCCGGTATGAGGGCTGACAGGAAGGCATCCGGAACGACATGACCACCCACCCGATGATCGGCATGGTCCTCGTGACCCATGGTCGTCTCGCCGACGAATTCGTCGCCGCGATGGAGCATGTGGTGGGCGCCCAGCCCCAGGTGGCCACGGTGTGCATCGGCCCCGAGGACGACATGGAGCAGCGCCGGGCCGAGATCATGGACAAGGTCTCCGCCGTCGATGGCGGGCGCGGCGTGGTGCTGCTGACCGACATGTTCGGCGGCACGCCGTCGAACCTGGCGATCTCGATCCTGGACCGAGCCAATGTCGAGGTGATTGCCGGCATCAATCTGCCGATGCTGATCAAGCTGGCCTCGGTGCGGAAGACCGACACCCTGACCGACGCGGTGACCGCGGCGCGCGAGGCCGGGCAGAAATACATCAGCGTGGCCTCGGCCCTGCTGAAGCCCGAGAAGCGCAAATGACCGGCGCGGGGACCCCGGACATGGCGGCCGAGCGGCTGACCCGGAGCGTCACCATCTGCAACCAGCGCGGCCTGCATGCGCGGGCGGCGGCCAAGTTCGTCAAGCTGGTGGCCGAGTTCAACGCCGAGATCTGGGTCGAGCGCAACGGCACCGAGGTCGGCGGACAGTCGATCATGGGGCTGATGATGCTGGCGGCCGGCCCCGGCACCGACATCGCCATCGCCGCGGCCGGACCGCAGGCGGCGGAAGCCCTGGCGGCGCTCGTCTCCCTGGTCGAGCGCGGCTTCGACGAGGACTGAAGAGATGGCGACGCGGATCGCCGACCTCCCGATATCGGCCCCCGGCCGCGAGATCGTGCTGGGCGGCCTGGCCGTCTCCGGCGGTGTCGCCATCGGCCCGGCCCATCTGATCGAGAGCGGCTTCGAGCAGGTGCCCGAGTACCGGCTGGAGGAGGCCGACCTGCCCGGCGAGCGCGAGCGCTTCGCCGAGGCGCTGGCTAAGTCCCGCCGCCAGATCAAGAAGCTGAAGGCCAAGGCCCAGGCCCTGCCGGAGCAGGCGGCCGAGGATGTCGGCTACCTGCTGGACGCTCATGCCGCGATCCTGTCCGGGTCGCGCCTGCTGCGCGGGGTCGAGACCCGGATCGCCGAGGAGCGGATCAACGCCGAATACGCGGTGCAGTCGGAGATCACGGCCATCGCTGCCCAGTTCGCGGCGATGGATGACAGCTACCTGGCCAGCCGCATCGACGACATCCGCGAGGTCGGCGCCCGGCTGATCCGCAACCTGACCAAGCGCCAGTTCCAGGCCTTCGCCAACCTGCCCGAAGGCAGCATCGTGCTGGCCGAGGAGATCACCCCGGCCGACACCGCGCTGATGGATCCGCGCCGGGTGGCGGGCTTCGCCTCGGCCCTCGGCGGGGCCCAGAGCCACACCGCGGTGATGGCGCGGTCGCTGGGCCTGCCGGCGGTGCTGGGCGTGCCCGGCCTGCTGGCCGGGGTGCGGGCCGGCCAGACGGTGATCGTCGACGGCACCGCCGGCCAGGTGATCATCGACCCGACGCCGGAGACGCTGTCCGCCTATCGCATCCGGCGCGACCTGGCGCGGGCCGACCGCAAGCAGCTGCAGGCGCTGGTCGGCCTGCCCTCCTGCAGCCGCGACGGCGTCGCCGTCACCCTGTCGGCCAATGTCGAGCTGCCACGCGACGTGCAGGCGGCGACGGAGTTCAACGCCGCCGGGGTCGGCCTGCTGCGCACCGAGTTCATGTTCATGAACCGGGACGACCTGCCGGGCGAGGAGGAGCAGTACACGATCCTGCGCGGCGTGGTCGAAGGCATGGCCGGCAAGCCGGTGACGATCCGCACCCTCGACCTCGGCGGCGACAAGATCGCCTCGGCCCTCGGCGGGCGCTTCGCCGAAACCCCGAACCCGTCGCTGGGCCTGCGCGCCATCCGCCTGTCGCTGAAGGAGCCGAAGCTGCTGGAGACGCAGCTGGCGGCGATCCTGCGCGCCGGGGCGCACGGGCCCATCCGGGTGCTGGTGCCGATGATCACCACCATCGGCGAGATCCGGGCGGTCAAGGCGGCGCTGGACCGGACGATGCGGCGGCTGAAGCGGCGCCGGGTGCCGGTGCCGGCGGCGATGCCGCCCCTGGGCGCGATGATCGAGGTGCCGGGCGCGGCGCTGATCGCCGACGCTTTGGCGCGCGAGGTCGATTTCTTCGCCATCGGCACCAACGACCTGGTGATGTACACGCTGGCCGCCGACCGCGGCGACGAGACCGTGTCGCATCTCTACGACCCGCTGCACACCTCGGTGCTGCGGCTGGTGCAGTTCACAGTCGAGGCGGCGCTGCGCGCCCGCATCCCGGTCAGCGCCTGCGGCGAGATCGCCGGCGACCCGCGCTTCACCGCGCTGCTGGTGGGGCTGGGCGTCCGCGACCTGTCGATGGCGCCGCTGCGCCTCCTGGAGGTCAAGCGCCGGATCCTGACGCTGGACAGCGTCGCCGCCGCCCGCCGCGCCCGGATGATGCTGGACCAGACCGATTCCGGCCGCATCGCCGCGTTGCTCGACGATTTCAACGAAGGCGGATAGGGGGCGGCCGATGAAGGTCCTGGTCACCGGCAGCTCCGGCCATCTCGGCGAGGCGCTGGTCCGCACGCTGCGCGACCGGGGGCACGAGGCCATCGGCCTCGACCTGCTGCCGGGAGCGTTCACCGACCGGGTCGGCTCGGTGGCCGACCGCGCTGTGGTGCGGCAGGCCATGGCGGGGGTTCAGGCGGTGCTGCACGCCGCCACGCTGCACAAGCCGCATGTCGCCACCCATGCCCGCCAGGACTTCGTCGACACCAACGTCACCGGCACGCTGAACCTGCTTGAGGAGGCGGCGGCCACGGGCGTCGGCGCCTTCGTCTTCACCAGCACCACCAGCGTGTTCGGCGACGCGCTGGTGCCGCCGCCGGACGCCCCGGCCGCCTGGGTGACCGAGGATTTCGTGCCGGTGCCGAAGAACATCTACGGCGTCACCAAGGCCGCGGCCGAGGACCTGTGCCAGCTGTTCCACCGCAACCAGGGCCTGCCCTGCCTGGTGCTGCGGACCTCGCGCTTCTTCCCCGAGGCCGATGACGACGGGGCCAAGCGCGCCGCCTATGCCGACGCCAACCTGAAGGCCAGCGAGTTCCTGTTCCGGCGGGTCGACATCGAGGATGTGGTCGACGCCCATCTGCTGGCGCTGGAGAAGGCGCCGGCGGTCGGCTTCGGCCGCTACATCGTCAGCGCCACCACGCCGTTCCGGCCGGAGGATCTGGCGGAGCTGCGGCGCGACGCGCCGGCGGTGGTGCGGCGGCGCGTTCCCGGCCATGAGGCCGAATATGCCCGCCGCGGCTGGCGGATGCTGCCGGGCATCGACCGGGTCTATGTCAACGACCGGGCCCGGGCCGAGCTGGGCTGGCGCCCCCGCCACGATTTCGGCGCGGTGCTCGACCGGCTGCGGGCGGGCGGCAGCCTGTGGAGCCCGCTGGCCCAACTGGTCGGGTCCAAGGGCTATCATGCGGAGACCTTCGCCGAAGGCCCCTACCCGGTGGGCTGACCCGAAATCGCAAAGAATAAGCATTCTCTATATTGCAATACATAATATTTTATACAAAACTGAGCAGTGCCGACTCGTGGTGGGAAGAGGCATGCAAGGGATCGTTCACGTGACGCCGGCGATCTGGCTCCGGGATGAGGAGCGTTCGCCGGTCTGCCTGGGCGATGCCGACGATCTCGCCGACTGGCTGGGCCGCACCTGCGCCCTGCTGATGCGAAACGCGAGCGTCGGGGACCGCCAGGTTCTGGAGCTGGAGGGCCTGCTGGCCCGGGTTGAGGCCGTGATCGACGCCGGCGATCCGTTCCTGCCGGCCGAGCTGCGCCGCGACATCGTGGCCACCGTCGCCCGGCTGAACCGCCTGTGGCCGGCCGGGCCGAGCGACGACGGATCCGCCCCGGCACTGCGGAATGATGCCCGGCCGGCCCTGCCGCCGCTGCGGCTGTACGGCGCCGCCGCCTCCGGACGGCGCGGTTCCTAGCCGGCCGTCAGACCCGCACCGCCCGGGCCGCGGCCGCCGTCGCGACCAGCAGCGCCGCGACGATGCCGAGCGCGACCGGCAGGCCGAGATGGTCGGCGACGAAGCCGATCGCCGCCGGGCCGGCCAGGATGCCGCAATAGCCCAGCGTCGCGATGGTCGAGATCGCGAGGCCCGGCGGCATGCCCGGCACCCGGCCGGCGGCGCTGAACAGCACCGGCACGACATTGGCGGCGCCGATCCCGACCAGGGCGAAGCCGGCCAGTGCGGCCGGCGGCCAGGGCACCAGCACCGCCAGCAGGAAGCCGGCCGCCGCCACGGCGGAGCCGAGCCGCACCACCGTCTCGCCGCCGAAGCGGCTGGTGATGCCGTCGCCGGCCAGCCGCATCACCGCCATCGCCACCGCGAACATGGCGTAGCCGAGCCCGGCCACCGCCGGGTCCTGGCCGCGGCTGTCGTGCAGGAACACGGCGCTCCAGTCCAGCACCGCGCCTTCGGCCTGGAACAGCACGAAGGTCAGGAGGCCGAGCACCAGCACGATGCCGCGCGGCAGGGTGAAGCGCATCCCGGCCTGGGCGGCCTTGCGCTCCGGCGGCAGCATCGACCCGGCCTGGGTCGCCAGCAGCACCAGCATGACGCCGCTGATCGCCACCGCCACCAGCAGCGGCGACAGGCCGAGGCCCAGCAGCAGGCTGGCGCCGCCGGCGCCGATCAGCCCGCCGACGCTGAACATGCCGTGGAAGGAGGACATCACCGGCCGGGTGCCGCGCGCCTCCACCGCCGTGGCCTGGACGTTCATCGCCACGTCCATCGACCCGGTGGCGGCGCCGAACAGGAACAAGGCGAGGCCGAGCAGCGGCGCGTCCGGCGCCAGGATGACCAGCGGCAGCGACAGGCAGATCACCAGCCCGCCCAGCGCGGTGACCACCCGGCTGCTGAAGCGCGAGGCCAGGAACCCGGCCAGCGGCATCGCCACCATGGCCCCGGCGCCGAGGCCGAGCAAAGTGAGGCCGAGCACGCCGTCATCGATGCCCAGCCGGGCCTTGGCCAGCGGCACCTGCGGCGCCCAGCTGGCGGTGACGGTGCCGCAGATCAGGAACATCGCCCGGGTGGCGAAGCGCGCGGCGCGGAGATCGGCGGTGTCGGACGGATCGTCCGTGCGGGCGAGGCTGGTCATCGGAAGTCCTAGGCGAGAATCAGGGTCAGGCCGGTCTGGCGGCAGGCGGCCAGGAGGCCGGGGTCGGCGGAGCGCTCGGTGATCAGCGCATCGAGCCGGCCGACCGGCAGGATCGGGAACGGGGCGGCGGTGCCCAGCTTGTCGGCGGTGACCACGGCGGCGACACGGCCGGCGCAGGCGGCCATGCGCCGCTTCACCAGCGCCTCCTCATGGTCCATGCCGCCGAGCCCGGCCTCGACATCGAGGCTGCAGACCCCGAGCAGGCAGAAATCGGCGCGCAACCCGTCGAGCGCCGCCAGCACCGAGGTGCCGACGGTCGCCTGGTCGGCCTTGTCCAGCCGGCCGCCCAGCAGCACCACCTCGGCCGACGGATGCCGGGTCAGCGCCAGCGCCGCCGGCAGGTTCGGGGTGACGATGGTGGCGCGCAGGTCGGGTGGCAGCGCCTCCGCCACCGCCAGCATGGTGGTGCCGCCGTCCAGCAGCACCACCTCGCCCGGCCGGATCAGCTCCGCCGCCATCCGGCCCAGCGCGGCCTTGGCCTCCGTCCGCTCGGTCGCCCGGGTGGCGAAGGTGCCGGTGGCCGGGGTCAGCGGCAACGGCAGCGCCCCGCCATGGACCCGGCGCACGACCCCGGCGCGGGCCAGGTCGTTGAGGTCGCGGCGGATCGTGTCCTCGGACACGCCGAGGGTCGCGCTGGCCGCGGTGGCCAGGATCTTGCCGTCGAGGGCGAGAAGGTCGAGGAGGCGCTTGCGCCGTTCCTCGGGCAACAGGATGTCGGTCATATGGGCTCTGCCTGATTTTGCGTGATCATGCAAGAACATGCACAAACATGCAACAGCCGGCATGAGAGAACTCGAGACTCCCTTTTCTGTCATTGTCGGGCTTGACCCGGCAATCCAGGGGCCACCGAGAGCGGCTCCGAAAGCCCCTGGATCCTCGGGTCAAGCCCGAGGATGACAATGAGGAGAGGCGAATAGACGCTTGGGCATGGGTCCCTCGCCGCGACCGCGTCCACCCTTCCCTTCCTGGGACAACAGGCGAAATCGGACATGAACTCCTGGTAATCTGGGCCGCTGCCCCCAATATCCCGGCGGCTTCAGCCATACGGAGACCGACGAGCCGTGCTCGACTTCCTCGCCGATCCCCAGATCTGGGCCAGCTTCCTGACGCTGGCCGTGCTCGAGATCATCCTCGGCATCGACAACATCATCTTCATCGCCATCGCCACCGAGAAGCTGCCGGAGGCCCAGCGCGCCAATGCCCGGCGCGTCGGCCTGATCCTGGCGCTGCTGCTGCGCCTGGTGTTCCTGGCGATGATCTCCTGGATCATCGGCCTGACGACGCCGGTGTTCACGGCCTTCGGCCAGGAGGTATCCTGGCGCGACCTGATCCTGCTCGCGGGCGGCCTGTTCCTGCTCTACAAGGCCACGATCGAGGTGCATGCCGCGATCGAGGAGAAGGAGGAGGGCCACGCCATCAAGGCGGCCAGCTTCGCCGCGATCATCGGCCAGATCATCATCCTCGACCTGGTGTTCTCGCTGGACAGCGTGATCACCGCGGTCGGCATGACCGACAACCTGCCGGTGATGTACGCCGCCGTGATCGTCGCGGTCGGCACGATGCTGGCGGCCTCCGGCCCGATCAGCCGCTTCGTGCACCGCCACCCGACGGTGAAGATGCTGGCCCTGTCCTTCCTGCTGCTGGTCGGCGTGGCCCTGATCGCCGACGGGCTGCAGTTCCACATCCCGCGCGGCTACCTGTACTTCGCCATCGCCTTCTCGCTGGGCGTCGAGGTGCTGAACCTGCTGGCCAAGCGCAGCCACGCCAAACGCGTGGAGGCGGCGGCGCAGAAGAAGCAGGTCTGATCCGGCCCCTCCCCGCCGCCGTCCGATCCGGCGGCGGGGAGGGCCAATCAAACATATAAAGATGTCTTTATGCTTGTGGCGGACCGGCCCGGCTGCTACACCCTGCGGCAATTCCGACTTTGCTGCAGGAGCACCCGATGCCCGACGCCGCCACCTTCACCGACTACAAGGTCAAGGATCTCAGCCTCGCCGGCTGGGGCCGCAAGGAAATCGCCATCGCCGAGACCGAGATGCCCGGCCTGATGGCGCTGCGGCAGGAGTTCGGCGCGTCGCAGCCGCTGAAGGGCGCCCGCATCGTCGGCTGCCTGCACATGACCATCCAGACCGCGGTGCTGATCGAGACACTGACGGCGCTGGGCGCCACCGTGCGCTGGTCGTCCTGCAACATCTTCTCGACCCAGGACCAGGCCGCCGCGGCGATCGCCGCCGCCGGCATCCCGGTCTTCGCCTGGAAGGGCGAGACCGAGGAGGAGTTCTGGTGGTGCATCGAGCAGACGCTGCGCGGCCCAGGCGGCTGGACCCCGAACATGATCCTGGACGATGGCGGCGACGTCACCCAGATCATGCACGACAAGTATCCGGAGATGCTGGCCGAGGTCCGCGGCCTGTCCGAGGAGACGACCACGGGCGTGCACCGCCTGTATGAGATGATGAAGAAGGGCACCCTCAAGGTCCCTGCCATCAACGTCAACGACAGCGTCACCAAGTCGAAGTTCGACAACCTGTATGGCTGCCGCGAGAGCCTGGTCGACGGCATCAAGCGCGCCACTGACGTGATGATGGCCGGCAAGGTCGCCGTCGTCGCCGGCTACGGCGATGTCGGCAAGGGCTCGGCCGCCTCGCTGCGCAGCCAGGGCGCCCGCGTCCTGGTCACCGAGATCGACCCGATCAACGCCCTGCAGGCGGCGATGGAAGGCTACCAGGTCGTGACCATGGACGAGGCGGCGCCGATCGGCGACATCTTCGTCACCGCGACCGGCAATGTCGACGTCATCACCCTCGACCACATGCGGGCGATGAAGGACCGGGCGATCGTCAGCAACATCGGCCACTTCGACAGCGAGATCCAGATCGACGCCCTCCGCAACTACAAGTGGGAGGAGGTCAAGCCGCAGGTCGACGAGGTGGTGTTCCCCGACGGCAAGCGCCTGATCGTCCTGGCCCAGGGCCGGCTGGTCAATCTGGGCTGCGGCACCGGCCACCCTAGCTTCGTGATGTCGGCCAGCTTCACCAATCAGGTGCTGGCGCAGATCGAGCTGTGGCAGAACCACGCCAATTACGAGCGCAAGGTCTACGTCCTGCCGAAGCACCTCGACGAGAAGGTCGCGGCGCTGCACCTGGAGAAGATCGGCGCCAAGCTGACCCAGCTGACCCCGAAGCAGGCCGACTATATCGGCGTGCCGGCGCAGGGCCCGTTCAAGCCGGACCACTACCGCTACTGATCGACCCCGCGGGGGTTCCGATCGAGACCAGCCCCCGCCCTCCGGCGGGGGCTTTTTCATGACTGCCGCAAAGATGATGGCGTTCCGGCGGGGCAATCGCGAAGAAAACCCCAGATTCAGCACCTTCGTGCCCAATCGATGCCGTTAATATAAGCCAGATTTCACGCCTCCCGAGCAATTTGATACTTAATTCCTGTCCCAGGAGAATTCGATGACTACATTCACAGGCACCAATGGCGACGACTCGCTGCCGCTGCTGGGCGGCGACAACAGCGGCAACGATGTGTTCAACGGCCTGGACGGCAACGACAATCTCAACTGCGGCATCGGCGACGACCTGGCCTTCGGCGGGGCCGGCGCCGATTTCATCGATGGCGGCGGCGGCGACGACGTGATCGACGGCGGCACCGGCAACGATGCCATGCAGGGGAATTTCGGCGACGACACCTACTTCGTCGATTCGGCCGGCGACACCGTCACCGAGTTCTCGGCCTCGGACGGCACCGATACGATCTATTCGAGCGTCTCCTACACCCTGCCGCAATTCGTCGAGCGGCTGATCCTGACCGGCAGCGCCGCCATCAACGCGACCGGCGGCGACGCGGCCGACACCCTGGTCGGCAACGCCGGCGCCAATACGCTGACCGGCAATGGCGGGGCGGATTTCCTGTCCGGCGGCGACGGCAACGACGTGCTGCGCGGAGGGGCCGGCCCGGACGTGCTCGACGGAGGCAACGGCAGCGACACGGCCAGCTACTTCAGCGGCTCGACCGGGGTTGCGGTCAGCCTGGCCACCGGCAAGGCCACCGGCGGCGAAGCTCAGGGTGACACCCTGCTCGCCATCGAGAATCTCTCCGGCAGCCAGGGCAATGACAGCCTGACCGGAAACGGCGCCGCCAACACGCTGCAGGGCTGGAACGGCAACGACACGCTTTCAGGCGGCCTGGGCACCGACACCCTCACCGGCGGCGGCGGTGCGGACCGCTTCGTCTACGGCGCGATCGCCGACAGCGCGGTCGGGGCCAATGCCGACCGGATCACCGATTTCAGCCACGCCCAGAGGGACCGCATCGACCTCTCGGCGATCGACGCCAACACGGGCCTCGCCGGCAACCAGGCCTTCACCTTCATCGTCGGCGCCTTCACCCATGTCGCCGGCCAGCTGCATGCCGTGGCCTCGGGCACCGACACGCTCGTAGAGGGCGACGTCAACGGCGACGGGGCGGCGGACTTCCAGATCAAGCTGTCCGGCCTGCCGACCATGGTGGCGGCGGACTTCATCCTCTGACCCGGCGGACTATTCGGTCGGGATGCCGTCGAAATCGCTCTCGACCGAAAGATCCTTCTGGTCGGCGCAGGTGAAGCGGGCCGAGCCGGCGAGCGGATCCAGACCCGTCAGGGTCAGCGTGCCGCTCGCCGCCTGGTCGCAGCCATCGAGCGAATCGTCCCCGGCCTCGAGGCTGAAGGACACGCCGTAATCGGTCGCAGACTTGTCGGCCGCAACCGCCTGGGAGAACGGCTTCAGGTCGTGCGCGCCGAGGGCGGCGTCCTTCGGCAGCGCCACCACCACGGCGCCGACCGGCATCATCTGCTTGATGCCGTGGACGTCGCGCTCCTGCTCCAGATACAGCATCAGCAGCCGGCCGCCGGCGGCCTGGCGCTTGGCCGAACCGCTGCCGGTGATGGTGGCGTTGACCGGCGCCCCGACCTTGGTGCTGACCCGGCCCGGGCGGGCCGAGGCCGCCGCCGGCTCCGACGGAACCACCTGGGTCGGGTCCACCGGCACGGCGTCGAAGCTCAGCGACAGCGTCGCCTCCGACGAATCGCGGCAGGAGAAGTTGAGCGTGCCGGCAAAGGGCGAGACGCCGGTCAGCTCCACCGTGCCCTGCGGCACCAGCCGGCAGTCGCGCACTCGCGATCCGTCGGCGCCGATGGCGAGGTATAGCGCGCCGGACGCCTTGCCGGCCTGGTCGTGCCGGGCCGAATCATAGCTGCCGACCTGCAGCGTGCCTGGCGCGACATCGGCCGGCAGCAGCAGCTGGATCTGGCGGGCGCGGATCACGCCCTCGCCGGTCGCGGTCATACCGACCACGAAGCGGCCGCGGTCATCCTTCACCGCCAGGGCGAAGCCCTCGATCTGCTCGGTCTCGCCGCCGGGGCCCGCGACCGTGCCGCGAAAGGTGCCGAGGGTCTGGTCGGCCGCCGCTGCGGGCAGGGCCGGCAGCAGCAGAAGGAGGGCGAAGGCGAGGCGGCGCAGCATGGTCTCATCCCGATGATCCGGCCGCACCCTACACGCTGCGGCGCCGCCGCGCCTCCCCGCCATCGCGTCGCAGCAGGGTCACGCGCCGAGATGCGCCTCGAACGCTTCCAGCGCCTCGGCCATGTCCGCCCGGCCGAAGCCGATGCGGAAGCGGTCGTCCGGCACCGGGCCGAGGGCGGAGCGGTACACCCGCGCCGGCAGCAGCAGCACGCCGGAACGCTCGACCAGGTCATCGGCGAAGGCATCCACCCCCTCGCCGCCGAGATAGCGCGGATAGCCGATGCAGCCGGCCGCCGGCACCTGCCATTCGAAGCGGTTGGCGTGGCGGGCGAAAAACGCCTCCAGCAGCGGCAGGTTGCGGGCGACGAGGTCCCGGCTGCGCCGCACCAGATGCTCCCGCGCGCCGATCGCGATCTCGGCCAGCGCCTCGCTCGGCGCCGGGGCGCACAGCGTGGTGTAGTCCTTCTGCCGCACGATCCGGCGCAGCAGCTCGCGGTCGCGGCAGGCGACCCAGCCCAGGCGCAGCCCCGGAAGGCCGTAGGTCTTGGACAGCACCCCGACCGACAGGGCCCGCTCATACAGCTCGACCGCCGGCGGCAGCCGGTCCTGCTCGCGCCGCTCCAGCCCGCGATAGACCTCGTCGGCCAGCAGCCAGATCCCGCGCGACCGGGCCAGCTCGATGATCTCGTCGAACACCGGCCGCGGCGGCAGCCAGCCGGTCGGGTTGTGCGGCACGTTGAGGATGATGAGCCGGGTGTTCGGCCGCAGCGCCGCGGCGATCCGGTCCGGGTCCAGCGACCAGCCGCCCGGCGCCTGCGGGTCGGGCTGCAGCGGCACGCCGGTGACGGCGCAGACGCTGGCCGCCACGGCCTCGAGCGACTGGTAGTTCGGGATCAGCGTCACCGCATGGTCGTCCGGAGCCAGCAGCGCCCGCACCGACTGGAAGATCGCCTCCCCCGCCCCGACCGTGACCGCGACGTCGTCGGCCTCCAACCCGGCATACATGCCGGCGATCGCGGCGCGCAGCGACGGCGCCCCGGCAGTCTCGGTGTAGCCGAGCCACAGCCGGTCCCAGGCCTCGCGCTGCTCCGGTGTGCCCAGGGCCAGCAGGTCGGCCAACGTCAGCGACTGCATGTCGGAGGCGCAGAGATTGTGGCGGGCGGTGAACTCCCAGCGCGCGAAATAGGCCTCGAGCGCGAATTCGGGCAGGGACATCGGGAAGCTCCTCAGGCGGCAGCTTGAGACCGGGCCGCGGCCCGGTCGGCGTACAGGGTGGCGCGGGAGATGCCGAGCTGGGCCGCGACATAGGTGGCGGCGTGGCGCATCTCCAGCAGGCCTTCGGCATCGATCTCGGCGACCAGGGCGATGCGGCCGGCCCGGTCCAGCCGGTCGGCCGACAGGCCGGCGGCGGCCAGGCGGTCGCGCAGGATCAGGTTGATCGCCTCGCGCCAGTCGCGCCGGAACAGCGGCTCCGGCCGCGGCGCCGGCGGCGGGAACAGCCCGGCCAGCAGCCGGGCGGCGGCGTCGACCCGGCCAAGGCCGAGATTGACGCAGAGCAGCCCGGCGGGCCGGCCGTCATCGCCCGGCAGCACGGCGCTGACCGAACGGATGCGGTCGCCGGACGGCCCGGCCTTCTCATAGGGGCCCAGGACGGTGCGGCCGGGCGCCAGGTCGCCCGGCTCCAGGTCCAGCAGCGACGGGTCGCCGGGCTGGCGGCGCGACAGCGGGTTGACGATCCGCAGGATCGTGTCGGTGGCGAGGTCGTGCAGCACCACCTCCGCTTCCGGGCCGAGCAGGGCGGCGATCGCCTCGGCGACCGCGTCGTATCGGGATTGCCAGTTCATACAGATTGTCTAGATCAGACAGTTTATATGAGTCTAGCACGGAGATTGACGCCGCCATATCGGTATATTGATCGGGACAATGTTACGATTGTCCTGATCCCGCCGCCGCGCCACTCTGCGGCCATGACACCGCAGCTGCTCTCCTCCTTCGTGCTGTTCGCCTTCGTCACCTCGATCACGCCGGGGCCGAACAACATCATGCTGACGGCCTCCGGCCTCAGCTTCGGCTTCCGCCGGACGGTGCCGCACATGGTCGGCATCGCCGTCGGCTTCACGGTGATGGTGGCGGCGGTCGGGCTGGGGCTGGGCGCCGCCTTCGCCGCCTGGCCGCTGCTGTACGAGCTGCTGAAATACGGCGGCGCCGCCTATCTGCTCTATCTGGCCTGGAAGATCGCCCGGTCCGGCCCCATCGCCGCCGGCGGCGAATCCGGGCGGCCGATGACCTTCCTGGAGGCCGCGGCGTTCCAATGGGTCAACCCCAAGGCCTGGGTGATGGCGGTGGGCGCCATCGCCACCTACACGCCGCAGGCGGGGTTCCTGGGCAATCTGGCGATCGTCACATTGGTGTTCGGGCTGGTGAACCTGCCCAGCGTCGGCTGCTGGGCCCTGTTCGGCACGGCGCTGCGCCGGGTGCTGCACGCCCCCGCCGCCGTCCGCGCCTTCAACCTGGGCATGGCCCTGCTGCTGGTCGCCTCGCTGTACCCGATCGCGGCGGATTTGTTCGGCTGATGTCGGGCGGGGTCGCCCCCTCCCCTTTCTGTCATTGCCGGGCTTGACCCGGCAATCCAGGGCCACGAAGAGCCGTTCTCAATGGCCCCTGGATCCTTGGGTCAAGCCCGAGGATGACAATGAGGGAAGGGGTCGCTTCACGCCACCGGCACGCCGGACGTGGTCGAATACTCGAAATGCAGCACCTCGCCTGGCCGGGCGAGCGGGTGGATGGCGTGGGCGGCGGAGGCAGCCTCGGCGAAGCCGGTCAGGATCAGCTTCAGCTTGTGCGGGTATGTCGCGATGTCGCCGACGGCGAAGATGCCGGGCACGCTGGTCGCCGCCGTCGCCTGGTCGATGGCGATGTGGTTCTTGTCCAGCGCCAGCCCCCAATCGGCGATCGGGCCGAGATTCATCGACAGGCCGAAGAACGGCAGCAGCACGTCGGCGTCGAGCCGCCGCACCTCGCCGTCCAGCGTCGCCACGGTGACGGCGGAGAGCTGGCCGCCCGCCCCCTCCAGCCCATGCAGCTGGTAGGGCGTCACCAGCTCGATCTGTCCCGCCTCGGCCAAAGCGTGCAGCTTGGCCACGCTGTCCGGCGCGCCGCGGAACTTGTCGCGCCGGTGCACCACCATGACCTTGGCGGCGATGTCGGCCAAGAGGATCGACCAGTCCAGCGCGCTGTCGCCGCCGCCGGCCACCACCACCCGCTTGCCGCGCAGCGCCTCCTTCCGGGTCACCATGTAGAAGACCGAGCGGTTCTCATAGGCCTCGATGCCGGCCAAAGGCGGCCGGTTCGGGCCGAAGGCGCCGACCCCGGCGGCGACGATCACCGCCGCCGCATCGATCTGGGTGCCGGCGCTGGTGCCGACCAGCCAGCGCCCGTCCGGCTGCCGCGCCAGGGTCTCGACCCGCTGGCCCAGATGGTAGACCGGGACGAAGGGCGCGGCCTGCGCCACCAGCCTGTCGATCAGCTCCGCCGCCTCGATCCGCGGCTGGCCGGGAATGTCGTAGATCGGCTTTTCCGGATACAGCGCCGCGCATTGCCCGCCCTGGACGTCGAGCACGTCGACGACATGGCAGTGCAGCTTCAGCATGCCGCATTCGAACACCGCGAACAGCCCGACCGGGCCGGCCCCGATGATGGCGACGTCGGTGCGATGCGGGCTGGCCATGGGTATCCTCCGGGGCTCCAGACCCCGATGGGATAGCCGGTTCCGCGCGCCTGCGCATCACCCCATGCGACGCAGGGATGACGCAGCGTGCCCGGGTATGCGAACAATCGGCCGATGTTCCGATTCACCTTCGACCTGCCGGACGAAGCCGCGACCGCAGCCCTGGCGGCGCGGCTGGCGACGCTGCTGCGGCCCGGCGACATCGTGCTGCTGGCCGGCGACCTGGGCGCCGGCAAGTCCTTCCTGGCCCGCGCCCTGATCCGCGCCGCCGCAGGCGAGCCGGAGCTGGAGGTGCCGAGCCCGACCTTCACCCTGGTCCAGAGCTACGACCTGCCCGCCGGCCCGCTGTGGCATTTCGACCTGTACCGGCTGGCGGCGCCGGAGGAGGTGCTGGAGCTGGGCTGGGACGAGGCACGGCTGGGCATCTGCCTGGTGGAATGGCCCGACCGGCTGGGCCCGCTGACGCCGGCCGACCGGCTGAAGGTCGAGCTGGCGCAGGGCCCGGGCGACGGGCGCGTCGCCGCCATCACCGGCCTGGGCGGCCGCGGCGCGGCCCTGGCCCGGGCCCTGCGCGAGGGGCCGTGACCCCGCGCGTGTACACCATCGCGGCCGGCGGCGGCGTGGCCGACGCCCTGGCCCGCGGCCTGCTGGCCCGGGCGGCGGGCGACCCGCTGGCGCTGGGCGCCATGACCGTGCTGCTGCCCAGCCGCCGGGCCGGCACCACCCTGCGCGACGCTTTTCTGCGCGCGGCGGAGGGGAAACCCCTCCTGCTGCCCCGGCTGCTG
>NZ_JBCNNF010000096.1:0-19030 GCF_039594555.1 Inquilinus sp.
GGTCACCTTCCGCGACTGGCTGCTGCTGCTCGATCCGGATTCCCCGGCCAACTACGTGCGCGGTTCGTTCAACGTCACCGCGCATGAGCTCGCGCACCAGTGGACCGGCGACACCGTGACGCTCGCCTGGTGGGACGACCTGTGGCTCAACGAAGCCTTCGCCACCTGGATGCAGCAGAAGGTGACGCAGAAGGTGCACCCGGAATACCGCGCCGATCTCGATCGCGCGCGCGGTGCACAGGGCGCGATGAATGGCGATAGCCTGGTTTCCACGGGGTCCGGCAGCACGTCATAGCTGGCACCGTGCAGCCGGTCGACGCCGGTGATGTGCAGCGTGTCGGTGCCGATGCCGTCGATGCGGGCGCCCATCGCCGCCAGGCAGCGGGCCAGGTCCGTCACCTCCGGCTCCCGCGCGGCGTTGGTGATGCTGGTCTCTCCCTTCGCCAGCGTCGCCGCCAGCATCAGGTTCTGGGTGGCGCCGACCGACGGGAAGGGCAGCACGATGGCGGCACCGCGGAGCCCGCCCGGCGCGCTCAGCACCACCTCGCCGCCCTCGATCTCGGCGGTCGCCCCCATCTGGCGGAAGCCGGCGAGATGGAAGTCGACCGGCCTGAGGCCGATGGCGTCGCCGCCCGGCAGCGGCAGGGCGATCCGGCCCAGCCGGGCCAGCGCCGCGCCGGCGATCAGGAAGGAGGCGCGCATGCGGGACACCAGCGCCGAATCGACCCGGCCGGTGCCGAAGCCGGCGCCGCCCAGGGTGCCGGTCAGGGCCGGGCCGCTCTCGTCCCAGGATACATCGACGCCAAGCTCAGCCAGGATGCCGGCCAGGATGGCGACATCGAGGATGCGCGGCAGGTTGCGCAGCGTCAGCCGCTCATCGGTCAGGGCGGCGCAGACCATCAGCGGCAGCGCCGCGTTCTTGGCGCCGGCGACGGCGATTTCGCCCCTGAGGGGCACGCCGCCGTCGATCTCCAGCCGGCCGGCTGCCGACGCGGTCCACCACGGCGCCGCCCGGCGGAACGACACGACATTTGCACGCGACATGGGCACCCGGCTCCACAACCTTGATCAGGACGGCATCACCGCCGGGATAGCACGACCGGCCCTGCGACAGTCCAGCCGGAACCGAAACGAGTCAGGATACGGGCGGCAAGGAGAAGCCGGTCGCCAACTGATACGCCCAGTCGGAACGGCCGTTCTCCGCCGCCCGGCGGACGGCGCGGTCGTGGTCGTAGGGGATGGCGATCAGCTCCGCCGCCACCCGGTCTCCGTCCAACTCCAGTATCGCGTAGCGGGCAGCGGGCGAGCCCGATTCGGAGACATGGGCCGGCGGGGTCGGGTCGTCATAGGCCGGGGCACCGATGCTGCCGGGGTTGAGGATCCAGCGCCCGTCCGGCAGGCGCAGCAGCCACGGCAGATGGCTGTGGCCGCACAACACGATCCGCGCGGAGACGCCCTCCAGCCGGGCGGCGACGGTGTCGGCCCGGGCCTGCACCAGCCGGCCGGCCTCGATATCCTCCAGCAGATAGGCGTTGTCGTCCTCCGGCCGGGCATGGAAGGCGGTGATGCCGCCCGGCAGCTCCAGCCGCATCGGCAGGTCGCCGAGCCAGGCCCGCCCGGCGGCATCGATCTCCCGCCGGGCGTAACCGTCGGAGCTCAGCGGCGAGTCGTCCCCGTCCTCCGACACCCAGCGGTCATGGTTGCCGCGCACGGTCGGCCAGCCCTTGGCGACCAGCAGCTCCAGCGTCTCGCGCGGCCAGAGCGGGCCGGAGACGCAGTCGCCGAGATGGACGACGGCATCGGCGCCGCGGCGGCCGAGATCGGCCAGCACGGCCTCGAGGGCCGGGAGGTTGCCATGGATGTCGGCGAGGACGGCGAGGCGCATGCGGTCAGTCACTCGGGAGCTTGCGGGAACGCCCAGCCTCGCGTCTCATGGCCCGGTGATCAAGCCATGCGGAGGGATGCGGTGGAGATCCTGAATGAGCGCTTCCTGTTCCCGTCCCTCGACCCGCGCCTGGCCTGGACCAACCCGCCACCGGACTGGTCGATCGGGCCGGAGGGGCTGCGGCTGCGCACCGCGGCGCAGACCGATTTCTGGCAGGGCACGCATTACGGCTTCCGGGTCGACAACGGCCATGTGCTGGCGCTGCCGGTCGCGGGCGATTTCGTGATCGAGACGGTGGTGCGCGGCAGCCCCCTGCACCAGTATGACCAGGCCGGGCTGATCGTGCGCCTGTCGCCGGAGAGCTGGATCAAGACCTCGGTCGAGTTCGAGACGGCGGAGCACAGCCGCCTGGGCGCCGTGGTCACCAATGCCGGCTGGTCCGACTGGTCGACCCAGGACGTGCCGACCCGGCCGGGCGGCGCGACCGGCTTCCGCATCCGCCGCACCGGCGCCGACTACATCGTCGAGGCGGCACCGGAGGGCGAGGATCGCTGGGTACAGCTGCGCATCGCCCGGCTGCACGCCGATGACGGCGCCGGCCCGGTGCTGGCCGGCGTCTACGCCTGCAGCCCGAAAGCCGCCGGCTACGAGGCGCAGTTCGAGCATTTGCGCATTACGCAGGCGTAAGGCACGTCGGCAGCCGCCTATTCCAGCGAGATCATCGCGGCCCGCCGGCTGGTGACCTCGTCTCGCGCCTTCGCCTCCATCGCCTGCCGGCAGCGCTGGTGCTCCCGATGCATCTCCAGCAGGTCGGCGATCCAGCCGCCGGGACGAAAGGCCTCGATCGTGGTCGGATGCCAGTCGTCATAGGCCGCGCCCGGCCGGCTCGCCATCGCCACGCCGAACACCGCCGTCCCGTCCGCCAGAAGATAGGCCTCGCCGCGGGTGTCGGCATGCGGGTCGGGATGCGACGCCACGTGTTCCCTGAAAGTGAGGCCGTAGCGCCGCCCGCGATAGGCGAAGCGAATGGCGAAATCCTTCATGTTGTCGGCGACCATTTCGAGCTCGGTGTATTCCGGCGGCACCGGGCGGTCCCTGGCGTGGCAGGACCACGCCACGAAGCGCCGGATATCCCACACGAGGTCGCACAGCGCCTCGCCGATGCCGCTGCTTTCCATGAAGTGCTGCGCCTCGGCGACCCTGGCGCGCTCTTCCGCGGTACAAGCCGGGCACGAATTCCGCTCGTCCCGCTCGAGCTGCTGGGCTTTCTCCCTGAACTCATCGACCAGGGACCGCCACTTCTCCAGATGAGCGTTTCCCAAAGCAGCCTCCTCCTTGGCCACATGGGACAATGGTGCGCCGTTTGGGACGGAATGCAAGGGCCGGATGCTTTCGGGCACGGCCATGTTCCGCGTCGGGATTTGTCACGGCAGGGCGAGCGCCTGCCGGTCCGCCTCCGCCGCCAGCGGATGGCCGGCATAGGCCCGGGCGAAATCCCGGTAGGCCCGGGCCGTGCCGGCACGGCGGGCCGCGTCGAAGGCGGCATAGACCGCGGCGTCTGGATCGCCGGCCAGGGCCGGGCCGTCCGGCACCGTCCGGCCCGCCAGGCGCCGCCGCGCCTCCTCCGCCAGGGCCTGATCGGGATGGCGCGCGATGAAACGGATCAGCGCCGCGCTCGATCCGTCGTCCACCGCGCCACGAAACTCCTGCGCCGTCACCGCCTGCTCATCCGGCGGGGGCGCCATGGCGGGCCGGGCCGGGCCCTCCCCGCCCTCCGCCGGCCCGGACGATGCGGCGAACAGCATCAGCAATGCCAGGAGCGAGGCGAGGCCGGCCCAGGCCCTCGCGATCTCTGCCACCCTCATCCGTCGCATCGCTGCCTCTTCCTCGACTGTACGGGAAAAGATTGGGTCGATAACGATGAACTTAAAATATGGCAAAACCATGAGATATACGCAGAAAAAGTTTTGGGAACAGAGCCAACATCAGTACCCATCCAGGTTGCAATTTGATCATGCGATTATCTCTGTTCCCCACTTCTTGACAGCACAAACAATTTTATCTATAATGATTAGTCTAGGAAAAGATCGTTTCGATTGGGATCCCTTATAGTGAGATAGGACCGCTATACAGATCTTTTGCCTTGATCGGGCAAGGTTACGACATCTTCACGACAAGATCCCAAGGCACAACCAACGTGGGCCAGATCTTCCGCGATACCGGAACCGATCAGAGCTCGAACGATCCACCTCCAATCAAAAACGTTGCGGATGACACTTAAAGGTTGCGGATCTTCACCACGGTAGGGGAGAGCCGACATGACGTCGTCGCATATTCTTGATTCTGATCTTCTGGGTTCGAAAGATAACGATCTTTTCCACGACAACCTGAACTCACCGGTCCGGAAGCTGTCGGACGACCTGGTGTTCCACAACACGATCTCCGATGCCTCGCGGCTGGACGCGGTCCTGGCCAGCAGCGGTCCTACGGCCGATGCCATCCGCGCGGCGATCGGCGACCGGTCCGACGGATTTGTGGTCCCCGCTCACACCATCGGTACCACCGGCGCGCCGAAGCCGGAGGAGCAGGGCTCGGGCGATCCCACGGCGACCGTGGCCGCATCCGGCAACCAGCTGATCGACGGCATCCTGGCCGGCGTCCGCTGGTCGGACGGCTCGATCACCTACAGCGATCCGGATTCGGTGTCCGACTACCAGGCCGGCCATCCGGAGGCCTTCACCGGCTTCCACCAGATGACGGCGCAGCAGATGATCGCCGTCCATTTCGCGCTGAACGCCGCGACCTACACGCAGCCCCTCGGGGCCAGCGGCTTCTCGGTCGAAGGATTCACCGGCCTCGACATCACCTATGCCGGCACCGGGCTGGGGACCGGCACGATCCGGGTGGTCAACACCACCGATCCCGGCACGGCCTATGCCTACTACCCAAGCACTGCCGTCTATGGCGGCGACGCCTTCTTCGGGCCCAGCGGCGACCTGCCGACCGCGGGCAATTACGACTGGCACACCATCATCCATGAGCTCGGACACGCGCTGGGCCTGAAGCACGGCCACGAGACCGGCGTCTACGGGGCCCTGCCGGCCGACCATGATTCGCTCGAATTCTCGGTGATGACCTATCGCACCTTCATCGGTGACGATACGAGCGGCTACAACTACGAGACCTGGGGCGCGCCCCAGACCTTCATGATGCTGGACATCGCCGCCCTGCAGTACATGTACGGCGCGAACTTCACCATCAACAGCGGCGACACGGTCTATACCTGGAGCCCGACGACCGGCGAAACCTTCGTCAACGGCACCATCGCGATCGATCCGGGCGGCAACCGCATCTTCGCGACGCTATGGGACGGCGGCGGCGTCGACACCTACGACCTGTCGAACTATACCACCAATCTGACCCTGGACCTGAATCCCGGCGGCTACTCCGTCTTCTCCTCGGCCCAGCTGGCCTTCCTCGGCGGCGGCCCGAACGGCGGCTTTGCCCGCGGCAACATCTTCAACGCGCTTCAGTACAACGGGGACAGCCGGTCGCTGATCGAGAACGCCAATGGCGGCAGCGGCAACGACACCATCCAGGGCAACGCCGCCGACAACACCCTGAACGGCAATGGCGGCGCCGACACCATCCATGGCAACAACGGCAACGACACCGTCAACGGCGGTGACGGCAACGATGTTCTGTTCGGCGATAGCGGAATCGACGTGGTCAATGGCGGCGCCGGCGACGACTGGATCGAGGGCGGCTTCTCCAAAGACACGATCAATGGCGGCGACGGCAACGACACCTTCTACGTCCGCGACGGCGAGTTCGGCGACGACACCACCGGCGGTGCTGGGGTCGACACGCTCGACCTCAGCAACTACTCGTCGCGCGGGTCGAGCGTGAACCTGGCCGGCGGAACCTATGATTTCGTGGCCAGCTTCGGCGGCCCCTACACCATCAGCGGGGTCGAGAACGTCAACGGCACGCAACTGGTCGACACGATCATCGGCGACGGCGCCAACAACGCCCTCTACGGCAATGACGGCAACGACAACATCCAGGGCGGTGCCGGGGCCGACTTCATCAGCGGCGGCAATGGTGACGACCTGATCCAGGGCGGTGCCGGCGACGACGTGCTGACAGCGGGCGGCGGCAAGGACCAGATCTACGGCAATGACGGCAACGACCGCTTCTACATCGAGCAGGGGTGGAACGGCGGCATCGGCGAGGCCTTCTTCGGTGGCGCCGGCGTCGACACCTTCGATGCGTCGACCGTGATCTTCGTCGGCTTCTCCGCCACCATCAACCTGCAGGACGGCATCTTCACCGACAGCAATTTCCCCGGTTACGAAATCTGGCTGTCGAGCGTCGAGAACGCCATCGGCACGGATGAGAACGACACCATCACCGGCTCCGGCGAGAACAACCGCCTCGACCTCGGCGCCGGCAACGACACCGGGTCTGGGCTCGGCGGCAGCGACACGCTGTTGGGTGGCGACGGCAACGACCTGCTTCGCGGCGGCGCCGACGCCGACCTGCTGAACGGGGGCGCCGGCACCGACACCGCCACCTATTACGGGAGCACGGCGGCGATCTCGGTCAACCTCACCACCGGCACGGGTGGCGGCGGCGAGGCCGCGGGCGATTCCCTGGTCAGTATCGAGAACGTCTCCGGCAGCCAGGCCAATGACGGCATCGCCGGTAATGCCGTCAACAACGTCCTGCAAGGCTGGGGCGGCAACGACGCCCTCGTCGGCAACGGCGGCAAGGACACGCTGTCGGGCGGCGTCGGGGCCGACCGCTTCTACTACATGGCGGTGACCGACAGCGCGGTCGGGAATGCCGACCTGATCACCGACTTCAGCCACGCGGAGGCCGATCGTATCGATCTAAGCGCGATCGATGCCAACACCGGTGTCGCCGGCGACCAGGCCTTCACCTTCCTCGGCACCGGCCTTTACACCGGCGTCGCCGGCCAGCTGCGCTATGCCATCTCCGGCAGCGTCACCACCATTGCTGGCGACATCAACGGCGACAAGGTGTCCGATTTCGCCATCACCCTGACCGGCGCCATCCCGCTGGTGGCGGCCGACTTCGTGCTGTGAGCCGGCTCAAACACGAAGCCTAGGGGACATCGGAAACTCGCAGGGCCCGGGGAAGCACCCCCGGGCCCTTTTCCGTCCCCGGCGGCTGCGCCGGGCGCTGGACTGGTCAGGCTCCCGCCCCGCCGATCAGCTCGATCCATTCCGGCTCGGTCAGCGTGGTGACGCCCAGCTCCCGCGCCTTCGCGGCCTTGGAACCGGCATCGGCGCCGACCACCAGATAGTCGGTCTTCGAGGACACCGAACCGGCGACCTTGGCACCCAGCGCTTCCGCCCGCGCCTTCGCCTCCGGCCGGGTCATCGTCTCCAGCGTGCCGGTGAACACCACCGTCTTGCCGGCCACAGCGCTGGCGGTGGCGCGCGGCCGCACGAAATCCTCGATCGTCAGCTGCGCCGCCAGGTCGTCGAGCACCGTGCGGTTGTGCTCCTCGGCGAAGAAGGCCAGCAGGTCGTCGGCCACCGACGGGCCGATCTGGTCGATCGCCGTCAGGTCGCGATAGGCCTCGCCTTCGCGGTCCTGTGCCGCTTCCATGCCGGCCCGCCAGGCCGCGAAGCTGCCATAGTGCCGGGCCAGCAGCTTGGCCGTCGCCTCACCCACCTGGCGGATGCCGAGGGCGTAGATCAGCCGGTCGAGCGGGATGGTGCGCCGGCTTTCGATCGCCTCGAACAGCTTCTGCGCGCTTTTCGGCCCCCAGCCCTCGCGGTTGCGCAGCGGGGTGAGGCTGGCCTTGTCCTGGGCCTCGAGCCGGAAGATATCGCCCGGGGTCTTGATCAGCCCGTCAGCGTGGAAGGCACGGATGTGCTTGTCGCCCAGCCCCTCGATGTCGAAGGCGTTGCGCGACACGAAATGGCGCAGCCGCTCCACCGCCTGGGCCGGGCAGATCAGGCCGCCGGTGCAGCGGCGGATGGCGCCGCCCTCCTCCCGCACCGCCAGGCTGCCGCATTCCGGGCAATGATCGGGGAAGACATACTCTTCTGTCCCCTCCGGCCGCCGCTCCAGGATCACCTGCACGATCTGGGGGATGACATCGCCGGCCCGCTGCACCACCACCGTGTCGCCGATGCGGACATCCTTGCGCTTGATCTCGTCCTCATTGTGCAGCGTGGCGTTGGAGACGACGACGCCGCCGACCGTGATCGGCTCCAGCCGCGCCACCGGGGTCAGCGACCCGGTGCGGCCGACCTGGATGTCGATCGCCTTCAGCACGGTCTGCGCCTGCTCGGCCTTGAACTTGTGCGCCGTGGCCCAGCGCGGCGCGCGGCTGACGAAGCCCAGCCGCTCCTGCCAGTCCAGCCGGTCGACCTTGTAGACCACGCCGTCGATGTCGAAGGGCAGTTCGGCCCGCATCGCCCCGATCTCGTCGTAATAGGCCAGCAGCTCCTCGGCGTTGTGGCACAGCCGCGACGGCTCGTTCAGGCGGAAGCCCCAGGCGGCGAAGCGCTTGCGGATCTCCTCGATGGTCTTGCCCAGCGGCTCCGACACCTCGCCCCAGGTGTAGCCGAAGAAGCGCAGCGGCCGTGACGCCGTGATCGACGGGTCGAGCTGGCGCAGGCTGCCGGCGGCGGAGTTGCGCGGATTGGCGAAGATCGGCTCCCCCGCCTCGGCCCGGCGGGCGTTCAGCGCTGCGAAGTCGCTGCGCTCCATATAGACCTCGCCGCGGATCTCCAGCACGTCCGGCGCCGTGCCATGCAGCTTTTGCGGCACGTCCTTGATGGTGCGGACATTGGCGGTGACGTCCTCACCCTCGCTGCCGTCGCCACGGGTCGCGGCCTGGACGAAGCGCCCTTTCTCATAGCGCAGCGAGCAGGACAGGCCGTCGATCTTCGGCTCGGCCATGATCGCCACCGGACGCTCCGGGTCGTCGCGCAGCTCCTTGATGAAGGAGCGCACCGAGCTCAGGAAGTCGTGCACATCCTCCGGCGTGAAGGCGTTGCCGAGCGACAGCATCGGGATGGCGTGGCGGATCTTCCGGAAGCCGCCGGCCGGCGCCGCGCCGACCTTGGCCGAGGGGCTGTCCGGCCGGATCAGCTCGGGATACCGCAGCTCCAGATCGGCGTTGCGCCGGCGCAGCGCGTCATACTCGGCGTCCGAGATCGTTGGCGCATCGTGCTGGTGGTACGCGATGTCGTGCCCCGCGATCTCCCTGGCCAGCGCCTCCAGCTCCGTTGCCGCTTCCTCGGGCGTGAGCGCGTCCACCGGCCGGCCGCGCAGATCCTGGTCGCTCATCACCACCTCCCTCACACGGCCCGGGGCACGCCGCAGCGCCGCCCCGCCCGTCGACTCATCCGGAAATCCTAATGGTTGCAGCCCCGGTCGCGCGAGATCCGTTCGATCAGGACCGCGCGGCGAGCAGGCTGTCGGCGGCGGCGCGGGCCTCTGCCGTGATCTTCGCGCCGGACAGCATCCGGGCGATCTCCTCACGCCGCTCCTCCGCCGTGAGCGGCGCCACCTGGGTGACGACGCCGCCGGCGCGGTCGGCCTTGCGCACCTGCCAGTGATGATCGGCGCGGGCCGCCACCTGCGGGCTGTGGGTGACCACCAGCACCTGCACCTGCTGCCCCAGGCGCTTCAGCCGCTCGCCCACCGCATCGGCCACGGCCCCCCCGATGCCGGCATCGACCTCGTCGAAGATCATCGACGGCAGAGTGCCGGGCGTGCCGCGCTGATGCACCAGCACCACCTTGATCGCCAGCATGAAGCGGGCCAGCTCGCCGCCCGAGGCGATCTTGCCGATCGGGCCGGGCGGACTGCCGGGATTGGCCGCGACCAGGAAGGTGACGCGGTCAAGCCCGGCCGGCCCCCAATCACTCTCCGCCAGCCGCTCGACCTCGGTGACGAAGCGGGCACGCTCCATCTTCAGGGGCGGCAGCTCGGCCTTAACACCGGCATCCAGCTTGGACGCCGCCTTGCGCCGGGCCTTGGACAGCGCCTCGCCGGCCTGGACATAGGCGGCGCGGGTCTCGGCGGCCGCCGCGGCCAGGCGCGCCAGCACCGCCGCGCGGTCCTCGACCAGCGCCAGCCGCTCGGCGAATTGCCGGCGCAGCTCGGGCAGCGCCTCGGTCTCCACCCCGTGCTTGCGGGCCAGGGAGCGCAGCGCGTAGAGCCGCTCCTCGATCCGCTCCAGCTCGCCGGCGTCGAGATCGATGTCGGTGGAGAAACGCTCAATCGCGGCCGTGGCCTCCGCCGCCTCGTCCAAAGCGCGGCCCAGCTGCTCCAGCACCGGATCCAGACGGCCGGCGGCGCGGTCGGCGATGCGCTGCAGCGCCCGCTGCGCCGCCACCAAGGCCCGCTCGGCACCGCGGTCGCCGGACAGCTCCGAGAGCGCGGCGGTGACGCCCTCCATCACCTTCTCGCGATGCTGCAGCAGGGCGCGGCGCTCGGCCAGCTGCGTCTCCTCGCCCGGCTCCGGCGCCAGCGCCTCCAGCTCCTCGACCGAATGGCGCAGGAAGCCTTCCTCGGCCTGGGCCCGCTCGGCCTCGGCCAACGCCTCCTCCTGCCGGCGCAGGGCGCCGCGCCAGCCCTCCCAGGTCCTGGCGCAGTCGGCGGCGAGCGCCTCGGCGCCGGCGTAGGAGTCGAGCACCTCACGATGGGTGCGGGGATCAAGCAGCCCCTGGGTGTCGAACTGGCCATGCACCTCGACCAGCCCGGTGCCGATCTGGCGCAGCAGGCCGATCGACACCGGCTGATCATTGATGAAGGCACGGCTGCGGCCATCGGCGCCGACGCTGCGGCGCAGCACCAGCGTGTCGTCGACCGGCAGGTCCTGATCGGCCAGCAACGTCTTCACCGGATGCGCGTCGGGCAGCAGGAACTCGGCACTGACGGTCGCGGCGTCCGCCCCGTGCCGCACCAGCCCGGACTCGCTGCGGCCGCCGAGGGCGAGGCCCAGCGCGTCGAGCAGGATTGACTTGCCGGCGCCGGTCTCGCCGGTCAGCGCCGACAGGCCTTCGGCGAAGCCAAGCGAGAGCTGTTCGATCAGAACGACGTTCCTGATCGAAAGTCCGGCCAGCATGGGATCAGAAGAGCGACTCGAGGGTGCGGTCGAAGAAGTCCTTCTCGTCCGGCGGTCGGATGCCGGAACCGGTCAGCGTCACATAGGCGTCCTGATACCAGGGGTCGCCGGGGTAGTTGTGACCCAGCACCGCCGCCACATGCCGCGCCTCGTCCTTCAGGCCGAGCGCGACATAGGCCTCGACCAGCCGCTCCAGCGCCTCCGGCACCTGGCTGGTGGTCTGCCAGTTCTTGATCACGCTGCGGAAGCGGTTGATCGCCGCGTTGTACTCGCCGCGCTTCAGGTAGAAGCGGCCGATCGACATGTCCTTGCCGGCGAGCTGGTCATAGGTCAGGTCCAGCTTCAGCTTGGCGTCGCGGGCGTAGTCGCTGTCGGGGAAGCGGGTGACGACGTCGTTCAGCGCGTTGGTGGCCAACTGGGTGATGCGCTGGTCGCGCTCGACGTCCGAGATCCGGTCGTAGTAGCAGAGCGCCTTCAGGTAATAGGCGTAGGCCAGTTCCTCGCTGCCCGGGTGCAGGCTGATGAAGCGGTCCAGCGCCACAATCGCGCCGTCATAGTCGCCGCGCTTGTAGCTGGAATAGGCCGACATCAGCTGCGCCTTGGTCGCCCAGCTGGAATAAGGATGCTGCCGCTCGACCTCATCGAACCGGGTCGAGGCGGTCTTGTAGTCGCTGTCGTCGAAGGCCTGCTGCGCCTGGGAATAGAGCGCCTCCGGCGGCTGGTCCGCGGCGGGCTTGTCCTTGTCGGAGGAGGAACCGCCGCAGGCGGCGAGAAGAACGGCCGGCAGGACGAGCCCGACCCGCGCCAGGTGGCGAAACTGCAGACGCTTGTTCACTCGATCATCGCCTTCGGTTCTGTCCGGGCCCCTATATACCCACCCCGAACGCGAATGGCGAGACGCCTTCCCGCAGACGGACGCACGCCGTCCCTCCACGGGAATCGGGGAAGGACGGCGGCGGCAAGCGGAACGGGATCAGGCTGCGTTGGCGGTGGGCAGCGCAGCGACGGCCGCGACGGCGGGACGGGCCCACGGCTCGGCCGCGGTCTCGGCGCCGAAGCTGGTGTCGTAGCACCAGGCGGTGTCGTCGGCGAACAAGGCCCGCAGCAGCTGGTTGTTCAGCGCGTGACCGGCCTTGTAGCCGTGGAAATGGCCGAGGATCGGAGCACCCGCGAGGTACAGGTCGCCGATCGAATCGAGGATCTTGTGGCGCACGAACTCGTCCTCGTAGCGCAGACCCTCGGCATTCATCACTCGATCGCCATTGACCACGATCGCGTTTTCCAGCGACCCGCCGCGCGCGAGGCCGTGGCGGCGCAGCGCCTCCACCTCCTGGGCGAAGCCGAAGGTGCGGGCGCGGGCGATCTCGGTCTTGAAGTTGCCGTTCGCCAGCCGGATCAGGCCTTCCTGATGGGCGATGGCGCGGCTCGCGAAATCGATCTCGAAGCTGAAGGTGGTGCTGGCCGACGGCGTCAGCCGAGCCCAGCGGTCCTCGGCCGTGACCTCGACCGGGCGCAGCACGCGGATGCTGCGGCGCAGCGCCGGCTGGCTGACCAGCCCGGCACATTCGATCAGGAACACGAACGGCGCGGAGCTGCCGTCCATAATCGGCACCTCCGGGCCGTTCAGCTCGACCACGGCATTGTCGACGCCGCAGCCGCGCAGCGCGGCCATCAGATGCTCGATGGTGCCGACGGTGACGCCCTGGGCGTTGCTGATGACGGTGCAAAGACGGGTGTCGGTCACCTTGTCCCAGCGCGCGGTGACGCTGCGCCGGCCCTGGGGGACGTCGGTGCGCACGAAGACGATGCCGGTGTTGATCTCACCGGGACGCAGCACCATGGTCACGTCCTGGCCGCCATGCAGCCCGACGCCGGTGCACTTGATCGCGGTCTTCAGCGTCTTCTGCGTTGCCGCACCCGATTCCGCCGAGATGTGAGCCACGATGGGGTGTCCTTCGCTTCGCTTTACATGCACGTCGCGCCATAAAGCGCTGATCGCACGCCCCTTTCGGGACAAAGGCACCCTAGACCGGCCGGCGCGCCAGAAAAAATCACACTTTGTTTCGATGTGTTACGCGGGAGCTTTGCGGTCGGATCCCAATCGAAGCAAGGACTTAGCCGGGCTTCGATCCCCGCCGGGACTGACGGCGCGAGGGGGGCATCGGACATCTGCTGATAGGCCGAGGCCAACGCCGAGGCAAGACCCGAATCCGCGGCCAACAAAAAAGCCGCCCGCGCGAGGCGGGCGGCGAGACTAGATCAATAGAGATCCCCACCGGCCGCGAGGGGAGCATGCGGCCGGTGGGTAGAGCGGCAGGTCCGGCCTCAGTTCGCCTGGCGGCGGAGGAAGGCCGGGATGTCGAGCGCGTCCTCGTCGCTGCGCGGCAGCGGGGCGCGGCCGGCATCGATCGCCAGGCGCTGCTGCGCCACCGGACGCGGCGCCTCGGGGGCCCGCGCCGGCTCTGCGGCGGCGCGCGGCGCCGGCTCCTGGCGCAGCGTCGGCTCGTGATGCGCCTCGGCCTGCGGCTGCTCCTCCTCACGGAGGAGGCCGGTGACCCGGCGGAACAGGCCCAGCTTCTTGCGGCCCTCGGCCGGCGCGGCGGGAGCCGCCTCGACCGGACGCGGGGCCGCCGGCTGCGGCGCGGCCATCGGGGCCGGACGCGGCGCCATGAAGCCCGGGCGGGCGCCCGCCGACATTGACGGGGCGCGGGCCGCGGCCTGCTGCTGCACCTCCGGCTCGTGAGCCTCGGCGACAGCCTGCTCGGCATGGTCCTCGGCCGCGGCGTAGTCCGCTTCGGGCTCCGCCTCGACCGGGGCGGCGGCCATCGGGGCCGGCTGCTCGGCCACCGGGGCCGAGGCGACCGGCTTCGGCGCCGGCTGAGCCATGGTGAAGCGCTGCGGCGACACCGCGGCCGGGCGGGCCGGCATCATCGGCTGCGGTGCCGGGGCGGCCGCCGCCGGCTGCTGCGGCTTGGCCGCGCCGCCCGGCAGCGTGGTGGTGCTGTAGGTCTGCGGCCGCGACGCCTGGTTGACCGCCATGTCGATGCCGGTTGCGACGACCGACACCCGCACCTTGCCTTCCATGGTCTCATCGAAGGTCGAGCCGAAGATGATGTTGGCGTCGGGGTCGACCTCGTCACGGATGCGGTTGGTCGCCTCGTCGACCTCGTACAGGGTCATGTCGAGGCCGCCCGTGATGTTGATCAGGACGCCCTTGGCCCCCTTCATCGAGATGTCGTCGAGCAGCGGGTTCGAGATCGCGGCCTCGGCGGCGCTGATCGAGCGGCGCTCGCCCTCGGCCTCGCCGGTGCCCATCATCGCCTTGCCCATCTCCGCCATCACCGTGCGGATATCGGCGAAGTCGAGATTGATCAGGCCCGGCTGCACCATCAGGTCGGTGACGCCGCGCACGCCCGAATGCAGCACCTCGTCCGCCATCCGGAAGGCGTCCGCGAAGGTCGTCTTCTCGTTGGCGATGCGGAACAGGTTCTGGTTCGGGATGATGATCAGGGTGTCGACATACTGCTGCAGCTCCTGCAGCCCCTGCTCGGCCATGCGCATCCGGTGCGCGCCCTCGAAGTGGAAGGGCTTGGTCACCACGCCGACGGTCAGGATGCCCTGCTCGCGCGCCGCGCGGGCGATCACGGGCGCCGCGCCGGTGCCGGTGCCGCCGCCCATGCCGGCGGTGATGAACACCATGTGCGCGCCTTCGAGATGGGCGACGATGTGCTCCATCGCCTCCTCGGCCGAGGCCCGGCCGATGTCCGGCCGCGACCCGGCGCCGAGGCCCTGGGTCAGCCCGGCGCCGAGCTGAATCCGCTTCTGCGCCGCGGAGCCCGCCAGGGCCTGGGCGTCGGTGTTGGCCACCACGAACTCGACCCCGGCCAGGTTGGCCCGGATCATGTTGTTGACGGCATTGCCGCCGGCGCCGCCCACGCCAACCACGGTGATCCGCGGCTGGAGGCTGATATCGCCCTGCGGGATGCTGAGATTGATCATGTCGATAGCTCCCCTACTGTCCCCTATTCACCCGACCGCTTCCCACCCGTCCGGTCCGTACTCCCGGCATCGCCCCGGATGGGCAGGCGTGCCGGGTTGACTGGTCCTGGATCAAAGGTTGTCACGGAACCACCCCCCGATCCGGCTGAAGAGGCCGCCGCCCGAGGCGCCGCTCTCCTCCAGCCCCGGGCCCGAGCCGACCAGGTCGGCAGGCCCCGAAATGGCATAGGCCAGCAGGCCGGTCGCCGTCGAAAAGCTCGGCCCCGCCGTCGCCTCGGCCAGGCCGTCCAGGCCCAGCGGGCGGCCCATGCGGACCTGCTTGTCCAACACCAGCTGGGCCAGCTCGCGCGCGCCCTGCAGCTGCGAGCCGCCGCCGGTCAGCACCACGCGGCGGCCGAAGGCTTTGTCGAAGCCGCTGACCTCGAGCCGCGAGCGCACCATCTCGAAGATCTCCTCCATCCGGGGCTGGATGATCCCGGTCAGCAGGCTCTTCGGCACATGGGTCGGCTGGCTGTCCTCCTCCTCGCCGACCTGCGGCACGTCGATGATCTCGCGGTCATCCGCCACCGACGGCAGGGCCGAGCCGTAGAGGGTCTTCATTCGCTCCGCATGCACCACCGGTGTGGTCAGGCCGCGGGCGATGTCGTTGGTGACATGGGCGCCGCCGACCGGCAGGCAGTCGGCGAAGACCAGCCGGCCCTCGATGAACACCGCCAGCGAGGTGGTGCCGCCGCCCATGTCGATCACGGTGCAGCCCAGCTCGCGCTCGTCCGGCACCAGGCAGGCCAGGCCGGAGGCGTAGGGCGACAGCACCACGCTCTCGACCTCGAGATGGGCCCGGTTGACGCAGCTGGTCAGGTTCCGCAGCGCGCCGGTATTTGCGGTGATCAGGTGCAGGTCGATGCTAAGGGATTCGCCGACCATGCCGCGCGGGTCGCGCACGCCGCGCACCTCGTCGAGGCCGTAGCTGATCGGCACGGCGTGGATCACCTCGGCGTCGGTGGCGACGCTGCCGTTGAAGGCGCGGGCGGCGCGCCGCAGGTCGTTGTCGGTGACCTCGCGGCCTCCGACCGGCACCTCGAGCGACAGGCTCTGCGACGCCGGATGGCCGCCGGACAGGTTGACGATCACCTCGTTGACGGTCTCGCCGGCCATCTGCTCGGCCGCCTGCACGGCCAGCGCGATGGTCTTCTCCGCCGCGTCCAGCTCGACGATCGCGCCGGCGCGCACGCCGCGGCTGGCCTGATGGCCGATGCCGATGACCTGCGCCTTGCCCTCATCGGCCACGCGCGCGATGAAGCACACGACCTTGGTCGTACCGAGGTCGACCGCAGCAACGACGGAGCCCCGCGACCGGGTACGGGGGCGGCGCATCGCGTTAAATCCCATGAGTGCCATCCGCGCCGCCCATCAGGTCTTGTCCTTGGACGGCGCCCGCTGCGCGGCCGCCGCGGGGGAGAGCTGGATGACCATGCGGTCGCCCAGGCGCAGATCGACCGCCACGATGTCGCGGTCCAGCACCGAATCCTTGCGCTGCGCCTCGTCCAGCCGGGCCAGGGCCGCGGCGACGTCGCCATCCGGCAGCTTCACGGTGACATGGTTGTCGAGCATCAGGTCCCAGCGCCGGCCGCCGACCCGCATGGCCGAGCGGATGCGGCGGGCGATGTCCGGGGTCTTCGACAGGGCGTCGATGAGCGTCGCCGCGGTGCCGGCCGCGTCGCCGCCGACCACCATCGGCAGGTCCGGATAATCGGCCAGCGACGGCACCGGCAGGACATGGCCCTCGCGGTCGATCAGGCTGAAGCTCTGATTGCTCTGCCACAGCGCCAGCGGCACCCGCTCCTCGATCCGGACGAAGACGGTGTCCGGCAGCCGGCGCTCGACACTGGCCGACTTGATCCAGGGGATGTCCAGCAGCTTCGCCTGGGCCGCGTCCGGGTCCAGGTCGAAGATCGGGTCGCCGCGGCCGACGCCGAGCGCGGCCATGATGGCGCCGCCATCGACCGACCGGCGGCCTTCGACCAGCACCTCCTGCACCGAGAAGCCGGCCGCCACGGTCAGGCTCATCACCGCGCCGTGGATGCCGCGCCCGGCCGCGGTCAGCGTGCCGCTGGTCCACAGCGCCGCCAGCAGGCCGAACACGGCGATGCCGCCCAGCGCCATGCCGCCCAGGCGCAGCGCCGCCGCGCGGCGCCGGTCCATCGGCTTGCGACGGACCGAGGTGCCGCCGCTGCCGCGCCGGCGCGCGGCGTCGGGCTCGGCGCTCAGCGACCGCATGCGGCATCCTCCAGCAGCCATTCGCACAGATCGGCGAAGTCGACGCCGACATGCTTCGCCTGCTCCGGCACCAGCGAGATCGGGGTGAAGCCCGGCTGGGTGTTGATCTCGAGGAAGTACAGCCCCTCGGTCCCCGGCCTGCTGTCGTCCCAGCGGAAATCGGTGCGGCTGATGCCGCGGCAGCCCAGGGTGCGGTGCGCCAGCAGCGCCAGGCGCATGGCCTCGGCGGCGACGTCCTCCGGCACCCGCGCCGGCAAAGTGTGGACGGCGTGGCCCTCGGTGTATTTCGCGTCGTAGTCGAAGAAGGCGTGGGTGTGCGCGATCTCGGTCACGGTCAAAGCGCGATCGCCCATCACGCCGACGGTCAGCTCACGGCCCGGCACGTATTCCTCGACCAGCGCGTCGCCATAGCCCCAGCCCGCGAGGTCGATCGCCGGCACGTTGTCATTGGCGCGGACGATGCGGACGCCGACGCTGGAGCCCTCGGCGGCCGGCTTGACCACATAGGGTGGTTCCAGCAGGTGGCGCTCGGCCACCTGCTCCGGCGGCGCCACCACGCCGCGGGCGCTGCGGATGCCGACCGAGCCGAGCATCTGCTTGGTTGCCGGCTTCGACATGGCGATGGCCGAGGCCCGCACGCCGGAATGGGTGTAGGGCAGGCCGAGCATGTCGAGGACGCCCTGGATCGTGCCGTCCTCGCCGCCCTTGCCGTGCAGGGCGTTGAACACCACCTCGGGCGCCGGCCGCAGGGCGCGCAGCAGCGCCTCCACGTCGCGGCCGACATCGATCAGCTCGACCCGGTGGCCGCGGCCGCGCAGCGCCACGGCGACGGCCTTGCCAGAGACGAGGCTGACCTCGCGCTCCGCCGACCAGCCGCCGTAGAGGACTGCGACCGACTTCGTCATCGGGCAGCCCCCGCGACCTTCTTGGCGCGCAGCGCGTCGAGCTCCGCAGGCAGGGCGTTGGCCCAAGCGGTGATGTTACCGGCGCCGAGGCAGACCACGAAGTCGCCCGGCTGGGCCAGGTCATAGGCCAGCTGCGGCAGCGCCTCCGGCCCCGGCAGCGGGATCACGCGGCGGTGGCCGCTGTCGCGCAGCCCTTCGACCAGGGCCGAGCGGGTGGCGCCTTCGACCGGCGCCTCGCCGGCGGCATAGACATCCGCGACCACGACGATGTCGGCGTCGTTGAAGCAGGTGCAGAATTCCTGGAACAGGCTGGCCAGGCGGGTGTAGCGGTGCGGCTGCACCACGGCGATCACCTTGTGCTTCTGGGCCGCGGCCCGGGCCGCCTTCAGCACCGCTGCGATCTCCACCGGATGGTGGCCATAATCGTCGATCACCGTCACGCCACCCGACTCGCCGGTCTTGGTGAACCGGCGCTTGACCCCGCTGAAGCGGGCCAGCGATTCGATGATCTGCCCGTCGTCCATTCCCATCTCATGGGCCACGGCGATAGCGGCCAATGCATTCTGGATATTGTGTTGCCCGAGCATTGGCAACACAATATCGCGGATCATACGGCTTTTTCCGGACTGCCTGTCCTGGAGCACGGCAGTGAACCTGGAGCCGCGCGATTCGATCGAAAAATCGACCGCGCGGACGTCGGCCTGCGGGCTGAATCCGTAGGTGATGATGCGCCGGTCGGTGACCCGCGAGATCAGGGCCTGCACCTCCGGATGGTCGATGCAGAGGACGGCGAAGCCGTAGAACGGCGTGATGGTGACGAACTGCTCGAACGCCGCCTACACC
>NZ_JBCNNF010000097.1:0-18872 GCF_039594555.1 Inquilinus sp.
TACGATCACCCGGGCGCCCTGCGCGGCGAGCCGCGGCGCCACCTCGTCATAGCTGCGGATGTCGTAGGGAAACCCGTGCAGCAGCACCGCCGGCCAGCCGGACGGGTCGCCGCTCTCCTCATAGGCGACGTCCAGCACCCCGGCCTCGATCCGCTTCAGCATGGCCGCGACTCCTTCATTCGACTCCGCTGATTGGAGCACATCCGCCCGCCCGGGTGACCCCGGTAACACGCAGCGTCCCCCGTCGCCCGGCATCTTGTCCCGGCGAGACAAGCAACGGCGGCCGCCGGCCGCCCTGACGAAGGGGAAACGACACCATGGCCACCATCAACGGCACCAACGGCGCCGACCATATCGAGGGCTCGGACGGCATCGACATCATCAACGCCCTCGGCGGCAACGACGTCGTCAACGGCAACAAGGGCGACGACATCGCCAATCTCGGCGACGGCGACGACGAGTTCGGCTGGGTCCCGGGCGACGGCAGCGACACGGTCGACGGCGGCGCCGGCCTCGACACCCTCGATTTCGACGGCGCCAATGCCGACGAGAACATCCAGATCTTCGCCAATGCCGGCAAGGCGATCTTCTTCCGCGATGTCGCCTCGGTCCAGATGACGCTGACCAATGTCGAGACCATCGAGTTCGAGGCGCTCGGCGGGTCGGACCTGGTCACCGTCAACAGCCTGGCCGGCACCGCGGTCAAGCAGGTCGAGATCGACCTGGCCGGCGTGCATGACGGCACCACGGGCGACGGCGTGGAGGACACGGTGGTCGTCAACGGCGCCGGCCCCACCGCGGGCGTCGCCGCCAACGACGTGATCAAGCTGTCGCTGACCGGCACCGGCGCGGACGCGACCGTTCATGTGGCCGGGCTGGCGGCGGAGACGACGATCAGCCATTTCGATGCGGGCGACCATCTGACCGTCAACGGGCTGGGCGGCAACGACCGGATCGACGCCGGCCTGCTGCCATCGTCGATGACGCTGACCCTCGATGGCGGCGAGGGCAATGACGCGCTGATCGGAAGCGCCGGGGCGGATCTGCTGCTCGGCGGCGCCGGCAACGATCTCGTGGTCGGCGGCAAGGGCGACGACGTCGCTCTCCTCGGCGCCGGGGACGACACCTTCGCCTGGGCGCCGGGCGACGGCAGCGATACCATCGAGGGCGGCCTCGGCATCGATACCATGGCCTTCCTGGGGGCGGCCGCGAACGAGACGATCGACATCTCGGCCAATCACGGGCGGACGACCTTCTTCCGCGACGTCGCCGCCGTGAACATGGATATGAACGATGTCGAGCGCATCCAGTTCAGCGCGCTGGGCGGCACCGACAAGGTCACGATCCACGACCTGACCGGGACCGACACCACCCGCATCGACATCGACCTGGCCGCGACGGCGGGCGGGACGACCGGCGACGGCGCGATCGATTCGGTGGCGGTCGAGGGCACGGCGGGAACCGACAAGATCTCGGTCTCCTCCCCCGCCGGAGCGATCGTCGTCGGCGGCCTGCAGGCGACGGTCGTGGTGCACAGCACGGAAGCGGGCGACGTGCTGACGATCGATGCCGGCGCCGGCGACGACGTGATCCACGCCGGCGCGGTCGCGGCCGGGCGGGTCAGTCTGGTCGAGCTGGGTGGGGCCGGCACCGACAAGCTCGTCGGTGGCGCCGCGGCCGACGTCCTGAACGGCGGGGCCGGTACCGACGCGATGACCGGCGGGGGCGGGGCGGACCGGTTCGTCTTCTCCTCGGCGGCGGACAGCGTGGTCGGCGGCGGCGCCGACCAGATCCTCGATTTCAGCCACGCCCAGGGCGACAGGATCGACCTGTCGGCGATCGACGCCAATGCGGGCGTGGCGGGGGATCAGGCCTTCACCTTCATCGGCTCCGGCGGCTACACCCATCACGCTGGCGAGCTGCGCTTCGCCTTCACCTCGCCGACCACCACCACGATCGCCGGCGACATCAACGGGGACGGCGTTTCCGACTTCCACATCGCGCTGATCGGCAACATCACGCTGACCGCCGCGGATTTCGTGCTGTAACCCGCGGGATCGGGCGTCCGGGCCGAACCCCGGGCGCCTGGCCGCGCCCCTCTCGGGGCATTCGACTCGAATGCATGCTATATTGAAGCGACGCCCGGCCCATGGTTTCCGTCGGCGCCGCGATATCGGTAACCGCGATTGATCGGAAGGGTGGTCCTGCGGCCCACTGCTTCCGGATGGGGATTTCAGATCATGTCCGTCTTCACCGGCACCGATGCCGCAGAAACCATCACCCCCACCTTCGTGTCGCCCACCGTGACGGCCTCCGGCCAGCCGCGGCCCTCGGACGAGGCCGATGTGATCTCCTCCGGCGGCGGCAACGACATCGTTGCGGGCGGCCGCGGCAACGACACGGCCCTTCTGGGCACGGGGGACGACACCTTCCTATGGTCCCCCGGCGACGGCAGCGATGTGGTCGAAGGCCAGGCCGGCACCGATACGCTCGACTTCGCCGGCGCGAATATCAGCGAGGTCATCAACATCTCGGCCAATGGCGGGCGGGTGCTGTTCACGCGCGACGTCGCCTCGATCGTCCAGGACCTGAACGGCATCGAGCGGATCGAATTCCACGCTCTGGGCGGGGCCGACCGGGTCACCGTCAACGACCAGACCGGCACCGGCCTGGCCCGGGTGACGGTCGATCTGGAAGGCGTGCTGAGCGGCGGGGCCGGCGACGGCCAGGCGGATGTGGTGACCGCCAACGGCTCCGCCGCCGGCGAGACCGTGACCCTGAGCCTGTCCGGCACGGCGGTGGTGGCGACCGGCCTCGCGGCGCAACTCTTGGTCGATCACGCCGAGACCATCGACCAGGTCGTGATCAACGGCCTGGACGGCAACGACCGGATCGACGCCCGGCTGCTGGCGACGGCACCGGTGCTGCTGACCTTCGACGGCGGCGCGGGCAACGACATGCTCTTCGGCGGCGCAGGGGCCGATGTTCTGCTCGGCGGCGATGGCGACGACATCGTGGTTGGCGGCCGCGGCAACGACGTCGCCCTCCTCGGCGCCGGCAACGACACCTTCGCCTGGGTGCCGGGCGATGGCAGTGACACCATCGAGGGCCAGGCCGGCACGGACGATCTGAGCTTTGTCGGGTCGGCCGCCAGCGAGACCTTCAACATCGCGGCCAATGGCGGGCGGGTCCTGTTCGCCCGCGACGTCGGCTCCGTCACTCTCGATCTGAACGATGTCGAGCGCATCCAGCTCAAGGCGCTGGGCGGCGCCGACACGGTCGCGGTGCATGACCTGACCGGCACCGGCATCACCCGGGTCGGCATCGACCTGGCGGGGACCGATCCGGCAGCCGGCGACGGCGCCGCCGATACGGTGGCCGTGGACGGCACCGCCGGGAATGACGTGGTCACCCTGGCCGCGTCGACCGCCGTCGTCGCCGTCAACGGGCTGCCGGCCTCGGTCTCGATCCAGCATGCCGATGCGGCGCTGGACCGGCTGACCATCCAGGCGCAGGCCGGCGACGACGTGATCGACGCCTCGGCGCTGCCGGCCGGGCGGATCGGCTTGACCCTGCTCGGCGGCGCCGGCGCCGACGTGGTCTTCGGCAGCGCCGGTGCCGACATCGTGCGGGGCGGCACTGGCAACGACACGGCCCTGCTGGGGGCGGGGGACGACGTGTTCGGCTGGTCGCCGGGCGATGGCAGCGACATCGTCGAAGGCCAGGCCGGCACCGACACGCTCGATTTCGCCGGCGCGAACATCAGCGAGACCATCGCCATCTCGGCCAATGGCGGACGGGCGCTGTTCACCCGTGACGTCGCCAGCATCGTCATGGACCTCAACGATGTCGAGCGCGTCGAATTCCATGCCCTGGGCGGCGCCGACCGCATCACCGTTAACGACCTGACCGGCACCGATGTAACCCGGGTGACGGTGGATCTGGAGGGCGTGCAGGGCTTCGGCACCGGCGACGGCCAGGCGGATGTGGCGACCGCGAACGGCTCGGCGGGCGGCAACACCGTGACGCTGATCCAGTCCGGCACCGCGGTGGTGGCGACGGGCCTGGCGGCCCAACTGGTGGTCGACCATGCCGAAGCCATCGACAGCATCGTGATCAACGGCCTGGACGGCAACGACCGGATCGACGCCCGGCCGCTGGCGACGGCATCGATGGCCCTGACCTTCGATGGCGGCACCGGCAACGACGTGCTCTTCGGCGGCGCCGGGGCCGACCTGCTGCTGGGCGGCGATGGCGACGATCTGGTGGTCGGCGGCCGCGGCAACGATGTCGCCTTGCTGGGCGCCGGCAATGATACCTTCGCCTGGGCCCCGGGCGACGGCAGCGACACGGTCGAGGGCCAGGCCGGCACCGACGATCTGAGCTTCGTCGGGTCTGCCGCCAACGAGATCTTCGGCATCGCGGCCAATGGCGGACGGGTCCTGTTCGCCCGTGACGTCGGCTCCGTCACTCTGGATATGAACGACATCGAGCGTATCCAGATCAAGGTGCTGGGCGGCGCCGACACGGTCGCGGTGCACGACCTGACGGGCACCGACATCACCCGCGTCGGCATCGATCTCGCCGGCACCATCCCGACGGCTGGCGACGGTGCGGCCGATGCGGTGACCGTGGACGGCACCGCTGGCGCCGACACGGTCTCGCTCTCCTCCTCGGGCACGGATGTCGGCATCGGCGGGCTGGCCGCAACGGTTGTGGTCCAGCACACCGAAACGATCGACCGCCTGACGATCGGCACCGGCGACGGCAACGACCTGGTCAATGCCGCGGCGGTGGCGGCCGGGCGGATCGGCCTCACCCTCTCCGGCGGGGCCGGCGACGACCGGCTGATCGGCAGCGCCGGCATCGACACCTTCATCGGCGGCGCCGGGGCGGACCGCTTCGGCCTCGCCGCCGCCGGGCACAGCGCGGTCGGGGCCAATGCCGACCGGATCGCCGATTTCAACCGGGCCGAGGGTGACCGGATCGACTTGGCGGCGGTCGACGCCAACACCCTGGCCGCCGGCAACCAGGCCTTCACCTTCATCGGCACCGGGCTCTACACCGGCGTGGCCGGCCAACTGCGCTTCGCCTTCAACGGCCCCGACACCACCATCGCCGGCGACGTCAACGGCGACCGCGTCACCGACTTCCACATCGTGCTCACCGGCGATATCGCCCTGGTCGCGGCCGATTTCATGCTGTAGCCCGAAGGCACCGGCTCGGAGACCGCCTGGAAATGCGCTGGTGTGAGTCGGCTGGCAGTGGTTTCGAGAACCGGAGCGCAGCGCACATCTGGTGCGTGAGCACCGGAAGCTTCGAGTCCGCCGTCAGACGGCCGCACCAGTAGCATTTCCGGACGGGATCAGCCGGGTGCACAGGAAGTCGACGAACACCCGCACCTTCGGCGACAGCTGCCGGCTGGACGGCCACAGCGCCCAGAACATGCCGGGCGGGGGCTGATAGTCGTCCAGCACGGTCTGCAGGCTGCCAGCCTCCAGCGCCTCTGCGACGACGAAATCCGCCGTGTACAGCAGGCCGAGACCGCGGATCGCCGCGGCCAGCAGCGCGTCGGTGCTGTTGGCGACCAGGGTCGCCGGCGTGCGCCAGGGCGGTGTTCCCGGCTCGGCCCGCAACGCCCACTCCATCATCGTGCCGCTGGTCGGGAACTTGTAGCGCAGGCAGGCATGATGCTCGAGGTCGGCCGGCCGCTGCGGCGCGCCGTGCCGGGCGAGATAGTCGGGTGAGCCGACGACACGGAAGCGGAACGGCCCGACGCGCCGCGACATCAGGCGGGAATCGCCCAGCGCGCCGCTGCGCATCACCACGTCCAGCCCAGCCTCGATCACGTCGACGATGCGGTCGTTGAAGTCGAGATCCAGCTCGATCTCGGGATACAGCCGCGCGAATTCCGGCAGCAGCGGCACCATCAGCCGGTGCGTCGCCAGCGGCATGCTGACCCGCAGCCGGCCGCGCGGCGCATCCAGGGCGCGCTGCAACTCCGCCTCCGCATCGGCGACGTCGCCGAGGATCCGCTGGCAGCGCTCATAGAACAGCGCGCCCTCGGCGGTCAGGCTGATCCGCCGGGTGCTGCGCTGGAGCAGCCGGGCGCCCAGCCGCTCCTCCAGCTTCGCCACCGCCTTGCCCACCGCCGAGGCGGTAAGACCGAGCTCGCGGCCGGCGGCGACGAAGCTGCGCGTCTCGGCGGCGCGGACGAAGGCGGCGAGGCCGTTCAGATTGTCCATGGCAGCATCATTGCAGAATGATTTTCCGGACAGAGCGGAATTTCTGCCGATTGGCCCAACATTACGGCGGGATTATCTCTGATGGAAGCCGCCGGTCAAGGCGGCCTCCCGTCACCAACGAGTCGCCCATGCCTCGGACCTCCGATTCCGCGGCCATGGCACCCGCGCCCTCCGCCGGCCCCAGCCGGACGGAGAGCCTGCTGGTGCTGGCCGCCGTGTGCCTGTCGCTGCTGGCCCTGCCGTTCAACTTCACCGGCCCGGCCGTGGCCATGCCGGCGATCGCCCGGTCGCTGGGCGGCGACCCGATCGCGATGAACTGGATCACCAACGCCTTCATGCTGTGCTTCGGCAGCACGCTGATGATTGCCGGCGCCCTGGCCGACAGCTTCGGCCGCAAGCGGCTGTTCCTGATCGGCCAGCTGGTGTTCCTGGCCTCCTCCCTGGCCCTGGCCGTGGTGCGCGACCTGCTGTGGCTCGACCTGCTGCGCGCGGCGCAGGGCGCGGCCGGGGCCGCCGCCTTCTCCGCCGGCCTCGCCGCCCTGGCGCAGGAGTTCGACGGGGCGGCCCGCACCCGCGCCTTCAGCCTGATCGGCACCACCTTCGGCATCGGCCTGGCCTTCGGCCCTCTGCTGTCCGGCTGGCTGGTCGAGGCCGCGGGCTGGCAGGCGATCTTCCTCGGCACCGCGCTGCTGGCTGCTATCGCCTTCGCCGCCGGCTGGCGCTTCATGCGCGAATCCCGCGACCCGGGCGCCGTCGGCCTCGACTGGCCGGGCGCCGCCAGCTTCACCGCCGCCCTGTCGCTGCTGACCTACGCCGTGCTGCTGGCGCCGGAGCAGGGCTGGGGCAGCCCCTGGGTGATCGGCCTGCTGGCCGGCGCCGTGGCGCTGGGCGCCGGCTTCGTCGCGATCGAGACGCGGGTGGCGCGGCCGATGCTGGACCTGTCGCTGTTCCGCTTCCCGCGCTTCGTCGGCGTCCAGCTGCTGGCCGCGGCCCCGGCCTATTCCTTCGTCGTGCTGCTGATCCTGCTGCCGCTGCGCTTCGTCGGCATCGAGGGCTGGGGCGGGCTGGGCGCCGGCTGGATGATGATGGCGCTGTGCGGCCCGATGCTGGTGGTGCCGATGCTGGCGGCGCTGCTGACCCGCTGGGTCTCCGCCGGCGCCCTGTGCGGCGCCGGGCTGCTGGTCGCCGCCGCCGGGCTGGTCTGGCTGGCCCAGGTGCCGCCGGGCCTCCCCGGCGCGGCGATGGTGCCGGCGCTCTTCGTCATCGGCCTCGGCATCAGCCTGCCCTGGGGGCTGATGGACGCGCTGGCGGTCAGCGTCGTGCCGAAGGAGCGTGCGGGCATGGCCGCCGGCATCTTCAGCACCACGCGGGTGGCGGGGGAAGGCATCGCGCTCGCCGTGGTCGGCGCCATCCTGGCCGGGCTGTCGCGGTCCGGGTTGGGATCCATCCTCGGCCCGGCCGATCCGGCGGCGCTGACCCTGGCCTCGCAGCGCCTGGCGATGGGCGATCTGGCGCAGGCCGCGGCGGCGCTGCCGCAGGCTGGTCCGGCGCTGCTGGTCCGGGCCTATGGCGACGCCTTCCACGGCCTGTGCTTCGTCCTGGCCGCGATCACCGTGGTCACCGCCGCCGTGGTGTTCGGCTTCCTGTCGCGCCCGGCCCGGGCCGAGCCGGCGCTGCAGCCGGCTGAGGCGGCGGAGTGATCCAGCGGCGTCAGAGACCGTTTGGAAATGCGCTGGCGTGAGTCGGCTGGCGGTGGCGTCGAGACCCGGCGCGCAGCGGACGTTAAAGTCCGTGAGCACCGGAAGCGGAGACGCCGCCGTCAGACGGCCGCGCCAGTAGCATTTGCAGACGGTCTCTCAATGGGGTGGGTGGATCGAGAGGATATAGAGGGCGTGGATGATGCCGGGGATCCAGCCCAGGATGGTCAGGATGATGTTCAGCCGCAGCTCGTCCCCCGCGCCGATGTCGAGATAGACGGCCAGCGGCGGGCACAGGAAGGCGAGGATGAAGAGGAGCGTGGTCAATGACCGGCCTCGGTTGTGGATCCCGTCTCTGCCTAGCGCCCCCGGCCGGCCGGGACAATGCCGGGGGCGTAACGATTTGTTGCCGTCTGTTGCACCGGCCCTGTGGCATGCCGCTTGCTGATCCCGTCCCGACGGCGCGGCGGTCGCGCCGCTTGGCATGGGGCACGGGATGGCGTTGCGGAACTGGGGAATGGGGCTGCTCTGCGGCCTGGCGGTCGCGATCGGGCTGGCCGGCGCGGTGCGGCCGGCGGCGGCCGAGGCGCTGGACGACGTGCTGGCGGCCAAGGTGATCCGCATCGCCGTGCCGCAGGATTTCCCGCCCTTCGGCTCGGCCGGTCCCGACCTGCAGCCGCAGGGCTACGACATCGACATGGCCAATCTGATTGCCCAGGATTTGGGCGTGGCAGTCGAGCTGGTGCCCGTGACCAGTGCAAACCGGCTGCCCTATCTGCAGACCCACAAGGTCGACCTGATCATCTCCAGCCTCGGCAAGAACGCGGAGCGTGAGAAGGTGATCGACTTCACCAGCGCTTATGCGCCGTTCTTCTCCGGCGTGTTCGGCCCGGCCGACTCCACCGTGGCCAAGGCCGAGGACCTGGCGGGCAAGACCGTCGGCGTCACCCGCGGCGCGCTGGAGGACCTGGCGATCTCCAAGATCGCGCCGGCCGATGCCGATATCGAGCGGTTCGAGGACAACAACACCACCATCGCCGCCTTCCTGTCAGGCCAGACCGAGCTGATCGCCACCGGCAATGTCGTCGCCGCCGCAATCCTGGCGCGCGACCCGGCGGTGCGGCCGGAACCGAAATTCATCCTCAGCCAGTCGCCCTGCTTCATCGGCCTGAACAAGGGCGAGTCGAAGCTGCTGGCCAGGGTCAACGCCATCATCGCCGCGGCGAAGCAGGACGGCCGGCTGGACGCGATCAGCAAGAAGTGGCTCGGCGCGGCGCTGCCGGGCGACCTGCCGGTCTGACCCGGGCTTGACCTTCCGCTTCGCCGACCTGCTCGGCTATGGCGGGCTGATCCTGCAGGGGATCGGCCTGACCATCCTGCTCACGCTCATCGCCATCGCCGGCGGGCTGGCGCTGGGCGTGCTCGGCGCACTCGGCCGCCGCTCGGGCCGGCTGCCGGTGCGGTTCGTGGTCGGCGCCTATGTCGAGCTGATCCGCAACACGCCCTTCATCATCCAGCTGTTCTTCGTGTTCTTCGGCCTGCCGCGGCTGGGGGTCAAGCTCGGCAGCATCGAGGCGGCGCTGCTGGCGATGATCGTCAATCTCGGCGGCTACGCCACCGAGATCGTGCGCGCCGGCCTCGACGGCGTCGGCCGCGGGCTGTGGGAGGCCGGGGCCAGCCTGGGCCTGTCGCGCTGGCGCACCTTCCGGCTGGTGGTGCTGATCCCGGCGCTGGAGAAGGTGTATCCGTCCCTCACCGGCCAGTTCGTCATCATCATGCTCGGGTCCTCGGTGGTGTCGCAGATCGCGGTGCGCGACCTGGCCTTCGCCGGCAGCTTCATCCAGTCCCGCACCTTCCTCAGCTTCGAGACCTATCTCGTGGTCGGGGCGATCTACCTCGTCCTCGCCATCGTCCTGCGCCGGCTGTCGGACCGGGTCGGCCGCCGGTTGTTCCGCCACCGGCAGGGGATCGCATGACCGGCTTCACCACCTGGGACATCCTGCGCAACCTGCTGCTGGCGGCGCGCTGGACCGTGGCGCTGAGCCTGATCGCCTTCCTCGGCGGCTTCCTGCTCGGCGCCGGCCTGCTGCTGCTGCGCCTGTCCGGCCGGCGCTGGGCCCGGCGGGCAACCGGACTCTACGTCCAGCTGTTCCAGGGCACGCCGCTCCTGATCCAGCTGTTCCTGTGCTTCTTCGGCCTGGCGCTGGTCGGGCTGGACCTGCCGCCGCTGGCCGCCGCGGCGGTGGCGCTGACCCTGTACGCCGCCGCCTTCCTGTCCGAGATCTGGCGCGGCGCGGTCGAAAGCGTGCCGCGCGGCCAGTGGGAGGCGGCGCGGGCCCTGGCCCTGACCTGGCCGCAGCAGCTGCGGCTGGTGATCCTGCCGCAGGCGCTGCGCGTCGCCATCGCGCCCACCGTCGGCTTCCTGGTGCAGGTGGTGAAGGGCACGGCGCTGGCCTCGGTGATCGGCTTCGTCGAGCTGACCAAGGCCGGCACCATCATCGTCAACGCCACCTTCGACTCCGCCCGGACATACGGCTTCGTCGCGCTGTTCTACTTCGTCCTGTGCTATCCGATCGCCCTGGCGGCAACGGCGCTGGAGCGGCGCCTGGCTCGCGGCACGCGCTAGCGCGCCACCACGTGACGCCCGTTGCCACCGGCCGCGCGGCGCGACAGCATGCGCGCAGGGGGACGGGGAGGGGCGGATGCGCTGGCTCTGGGGTGTGATGATCGCGATGCTGGTCCTGGCCGGGGGAACGGCCTGGGCGCAGCAGGCCCCGCCGGCCGCGCCGGCGACGGTGGAGCAGCCTCCGCCGGCTTCCGTCCAGCAGCTGCTCGACCTGCTGCGCAATCCCGAGGTGCAGGCCTGGCTGGCGCAGAAGCAGGCGCAGCCGCCTGCGACGCCAGCCGCCGCGGCCCCGCCGCCCGGCATGGACGAGATCGACATGATGCGGATGCAGACCCGCAGCAAGCTGCACTGGTATGTCGAGACCCTGCGCGGCCTGCCGGGCATCCTGGCCGCGGTCGGCGCCCGGATCGGCGCGGCGCTGGCCGAACTCGGCGTGCTCGGCCTGGTCCTCGCGGTCGGCGGCTTCGTCGGCACCGGCATTCTGGCCGAATGGCTGTTCCGGCGCCTGACCGCCTCGATCCGCGGCCGGCTGATCCACACGCCGGGCGCCGGGGTCGGCGAGCATCTCGCCGTCTTCGCCGCCCGCCTGGTCTTCGCCGTTGGCGCGGTGGTCGCCTTCGCCGTCGGCAGCCTCGGCATCTTCCTGATCTTCACCTGGCCGCGCGGCTTCCAGCACCTGGTGCTGGCGCTGCTCGCCATCGTCCTGGTCGCCCGGCTGGCGCGGTCGGTGCTGCGGCTCGGCCTCGCCCCAGGCCGGCCGGATCTGCGCCTGGTCGCGGCGCCGGAAGCGGCGATCCCGGCCATCATGGGCTGGCTGATCGCGATCCCGACCGTGATGATCGGCGGCGTCTTCCTGGCCCGGCTGATGCGCCGGCTGGACGCGCCGGAGGATGCGGCGCTGCTGATCCGCGAGCTGACCTCCTTCGTGGTGCTGGCCCTGGTCGTCGCCTTCACCTGGGTCCGCCGGGCCTGGGCGGATGGCGAGGGCGTCAAGCACGATCTCGGGCGCTGGGTGGTGACGGCGGCGATGGCGGCGGCGGCGGTGCTGGTCGCGCTCGGCGCGGCCCGTGCCGCGATCACCATCTTCGTCCTGGCGCTGCTGCCCTGGGGCCTGCGCCAGATCCGCGAGGCGGCGCGGTCGGTGGCGTCGCCGGATTCGGTCGAGGGCAAGGACAGGCCGCTGGCGATGCTGGTGGAGCGCACGGCCCAGGCGCTGGTGATCCTCGGCGCGTTGGCCTTCCTGGCGCAGCGCTGGGGCGTCGATTCCATGCATGCGATGATGGCGGCGGAGGAGCCGGGGGCGATGGCGCTGCGCGCCGCCCTGCGCATCGTGCTGACGCTGATCGTGGTCGACCTGCTGTGGCATCTCGGCCGGGCGCTGATCGACCATCATCTCAGCCGCTCGACCACGTCGATGTCGGCGACCGACGCCACCCGGCAGGCGCGCCTACGCACCCTGTTGCCGCTGTTTCGCAACGCCTATTTCGTCACCCTGGCCACGGTGGCGGTGCTGGTGGTGCTGTCGTCGCTGGGCATCGATATCGGGCCGCTGCTGGCCGGCGCCGGCGTGATCGGCCTGGCCATCGGCTTCGGCGCCCAGACCCTGGTGAAGGACATCGTCTCCGGCGTGTTCTTCCTGCTCGAGGACGCGTTCCGGGTCGGCGAGTATGTCGAGATCGGCAGCCTCAAGGGCACGGTCGAGGCGATCTCGATCCGTTCGCTCAAGCTGCGCCACCAGCGCGGCGCGCTGCAGACCGTGCCGTTCGGCGAGGCCCGGGCGATGACCAATCTCAGCCGCGACTGGGTGGTGATGAAGCTGGAGTTCCGGGTGCCTTTCGACACCAATGTCGACCAGGTCAAGAAGATCGTGAAGAAAATCGGCGCCGAGATCGCCGCCGACCCGACGCTAGGCCCGCATCTGATCGACCCGCCCAAGTCGCAGGGCGTGCGCCGGTTCGAGGAGTTCAACATGGTGGTCGGCGTCAAGTTCATGGCCCGGCCGGGCGAGCAGTTCATGATCCGGCGCCAGCTGTACCAGCGCATCCTCGAGGAGTTCGACGCTGCCGGCATCCATCTGGCCCGGCGCGACGTGGTCGTGCGCAGCCATGACGGCGGCGAGGCCGACCCGGCGGTGGCCGCCGCCGCGATCGCCGCGACCGGTACCGGCCCCGCGCCGGGGTAGCGCGACGCCGAGAGGCCTGACCGGACAGCTTGACTATAAATGGACATTGTTCATTATTAGACGATGTCCATTTATGTGAGTGCAGTCATGACCGGTCCGGACCGGCTATCGCGGAAGCGGAAGCAGACGCGCGACCACATCGCCGCGACCGCCCATGCGCTGTTCGAGCGTCATGGATACGAGGCCGTCTCAATGGAGCAGATTGCGGCCGAGGCCGACGTGGCGCGGGGCACGCTGTACAATCACTTTCCGGTCAAGGAAGCAGTGCTGGCGCACTCGATGCATGCGGAACTGGGGCGCGATCTGGTGCCGCTCATGCACGGCGTGCTCTCGCGCACCGGCTTCGCTTCCCGCCTGGCCGAACTGTTCCAGGCGTCGGCCCGCTGGTGGGATGCTCACCGCCAGCTCGCCGCGCCCTATATCCGGTATCGCTTCCAGGGCGTCGGACGGGCGGAAGACGGAGAGGCTTCGTCCGACATGGTCGTCGCTTACGTGCGATTGATCACCGACGCACAGGACGCCGGCGAGATTCGACGCGACGCGCCGGCGGGGCAGTTCGCCCGCTACCTGCACTTTCTCTACCTGTGCGCGGTGATGACCTGGCTCGGCGACGCCGGGATATCGCTGGAGAAGGAACTCGCGCAGGCGCTCGATTTCTTCCTGGCGGGGGCGGCGGCATAGACATGAAGTTTCTCGTCGTGACTTACGGGACGGAGGGTGATGCCCGTCCCCTCGCGGCGCTATGCCGGGCGCTCATGGACGCCGGTCACGAATCCATGCTGATGGCCGACAACGCCACTCTCGGCACCGCCCTGGCCCTGGGCGTTCCAGCCGTCGCGCTCGCCGGCGATATACGGGGAACCCTGCGATCGGGCGACGCGATCTCCGCCGCCGTGGCCGGAGGACGCCGGGTCACCCACACCGTGAAAGCCCTGTCGCGCATCGCGAACACGAATGCCGAGGCCTGGATGCGGACGGTGGTCGACAGCGGGCGCGGGTGCGACGCGATCATCGTCTCAGGCCTTGCCGCCTTCATCGGGCTTTCGGCGGCGGAGCATCTCGGCGTGAAGGCGATCGGGGCCGGCCTCATCCCGATCTCGCCGACGGCCGCGTTCCCATCACCCTTCCTTCCGCCCGGGATCGTGCCCCGCTTCCTCCATCGGGCCAGTCATCACCTGGTCAATGCCATGCTGTGGCGGTCCTTCCGTGGCGCGACGAATGCTGCCCGCGCCGCCGTTGGCGGGCTGCCGCCCCGGCGGGAGCTATGGACCAGGCATCCCATGCTGTACGGCGTTTCGCCCAGCCTGCTGCCGCGCCCGCCGGACTGGCCGGCCAACGCGCTTATCTGCGGTCAATGGACCCTGCCTTCGCCGTGCTGGTCACCGTCGCCGCAGCTGCTCGACTTCCTCGCGGCCGGGGAACCGCCTCTTTATGTCGGTTTCGGCAGCATGCTCGGCTTCGATCGCGATGCGATCACCAGGGCGGTTATCGACGCGGTCGCCGGGCGCCGGGCCGTTTTCCATGCGGGGTGGAGCGGCATCGACGTCGCGCGTCTCCCGGCCAATTTCCTGGCGATCGGTGATACGCCGCACAGCTGGCTGTTCCCACGCATGTCCCTGGTGATCCACCATTGCGGCTCCGGGACGACGCATTCGGCGGCACGGGCCGGCGTGCCGTCCGTCCCTGTACCCTTCGCCGGCGACCAGTTCTTCTGGGCCGACCGCCTCACGCGGATCGGGGTGGCGCCGCCGGCCGTGCCTGGCAAGCAGCTCAGCGCCTCCCGATTGGCGCATGGCATCGCGTTCGCCGAGAGTGCGGAGGCAAGGCAGCGTGCGAAAGCGCTCGGCGAATCCATGGCAGCGGAGGACGGGTTGAAAATCGCCGTCGCCGGGGTCGAAGCGATCATGGCCACATGATCTGGCGGACGACCCTCGGCTCTGCGAATGCGGTGCTCACGCCCCCGGCACCATGATGTGCGGCGGCAGCGGCTCCAGCCCAGGCGCGCCGAGATAGCTGACCACCGGCTTCTTCGGGTCGTCCTTGCGGTACTCGCCATAGATCGCCCCGGCCCGGCACTGCCGGTCCATCGCCGGGGTCCGGCCGTCGCGGTTGATCCAAACCTTGGAACCGACGCGGGTGAAACGGATCAACGCCGAGGGGTTGTCCGGATCGGCGAGATAGAGCCGGTCGCTGCCGCCGATCGCCCCGTCGCGCAGGTCGGGCAGCGGAAAGCGGTCATGCAGGTCCTGGCGGACGCCGGTCAGCGCCAGCGCGCATTCCCGGCCGTTGTGGTCGAGGGTCAGGAAGACATTGACCTCGCCGACATACTGTGCCGGCAGCACATACATGGTCCAATAGGGGCTGTCGTAGCGGCCGCCCCATCGCGCCCCGTCGATCGCGGCCGTCAAGGTGCGCAGCATGCCGAACTGCCGCGACTGGATGCAGGCGATGTCGGCGCCGCACTGCTCGACCCAGCGGCGCACGGCCTTTCGCATGGCATCGGTCTCGGCCCCGCCGACCGCGGCCGGCCCGGCGATCTTCCAGCCCTGGATGCCGTCGAGCTGCCGGTCCAGCCACAGCGCGGTCGGCGACCCGCAGATCGCGCGCTGGGTCGGTGCCAGCCGATCCGACCGGCAGGCCGGCCCGGCGCCGACCTCGGCCACCGCATCGGGCGGCGACGGTTCGGGCATCGCCGCCACCCGGGGCATCGGCGGCGGCGTGACGCCCGGGATGACCGTGCCGGGATAGGGCACCTCGGTCAGCGGCCCTTCGGTGATCAGCGGCGCCCGGCTGCTGGGAACGTTGCCACAGGCGGCCAGAAGCAGGCACGCCACCAGGTAGAATTTGTGTTTCATGGCCGTTCGTCCTGCTCGTGTCGCGGACACCAGCGACGGCTGGGAAGATCCAGTCGGACCGGCTCTGAAATCCGTGGCCGGTGCGCCTCGATTTCGGTCAACACATCGTGTGTCAAATAATCCTAAGAATGGAATATTTAAGATAAGTCTAAATGTCGAGTTTGTCTTTGGGGAATTGCAATCAAAAATCAGATAAAGATTTACACTTCTTTTATCAATCACTTCCCGTGGCCAAACGGTATCCGTCATGGCGAGCCCCGCAGGGGCGTGGCCATCCGGGGCAACGACTCCTGGATGGCCACGGCGCTCTGCGCCTCGCCATGACGGAAAAGGCGGAAAGCCGGTCCCAAAGACCGCGGCTTACATCAGCCCGTTCTGCTTCAGGATCTCCGGCGCGTTCTCCTTGGTGATGGTCATGGTCGGCAGGACGATCGTCTTCTCGACCTTCTCGCCCTTCAGCAGCTTCACCGCCTGGCGCAGGCCCTCGGCGCCGGGGGTGGGGTAGAGGAAGGTCGCCGCCAGCTCGCCCTTGTTGACCCAGACCACGCCCTCGTTCGGCAGGCCGTCGACGCCGACGAACTTGATCTCCTTCTCCCGGCCCGCATCCTTGGCGGCGAGATAGGCGCCATAGGCCATCGGGTCGTTGTGGCCATAGACCAGGTCGATCTTCTCGAAGTTGCGCAGCGCCGTGGTCATGATGTCGTAGGCCAGGTTCTGCTTCCAGTCGGCCGACTGCTTGTCGAGCAGGAACTTCAGGCCCTTCTCCTGGTCGGCGACGGCGTGGAAGCCGTCCGACCGGTCATGCGCCGGCTGGGTGCCGAGGCCGCCCCAGATCTCGACGATGTTGCCCGCGGCCTTGCCTGGGCCGCCCAGCGTCTTGACCACGAAGTCGCCGACCGCCTTGCCGATGACGACGTTGTCGCCGCCGATGAACTGGGTGTAGCGCTTGGTATCGACGTTGCGGTCCAGCACGAAGACCGGGATCTTGGCGTCGATCGCCTTGTCCACCACCCCGGTCAGCCCGGCCGATTCCTTCGGCGAGATCAGCAGGGCATCGACCTCCTGCCGGATGAAGTTCTCGACATCGGCGACCTGCTTCTCGGTCTTGTCCTCGGCGTCGGCGATCAGCAGCTCCACCTCCGGGTGCTTCTCGGCCTCGGCCTTGATGTCCTTGTTGAACTGCACCCGCCACGGCTCCAGCGTCGTGGCCTGGGAGAAGCCGATCCGCCACTTCTTGTCGGCGGCGCGGGCCGGGGTCCAGCCGGCGGGCAGGTGCAGGGTGACGCCGGCGCCCAGCGCCAGCGCGGTCGATTTCAGAAGATCGCGACGGTTCATGGTTGCGTTCCTTCCCGATGGATCAGCGAGGATCCTTGTTGGCCCGTCGCCTCGATCCGGGCGGCGGGGTCCCGCCGGGCTGTGCGCGCCGTGCGGAACGGCGCCAGCAGATCGGCCAGGTTGCGCTCCTGCAGCAGCACGGTGACGATGATGATCGCCCCCTTGAACACCAGCTGCAGGTTGGAGTTGATGTTGTGGAGCTGCAGGATGTTCGACAGCAGCCCGAAGATCAGGACGCCGACCAGCGTGCCGGCCAGGGCGCCGCGGCCGCCCATCAGGCTGGTGCCGCCGATCACCACCGCGGCAATGGCGTCCAGCTCCAGCCCCGCCCCGGCATCCGGCTTGCCCTGGCGGTACTGGGCGACATAGAGGATGCCGGCCAGGGTCGCGAGCATGCCGGAGAAGGCATAGGCGGCGATCTTCACCCGGTCGACCGGGATGCCGGACAGGCGCGCCGCCTCCTCATTGCCGCCGATGGCGTAGACGTAGCGGCCGAACACGGTCAGGCGCAGCAGCACCGCGAAGATCGCGACCGCGGCCAGGAAGAACAGGCCGGGCACCGGCAGCACGCCCCACAGCATGCTGCGCAGCAGCTCGATATCCTCGGTGGCGTTGGTGCCGGCATAGACCGGCAGCACGGCGCTGTCCTGCCCCGCGGTCAGGCGCGACAGGCCCAGCATGCCGACCATCATCGCCAGGGTGACGATGAAGGGCTGCAGCCGGCCGGCGACGATGATGGCGCCGCTGACCGCGCCGACCATCAGCCCGGCGCAGGGCACCGCCACCAGCAGGGCCGGGACGCCGAATTTGGTGCCGACCTGCGGCACCAGCCAGGCGGCCACCAGCGCCGCCAGGGCCAGGCCGGCTGCGCCGGGGATCCAGCCGTCGCGCAGCGGGTCGCGAGTGTGCCGCCGGCGGGCGCCGACCGGCCCCTCGGTGTGGCGCAGCCCACGGCCGAGGAAGCGGACCAGCAGGAAGACGGCGAAGAAGGCGACCAGGATCGCCGCCGGCACGGCGACGCCGGCCGAGCTGGTCCAGCCATCCTGGGTCAGCAGCGTCGCGCTCAGCACCGTGCCGAAGGCCATCACCGACCCGACCGACAGGTCGATGCCGGCGATCAGGATCACCACGGTCATGCCGACGGCGACCAAGCCGGTGATCGACACCTGGCGCAGCACGTCGGTCAGGTTGCCATAGGACAGGAAAATGTTGCGGCCGCTGCCGCTGACCGGCGAGAAGGCGATGCCGATCAGCAGGATGACCAGCAGGCCCCAGTACAGCTTGGTGCGGGACAGCAGGCGCAGCACGGTCATGACAGGGCCTCGGACAGGATCGGGGCGGGACGGAGGGAACGGGGAGAGGCGAGCTCCATGATCGCCTCCTGGTCGGCCTCGGCGCGGGACAGCAGGCCGGTCTGCCGGCCCTCGCACATCACCAGGACGCGGTCGGCGAGCAGCAGCAGCTCCGGCAGCTCGGAGGAGACGAGGAGGATGGCGATGCCCTGATCGGCCAGGGCGAAGACCAGGTCGTAGATCTCCTTCTTGGCGCCGACATCGATGCCGCGGGTCGGCTCGTCCAGCAGCAGCACGCGCGGCGCGGTGGCCAGCCACTTGCCGATCACCACCTTCTGCTGATTGCCGCCGGACAGGCGCCCGGCCGGCTGCTGCGGCCCGGTGCAGCGCACGCCGAGGCGGCCGATGGTGCCGCGCGCCAGCTCCGCCTCCCGCCCGAAGCGGCGCAGGCCGAGCCGGGCGAGCATGGAGAGCGAGGGCAGGGCCAGGTTGTCGCGGATCGAGGCGCCGAGCAGCAGGCCGGTGACCTTGCGGTCCTCGGTCACCAGCGCCAGGCCGTGGCGCTTGGCCGTGGCCGGGCCGTCGATCGCCACCGCCTCGCCGTCGATCCGGATGGTGCCGCCGCGCCGGCCGCGGGCGG
>NZ_JBCNNF010000098.1:0-18670 GCF_039594555.1 Inquilinus sp.
TCGCCGCCGGCCAGGGTGACGATCTGGTCCTGCTTCAGCTTGAAGCCGTAGACCGACTGGAAGGATGGCAGGGCCGCCGGGCTCTCGACGAACTCGGCCGAGGCCGCCAGCTTGACGTCGCCGCCGCCGTTCACCCATTTCGCGAAGTCCTCCAGCGTCTTCAGCTTGTTGCTGTCCGCCACCTCCTGCCGCACCGCCAGGGCCCAGGTGTTGTTGGCCGGCGCTGGGGTCAGCCAAGTGATCTTGTTCTTCTCGGCGTCGAGCTGCTTGACCTTGTCATAGCCGGCCTGCGCGTTCTTCCAGGCCGGGTCGGTGTCGATGTTGAAGAAGAAGGCGCCGTTGCCGGTGTATTCCGGATAGACGTCGATCTCGCCGGCCAGAAGGGCGCTGCGCACGATCTTGGTGGTGCCCAGCTGCAGCTTGTTCTCGGTCGGGATGCCGTTGGCGTTCAGCACCTGCAGGATGATGCTGCCCAGCAGGCTGCCCTCGGTATCGACCTTCGAGCCGACGCGGACCGCGTCGCCGGCCATGGCGGCGGAGGCGGCCAGCAGGCCGGCGCCGAGCGCGGCCACGGCCAGGAGGCGTTGGAACGGGGAGCGGGTCATCGGTGGCTGCCTTCTCTGTTCGGGCCGGGGCGAGGCGGAGGGTTCCCCTCTCCGAATACCTTCGCCGGCTCGCTTGTTCCGGTTGCAGGCAGGCAGCTTAATTGACGTTCTCAGAACGTCAATTCTATATCTGGATTGTTCATGGAATTGTAGAAATCGATACCTAGAAAGCCTGAGGCCGGGGAGGTATTGCCGGAGCGCAACCGAGCGGCCGGCGACGAGGCCGGGATTTTCGTTGTTGAACCGGAACCATTGCTCACATCCGCCTGTGGACTGGGTGACCGACTCACCCTCAGGAGGCAGAGTGATGACGCTCCAGACCAGAGTGCTCAGGGCCGTCCTCCTCGCGGTGACCCTTACCGCGACGCCACCGCTCATCGCGGCACCAGCTCATGCCCAGCCGAGCTGGGATGAGGACCAGCCGCGTCGTTGGGTTCCCCGCGAGGAGCGCCAACGAGACGACGACGGATGGCGCCGCGATGACGACCGGTATTACGACCGGCGTGGCGATGATCACCGTTACGATCGGCGTGACGACGGCCGGTATTATGATCGACGGTCGGAACGAGATCGCCGATATGACGACCGGTACCGCTACAGCCGCCGCGATCGCGAGCGTGACCGTGATCGCGACCGGGACTCGAGTGACCCGGGCGAGATCCTCCGCCAGCTCCTGCGCTGAGCTCCCTCGCGGCCCGAGGCGTGGCTTCGGTGGGGCCGCGCCTCGGGTGTTTCCAGGTCCGCTGCTGCGAACCGTCGCGCTCAGCTCAGGCCCAGCGTGCCGCGCAGCTGCGACAGGTCCTCGGCCAGGGCGGTGATCGGGCCCTTCATCGCGTTGCGGTCGGCGTCGGTGACCTTGTCGTAGGTCTCGAAGCCGCCATCCTTGGTCCTGTACTTGGCCAGGATGGCGTCGACCGTCTTGAAGTTGGCGTCGACCTTGGCCAGCAGGGCCTTGTCGCTCTTCTCCAGCAGCGGCCGCAGCAGGTCGACGATCTTCTTGGCGCCGTCGACATTGGCCTGGAAGTCCCACAGGTCGGTGTGGCTGTAGCGGTCCTCCTCGCCGGAGATCTTGGTGGCCGCGACCTCCTCGATCAGCGCCGCGGCGCCGCCCACCACCTTGTCGGGCGGGGTGGTCAGGCCCTTGATCCGGCCCTGTAGGTCGGTCACGTCGGCCAGCAGCTTGTCGGCGAAGGGTGCCAGCCCGTCGGTCGACTTCTTCTCGAACAGCCCGTATTCGATGCGGTGGAAGCCGGTGAACTCCGGATCCGCCTCGTTCTTGGCATGGTCGTCGGCGCGCGAATCGATGCTGCTGTCCAGGTCGCTGAACAGCTCGGCGATCGGCTCGATCCGCTCGTAATAGACGCGGCTCGGGGCATAGAGGGCCTGGGCCTTCTTCAGGTCGCCGGCCTTCACCGCCTCGGTGAACTGGCGGGTGTGCTCGACGAACTGATCGACCTCGCCGATGACCCAGGTCTTGTACTTGGCGATCGGCTCGACCAGGTCCAGCGGCGAGGGCGGGGCGGCCATGGCGCCGGACGCGACCAGCAGCGCCGCCGCGCTCAAGCTGAGAGTCAGAATGCGTTTCATACTCAATTCCCTCCTAGGGTAGGGCCGGATGACGACGGATCACCCGGTGATCAGGGCCCCTCCGGCCCTCAGGTCGATACGGATTGCAGCAGCCCCTGGCCCAGATAGCCGTCCTTGTCCGACACCCCGGGCAGGGCGAAGAAATAGCCGCCGCCGGTCGGCTTGATATATTCCTCCAGCGGCTCGCCGTTCAGCCGTTCCTGCACCGCGATGAAGCCGGCGTTCAGGCTCGACTGGAAGCAGATGAACAGCAGGCCCATGTCGAGCTGGCCCGACTTGGTGACCCCACGCGAATAGTTGAACGGCCGGCGCAGGATCAGGCTGTTGGCGGTCTGGTGCGTGCGTGGATTGGCCAGGCGGATATGGGCGTCCAGCGGCATCACCTTGCCCTCGGGGTCGCCCGAATAGTCCGGCACGTCGAACTCGTCCTTCAGGCCCAGGGCGGCGCCGGACGCCTTCTCGCGGCCGATGATCGTCTCCTGCTCCTGCAGCGGGGTGCGGTCCCAGCGCTCGACGAAGTTGCGGATGATGCGAACCACCTGGTAGGTGCCGCCGGCGGTCCAGGCCGGCTCCTCGCTGCCGGGCCTGATCCAGACGATCCGGTCCATCGCCTCGGCATCCGCCGGGTTCGGGTTGGCGGTGCCGTCCTTGAAGCCCAGCAGGTTGCGCGCCGTCTCCTTGCGGCCGGCGGTGGAAGTGGCGGCGGGCAGGAACCCGTCCAGCTTCCAGCGCAGGCTCAGCAGGTCCGGCGTCGCCTTCAGCACCGCGCGCAGGGCGTGGATGTTGGCCTCCGGCGTGTTGGACGAGAACTGCAGCAGCAGGTCGCCATGGCAGTATTCCGGGTCCAGCGCGTCGTTCGGGAATCTGGTCATCGTCACCAGCTCGCGCGGCTTCACCGCGGCGAGGCCGAAGCGATCGTCGAACAGCGAGGCGCCGACGGCGGCGGTGACGGTCAGGTTGTCCGGCACGATCACCGGGCCCAGCACGCCGGAATCGGCCGGCGGGAATTTCGGGTCCAGCTCCGGCGGGGTGCCGCCGCCCATCAGGAAGGCGATGCGCTCGGTCAGGGTGCGGAACAGCCGCTCCAGATCCGGCTTCGAGGTCGCCAGCACGTCGAAGGACGCGACGAGGCCGGCGGCGGGGGAGGGGGTGACGATCCCGGCCTGGTGCTCGCCGTAGAAGGGCTGCACCTGCCGGGCGATCTCGGCGTCGCGGCCGGGCGGCTGCTTCACCGACTGGGCGACGGCCGCCGGCGCCGCGGCCAGTGCGCCGAGGGCGGCGCCGCCGCTGGCCAGGCCGCGCAACACGGCGCGGCGGCTGGGGGCGTCGGGGATCTTGTCCTGTTCGTCGATGGTGGTCATGGCGGTCAGTCCAGTCCCAAGGCGGTGCGCAGCTTCGGCAGGTCGTCGGCCAGGGCCGTCACCGGGGCCTGCAGCCCGGCGCGATCGTCGCGGGTCAGCGCCAGCCCGGCGGCGGTCAGGTTGCCGTCGACCCGGTCGCTCAGCGCCTTGTCGGCCTTCTGGCTCAGCGGGCGGAACAGGCCGACGATGCGCGCCGCGCCCTCCAGATCCGCCTTGGCGACGTCCGGATCGATGGCGGGATCGGCGGCCAGGCGGGCGATCACGAGGGCGGCGCCGCCGGCCATCTTCTCCGGCGGGATCGACAGGTCGGCGATCCGGGCCTGCAGCGCCTGGACATCGGCCGCCAGCTTGTCGGCGACCGGGGCCAGCCCGTCGGTCGAGCCGCGGGTGACCAGCGCATAGTGCAGCCGGCGGAAGCCGGTGAAGCCCGGGTCGTCCTCCTTCTTCTCGAAATAGTCGGCGCGGGCGTCCAGCGCCGTGTCGAGATCGGCGAACAGGTCGGCGACCGGCTTGATCCGCTGGTAGTGGATCCAGGCCGGCGCCAGCAGGCTGCGCGCCTGGGTCAGGTCGCCGACCTTGACCGCGGCGACCAGTGGCGGCGTGGCGGCGGCCAGGGCCTGCACCTCCTGCGTGACATAGACCTTGTACTCGGCGATCGGCCCGATCAGCTCGATCAGCGAGGGCTGAAGCGCCTGGGCCGGGGCGTTCTTCGCCGCGGTCACGGTCAGGGTGCCGCGCGGGTTGCTCAAGAGGCCGCAGGTGATCTGATAGCTGCCGGGCTCCAGCTTGGCGGTCAGGCTTTGGGTGAAGCCGGGGGCGATGTTCTCGCGCTCCTCCACCACCATCACGCCCTGCAGGATCTCCCATTCCAGCGCGCGGCTGCTGGCGTTCTTGACCTGGAAGGTGACGCGGCCGGCCTCGACCGTCAGCTCGTTCGGCTCGCAGCTCTGCGCGGTGATGGTCACGGCGGTGCCGCCGGCCGCGGCGGTCTTGGGCGCGGCGGCGCGGTGCATGTACGCGTAGACGCCGAGCCCGGCGACGGCGACGGCGAGGATCGCGACGACGCCGATGCCGATCCGGGTGGTGCGCTGCAGGGACGACATTCGGTCAACCGGCTCCGGCTCGGGCGTTCGATCGCGCCTCCTGCGCCACCCGGCCGCCACTCAGGAACAGCGGTAGGGTGACGAGGAGGAAGAGGATGTAGGCGGCGACCTCGCCGACCGTCGGCGTGTCCTGGTAGCCGAAGATGCCGGCCAGCACCGAGCCCAGCGGCCCGTCGATCGGCAGGATGTGGCTCAGGTCGAAGGCGATCTCCTGCAGGCCGTTCCACAGCCCGGCTTCGTGCAGCGCCCGCAGCGACCCGGCCAGCAGGCCGGCGGCGACCACCAGGATGAACAGCCCGGTCCAGCGGAAGAAGCGCTTCAGGTTCAGCCGAACGCCGAACCAGAAGATGGCGAAGCCGACCGCGACCGCGACCGCGATGCCGGCCAGCGCGCCGATCGGCGCCGCCAGCCCGACATCCTGCTGGAAGGTGGCGAGCAGGAAGAACACCGATTCCAGCCCTTCGCGGGCGACGGCGAAGAAGGCCATGCCGATCAGCGCCAGGCCCTTGGCGTCGGGCCCGTCCAGCGCCGCGTCGACCGAATGCTGCAGCTGCGCCTTGATCGAGCGCGCGGCCTTGCGCATCCAGAACACCATCGAGGTCAGGATGCAGACCGCGACCAGCCCGACGATGGCCTCGAACAACTCCTGCTCCCGCTGCGGGAACTCGGCGCTGAGCAGGTTCAGGACGATGCCGACGGCGATGGACAGCAGGACGGCGATGGCGATGCCGATCCAGACCAGCGGCATCCATTGCGTCCGGCCGGTCTGGCGCAGGTAACCGGCGATGATGCCGACGATGAGGGCGGCTTCGATGCCCTCGCGCATCATGATCAGGAACGGTACCAGCATCCCGACATCATCCCGAACTCACCGCCGATGCCCGCAGCCAGTTGCGAGCAAGAATGCGTATCTCTCGCAATTCTTCTGCTCCCATCCCCGGGCGTTGTCGAGGCCGCTTCGCTGCGGGATGCGTTAAATTTGTCGTAATCCGGCGGCGACCGAGCCGGAACCGGGGCGGCGGCGGCCCTGTTGGGGGGAGGGAAAGGAGCCCGCCATGCCCGAAACTGGATTCCCCAAATCCGCCGCTGCCGCCGCCGCGGAGGTGTCAGGATCGAAGGCCACCCGCGCCGCCGCCGAGCTGGACGAGGCGACGACCGCGACGGATACATCACGCCGTGACCTCGAGGCGGATCTCCGCGCCTTGCGCGAGGATGTCGCCCGCCTCGGCGAAACCGTCACCTCGATGGCCCAGGCCCGCGCCAGCGCGCTGGACGAGGCGGTGCATCGCAACCCATGGTCGGCCGTCGTCGCTGCCGTCTGCGTCGGCTTCTGCCTGGGCCTCAAGGCGCGGCTGTAGACGCAGCGCCGACAGCGCGCCGGGCCGCGGCGAGAGCCTCGGCGGGGTCCGCCTTGTACCGCACCAGCGGCGGCCGGACGCCATGGGCCAGCAGCACCCGCAGGATCGGCCGGCGGGCGCCGGTGATGGTGACCGTGGCACCCCGGCGCCGGGCCTTGCGCGCGAAGCCCTCGATCGTCGCGGCGGCGGTGGAATCGATCACCGGCACCGCCGAGACGTCGAGGACATAGGCCTTCGGCTGCTCGCCGATGCGGTCCAGCGCCGCCGCCACCCCGGCCGCGGCGCCGAAGAAGAAGGCGCCGGAGATCCTGTAGGCGACGACATCGGGGTCAGTGGCCACCGTCGGGTCATAGGGTGCCCGGCCGTGGCCATTCGCCGTGTCCGGCTGGTCCACCTGCACGGCGCGGGACATGCGGTGCAGGAACAGCAGCGCGCCGAGGCCGAAGCCGGTGAGGATGCCCTCGGTCAGGTCGCGGAACACCACCAGGCCGAAGGTCGCCAGCAGCACCACCGCATCGCCGACGGAGGCGCGGACCAGCGTGCCGAACTGGTGCTTCTCGGCCATGGTCCAGGCCACCACCGCCAGCACGCCGGCGAGGGCGGAGAGCGGGATGTAGGCCGCCAGCGGCGCCGCCGCCATCATGAACAGCAGCAGGAAGACCGAGTGCAGCATGCCCGACACCGGGCCGCGCGCCCCGGCGCGGACATTGGTGGCCGTGCGGGCGATCGTGCCGGTGACGCAGATGCCGCCGAACAGGGATGAGCCGATATTCGCCAGCCCCTGCGCCACCAGCTCGCAGTTCGAGCGGTGGCGCCGCCCGCTCATGCTGTCGGCGACCACGGCCGACAGCAGGCTCTCGATGCCGCCCAGCAGGGTGAAGGACAGGGCGGCCGGCAGCATCTCCTGGATCCGGGCCCAGGACAGGTCGGGCAGGCGCGGCGCGGGCAGGGAGGAGGGGACGCCGCCGAAGCGGCTGCCGATGGTCTCGACCGGCAGATGCAGCGCGACGGCGAGGGTCGAGGCCAGGGCCACGGCGATCAGGTAGGACGGCCAGTGCGGCCGCAGCCGGCGCAGCAGCAGGATGGTGCCGATCGACAACACGGCGATGGCGATGGCCGCGCCGCTGGCGGTCGGCAGGGCCCGGCCCAGCGCCTCCAGCTTCGGGATGAACGGCCCCGGCTCCGGCCCGTCCAGGGTCAGGCCCAGCAGGTCCTTCAGCTGACTGGCGAAGATGATCATGGCGATGCCGGCGGTGAAGCCGACGGTCACTGGATAGGGGATGTATTTGATGAAGGTGCCCAGCCGCAGCAGGCCGATCGCCGACAGCATCAGCCCGGACAGGAAGGTCGCCAGCAGCAGCCCGTCGACGCCGTGCTGCGCCACGGTCGCCGCCACCAGCACGATGAAGGCGCCGGCGGGGCCGCCGATCTGGAACCGGCTGCCGCCCAGGGCCGAGACGATGAAGCCGCCGATGATCGAGGCGTAGAGGCCGCGGTCCGGGGTGACGCCCGAGGCGATGGCGATCGCCATCGACAGCGGCAGGGCCACGATCGCGACGGTCAGCCCGGACACCGCGTCGGCCTTGAGATCGGCGAGGCCGTAGCGCTCGCGCAGCACGGTCACGAGCTTGGGCGTGAACAGCTCGATGAAGGACGGATCATGACTGCGAGCCACCATAAACCTCGACGCTCCCATCACCGCAGGGGCGGCGGGATCGTCGGGTCGGCCGGCGGTCGCCGTCGCTGAACAGCCTCGTCAGCCGGCCCGCCCTCCGGGCTACCGTGGGGTCTTGAACCGCACCCCGCGGCCGCCTTCGCGGCTGGCCGCATGATCGCCGATCAGCTCGACCCCGGCGCGGTCGAACGCCTCGACCACCTTGGTCAGCGTGTCGACCACGCCGCGGACGGTGCCCTCGCTGGCCTCCATGCGCTGGATCGTCGGCAGCGACACCCCGGACAGCTCGGCGAGCTGCCGCTGGTCGATGCCGAGCAGGGCGCGGGCGGCCCGCATCTGGGCGGCGGTGATCATGCAGTTTCCTCTGACAAATCTAAGGTATCAGGCAGCAGATATGATGTCTAGTACATCAATATGGATGTTCCAGATCGGTGCTTTGATGGTCCTGTCTCATCGCTTCCCATCAGCCGGCGGCGGGGCGCCATCCGATCACGCTTCCCGGTCCGGGGAAAGGCCGGAACGATCCTTCGGCACCGCCGCCGCGTCAGGCTGTCGGGCCGGAGCGGATGGGTTGATTTGGACATTCATAGTTTGTGAAAAATAAATATGCACATTTGATGGTTGCCTATCAGCGCGCCTGTCACCACGTTCCGCGCTCGCCGCCCTGGGCAGGCCCCCGGCCCGAACAAGCAGGTTGACGGATTCCGTGCACGCCACACTCTTCCATGCCATTCGCCGCCCCGCCGGGGCGCGCAGCACCCACCGTGCGGGGCCTGCATGACCTCGACCTTCGACTTCGACTATTTCCTGTCGGCCTTCCCGCTGATCCTGCCCTACCTGCCGGTGACGCTGCTGATCGCCTTCAGCGCCATGGCCTTCGGCCTGGTCATCGGCACCGGCGCGGCGCTGGTCCGGATCTACCGCATCCCGGTGCTGCGGCAGCTGGCGACGCTCTACATCTCCTTCATCCGCGGCACGCCGCTGCTGGTGCAGATCTATCTCGCCTATTACGGCATCCCGAAGCTGCTGCAGGTCCTGAACGCGCAGCTGGGCACCGACATCGACGCCAACCGTGTGCCGGCGCTGGTCTTCGTCATCTTCAGCTGCGCCGTCAATGTCGGCGCGTATCTGTCGGAGGCGATCCGCTCGGCGCTGCTGTCGATCGACCGCGGCCAGGCCGAGGCCGCCTATTCGATCGGCATGACCCCGGTCCAGGCAATGCGCCGCATCATCCTGCCCCAGGCGCTGGCCGTGGCGCTGCCCAATCTGGGCAACAGCTTCATCAGCCTGATCAAGGACACCTCGCTGGCCTTCCTGATCGCGGTGGTGGACATCATGGCCGCGGCCAAGATCATCGGCGGCCGGTCGCTGCGCTTCTTCGAGCTCTACCTGGCCGTCGCCGTAATCTACTGGGTGATCTGCATCCTGGTCGAGATCGGGATGCGGCGCTGGGAGGCCTATCTGACCCGTGGCCGCCGGGACATCGCCGCATGATCGCGATCCGCGACATCCGCAAGTCGTTCAAGGGCCAGGTCGTGGTCGACGGCATCGGCCTCGATGTCGACCGCGGCGGCATCGTCTCGATCCTCGGCCCTTCCGGCTCCGGCAAATCGACCTTCCTGCGCTGCCTGAACCGGCTGGAGACGCCGGACCAGGGCACCATCGACATCTCCGGCGACCGCTACGACCTGCCGAAGCTGGACGGGCGGCGGCTGCAGTCGCTGCGCATGCGCATCGGCATGGTGTTCCAGAACTACAACCTGTTCCGCCACAGGACCGCGATCGAGAACATCCTCGAGGGCCTGCTGGTGGTGAAACGCCTGCCGAGGCGCGAGGCGCAGGAGATTGCGGAGCATCACCTCGCTTTGATGGGGCTGGCCGACAAGGCGGCGCAGTACCCGTCCTCGCTGTCCGGCGGGCAGCAGCAGCGGGTGGCGATCGCCCGCACTTTGGCGATGGCGCCGGAGCTGATCCTGTTCGACGAGCCGACCAGCGCGCTCGACCCCGAGCACACCGGCGAGGTGCTGGAGGCGATCCGCAAGGCAGCCGGGCAGGGCATCCCGATGATCATCGTCACGCACGAGATGGGCTTCGCCCGCGAGATCTCGAGCGAGGTGCTGTTCATCGACGGCGGCCGCGTGATCGAGCAGGGCGACCCGAAATCGCTGTTCGGCAACCCGCAGCAGCAGCGCACGCGGGACTTCCTCAAGAACTATCTGCGGTCCTTCTCTTTCGACATCTGAAGGGCCTGTCCATCATGGAGAGAACGATGCTTCACAGTCTGGCCAAGGGCGCCCTGGCGGCCCTCGCCGTCCTGGCCCTGGCGGCGGCCCCGGCGGTCGCGCAGGAGACGGTGCGGGTGGGGACGGAGGGCACCTACGCGCCCTTCACCTACCAGGACGACAGCGGCAAGCTGACCGGCTACGACGTCGAGGTGCTGCGCCTGGTCGAGGCCAAGGTGCCGGACCTGAAGTTCGAGTTCGTGCCGCAGCCCTGGGACAGCATGTTCCTGGGGCTGGAGGCCGGCAAATACGACGTCGTCGCCAACGAGATCTCGAAGACGCCGGAGCGGGAGACCAAGTTCCTGTTCTCCGACGTCGCCTACTTCCACAGCGGCTCGGCCATCATCGTCAAGAAGGGCGTCACCGGCATCCGCAGCCTGGACGACCTGAAGGGCAAGGTGGTCGGCGCCGGCACGGGCAGCGAGCACACCAAGCTGGTCGAGACCTATCTCGCCGCGCATCCGGGCGCGTTCGAGATCCGCTACTATGACGGCAATGTCACGCCGGTGCTGCTGGACATCGCCGAGGGCCGGATCGACGCCCATGTCAACGACCCGATCGTGGCCAAGGAGCATGCCGACAAGCTGGGCCTGCCGGTCGAGGTGACCGGCGACCTGCTGGCGAAGGTCCCGTCTTATTTCGTGTTCCGCAAGGACGCCAAGAGCGAGGCGCTGAAGGCTAAGATCGATGCCGCCCTGACCGCGCTGAAGGCCGACGGCTCGCTCGCAAAGCTGTCGCAGCAGTGGTTCGGGCAGGACTACACGCAAGACTGAGACCTGCCATCGTAAAGAACGACCCGTCATCCCGTGCGCAGCGCAGCATGCAATGATGCGCTGCAGACACGGGATCTCCTCGCGATCGTGCGCAGGTCCCGTGTCTGCGCAGCGGCACTTCGCGCCGCAGCGCGCACGGGATGACGGGTCAGTTTCTTCGACTGTTGGTATGAGACGGGAAGGGGCTGGCTGACACCCGCCCCTCCGGCCTTACTGCGCCGCCGGCAGGTTCAGCGCGGCGGTCAGGTCGCCCAGCGGCGGGTTGCCGTTGGCGGCGATGGCCGCGTCGCGCGCCACGATGCCGGGCAGCACCGGCAGCCCGAAGCGGTGGGTGATGAAGCGCAGGATCGAGGTCGTGTCGTAGGCGGTGTGGTCGACATAGCCCTTCCTGGCGAAGGGCGAGACGATGATCGCCGGGATCCGGGTGCCGGGGCCCCAGCGGTCACCCTTCGGCGGCGCCACATGGTCCCAGAAGCCGCCATTCTCGTCATAGGTCACCACCACCAGCATATGCGGCCATTGCGGGCTCTTCTGCAGATGGTCGATCAGCATGGCGAGATGGGCGTCGCCCGACGACACGTCGGCGTAGCCGGCATGCTCGTTCAGGTTGCCCTGCGGCTTGTAGAAGGCGACCTGCGGCAGCGCGCCGGCGTCGATCGCCTTGACGAACTCGGCCCCGTCCAGCCCGCCGTCGCGCAGATGCTCCTGCCGCGCCGCAGTGCCGGGGGCGAAGCTGGCGAAGTAGTTGAACGGCTGGTGGTGGTACTGGAAGGCCGGGACCGGCGTCTGGTTGCCATGGTCCAGCACCGACTGCCAGGCGCCGGAATACCAGGCCCAGCTGATCCCCTTGGCGCTCAGCAGGTCGCCGATGGTGATCTCGGTCTGCGGCGGCAGCGTGGTCGGCGCCTTGGGGTCGGCCAGGGCCGGGTCGCCGCCTTCGGCGGGCTTGTTGGCGCTCGGCTGGTACGGCGGCTGCATCGTGTTCACGGCGAAGAAGTCGGGCGTCAGGTTGCCGTCGGCCACGAATTTCGGGATGCCGTCCATCGCCGATTTCGGCGCGTTCGGCGCCAGGGCCAGGCTGACGCCATCCGGGTTGACCACGGCGATCGAGGGCTTGGCCGCGGCGGTGTCGGCGTCCGGGTAGCGGGCGACGCAGGCGCAGGCCAGCCAGATGTGGTTCATGTACGAGCCGCCGAAGGCCCCCATGAAGAAGTGGTCGGCCAGCGTGTATTGCTGGGCGATCTTCCACATCGCCATCTTCGAGCCGTCGAGATGGCCCATCACCTCGGCGCCGGCATCGGCCCATGCGACGAACTTGTCGTTCCGGCCGCCATTGATCTGCATCTGGTTCTGGTAGAAGCGATGCCAGAGGTCGTGGGTGATGGTGCCGGTCGAGACGTTCAGCCCCTGCGGATCATCCATGGCGAAGGGCCCGTTCGGCAGGTGCTCGGTCTGCGCCTGGGTCACCGGCGGCGTCACGCCCTTGGCGGTCAGCCCGTCCCACACCGGCGGCAGCTCCTTCAAGGCCGTGCCGTCTCGGTCAAGCTGGGTCCTTGACGTGTCCGAGGCGTTCGCCAGCCCGTCGGCGCCCGGGAAGGCGCCGTACAGATTGTCGAAGCTGCGATTCTCGGCATAGATCACGACGACGGTGTCGATGGCGCGCAGCGCCTTGGTCTGGGCGGTGTCGGCGCTGCCCGGCGCGTCCGCGGCGAAACCCGGTGGCGCGATCAGTCCGGCAGCGCCCGCCGCGAGGGCGGTGGCGATCAGTTTGTGCATGCGGCTCCCCATTGGCTCCCGGTGCGATGCCCGGTGGCTAGTCCCCTTCCGCAGGCCAGCACTCGCGCGAAGCGGGCTGTCGCTCAAGTGAAACTTTTTCGGCATAGATAGGCGTCTGCGGGCCGCTCCGGCGCCGCGTCGCGCAGATCACGGGATGGCCGGAATGGCGTTGCGAACGGGTCGCTGGTGGGCGGTGGGCGGCAGCCTGGCCGGGATGGCGCTGACGGTCTCCGCCGCCACGGCGGGAAACCAGCCGGAGGGTGGCCTGCCGCGGGCCGAGGTGCGCCGCCAGGCGGAGGAGCTGACGGCGCTGGGCCGCGCCATGTTCGTCGACCCGTCGCTCTCGGCCTCGGGCAAGCTGTCCTGCAGCTCCTGCCACGACCCGCAGCATGGCTTCGGCCCGGCCAACGCCCTGCCGGTGCAGATGGGCGGCGGCGACATGGCCAAGCCCGGCCTCCGCGCGGTGCCGTCGCTGACCTATCTCCAGGCCGTGCCGCCCTTCACCGAGCACTTCTTCGACTCGGAGGATGATTCCGACGAGAGCGTCGACAACGGCCCGACCGGCGGGCTGACCTGGGACGGCCGGGTCGACCGCGGCGCCGACCAGGCGGCGATCCCGCTGCTGTCCGATTTCGAGATGGGCAATGCCGGCCCAGACGCGGTCGTCACCAAGGCGCTGGCGGCCGGCTACGGCGCCGCGCTGCAGCACATCTACGGCGCCGAGGTGCTGAAGGACCGCCAAGCGCTGTATGCCGGCATCCTCAAGGCCTTCGAGGTCTATGAGCAGGACGCCGCCAGCTTCTACCCCTACAGCAGCAAGTACGACGCCTGGCTGGCCGGCACGGCGACGCTGACGGCGCAGGAGGCGCGCGGCCTCGACCTGTTCAACGACCCGGCCAAGGGCAACTGCGCCGAATGCCATATCAGCCAGCGCGGCAATGACGGCACGCCGCCGCAGTTCAGCGACTACGGCCAGATCGCGATCGCCCTGCCACGCAACATGCAGATCCCGGCCAATGCCGACCCGGCCTATTTCGACCTCGGCGTCTGCGGGCCGCTGCGCACCGACCTGAAGGACCGTCCGGAATATTGCGGCCTGTTCCGGACGCCGACCCTGCGCAACGTGGCGCTGCGCCAGACCTTCTTCCACAACGGCGTGTTCCACAGCCTGCGCGACGCCGTAGCCTTCTACGCGACGCGCGAGACCGACCCCGGCCGCTGGTATCCGCGCAACCCGGACGGCAGCGTGCGGATCTATGACGACCTGCCGGCGCAGTATCGCGAGAACATCAACCGCGACCCGCCCTTCGACCGGCATCTCGACGACGCGCCGGCCCTGACCGAGGCCGAGATCGACGATGTCGTCGCCTTCCTGAAGACCCTGACCGACGGTTACCGCCCGCCATCCTGAGGGGGCGGCGCGACACTGCGCCGCGCCGTCGATTGCCGCGCTCGCCGGCGCTCCCATATCAGCGGCGGAAGGGGATGCCCGCGGCAGCGGGCTCGACCGGAGATCCGTGATGACACCCCAGGAACGCGAACTGCTGACCAATCTGGTCGCCCGGCTGAAGCAGGCGCCGCCCGCCGAGAAGGATGAGGAGGCGGCGGCGATGATCGCGGGCCTGGTCCGCGACCTGCCCGACACGCCCTACATCCTGGCCCAGACCGTGCTGATCCAGGACTACGCCCTGCACCAGGCCCAGGCCCGGATCGCGGAGCTGGAGCGCCAGGCCCAGCCGCAGCGCGGCGGTGGCGGCGGCAGCTTCCTCGGCGCCATCTTCGGCAGCGGCGCGGCCGCGCGCCCGCAGCCGGCGCCGCAGCCGCAACCGCAGGCCCCGGCCTATACCCAGGCACCGCCGGCCTATGCCCAGCCTCAGCCCGGTCCTTGGGGCGGGGGCGGGCCCTTCGCCCAGTCCTCCGGCCCGTCCTTCCTGCGCAGCGCCGCCGCCACGGCGGCCGGTGTCGCCGGCGGCGCGCTGCTGTTCCAGAGCATCGAGTCCCTGTTCGGCGGCCATGGCGGCTGGGGCGGCCTCGGCGGCGCCGGCTTCACCGGCCCGGCCCCGGGCCTGACCGAGACGGTGGTCAACAACTACTATGGCGACGCAGCCCCCGGTGCCGACGGCAGCGATCTGCGCGACACCGACACCGTGGTTCCGGACGATGGTGGCCAGGGCGTCACCGATGCCGACTACCAGGACGACGGCAGCCAGGACGATTTCGGCGGCGACGATTTCGGTGGCGGCGGGGACGATACGGTCGGCGTCTGACGGCGTGGCGGCCGCCTATGTCCCCGTGCCGGGGAAGACGTGGGCGCCGCCAACCACCGCGATCCGCACCCGGGCGCCGACGGCGGGCAATCCCAGCGAAGGCCGGCGCAGCAGCAGCCGGTCGCCGCCGGCGTCGAGCAGCCGCACGGTGACGCTGCACAGCGCGCCGGCGAAGTCGATCTCCATCACCTCGCCCGGCGCGCCCTCGGCCGCATGGCCCTCATCGGCCAGCACCAGCTGCTCCGGCCGCAGCATGATCCGGCTGTCGCCGCTGCGCCCGTCATCGACCCTGATCCGGCCCAGCGCACAGTCGGCCCAGCCGGCGGCCAGCCGTGCCGGCAGCACGATGGCCTCGCCCAGGAACTCGGCGATCATCGGGTCCTTCGGCCGCAGGTAGAGCTCGCGCGGCGGGCCCACCTGCAGCAGCCGGCCGGCCCGCATCACCGCCACCTGATCGGCGAAGGACAGGGCCTCGGCCTGGTCGTGCGTGACCATGATCGTGGTGATGCCGGCCGCCTCCAGCAGCGTCGCCACCGCCTTGCGCGTGCTGGCGCGCAGGCCGGTGTCCAGCGCCGAGAACGGCTCGTCCAGCAGCATCAGCTGCGGCCGGCGGGCCAGCGCCCGGGCCAGCGCGACCCGTTGCTGCTGGCCGCCGGACAGCTGGTCCGGCCGGCGCTTCAGCATCGCCGGGTCCAGCTCCACCATCGCCAGCAGCTCGGCGATGCGCTCGGCCCGGTGCGGCGCCCGGCGGGGCAGGCCGAAGCCGATATTGTCGGCGACACTCAGATGCGGGAACAGGGCGCCGTCCTGCGCCACCAGCCCGATGCCGCGCAGATGGGCGGGCATCGCCGCCGGGCCGTCGGCCAGCACCTGGCCGTCCAGCGTGACGCGGCCGGAATCCGGGGCCTCGAAGCCGGCGATGATGCGCAGCAGGGTGGATTTGCCCGAGCCGGAGGGGCCGAGGATGGCGGTGCGGCTGCCGACGGGCACTGCCAGGTCGACGCCGTCCAGCGCCGTCACCGCGCCGTAGCGCCGGCTGATGCCGCGGAGGTCGAGGATGCTCATCGGCCGGCGGTCCGTTTGGACTGCACATAGAGCAGCCAGGTCAGGGGCAGGGAGATCAGGATCATCAGCAAGGCATAGGGCGCAGCGGCGGCATAGTCGATCTCGCCGCTGTAGGACCAGAAGGCGGTGGCCAGGGTGCGGGTGCCGTTCGGGGCCAACATCTGGGTCGCGGTCAACTCGTTGGCGATGCCCAGCGCCACCAGCGCCATGCCGGCGGCGGCACCCGGCGCGGCCAGGCGGATGGTCACCGACCACAGCGCCCGGCCGGGCGACCGGCCCAGGCTGGCGGCGGCGTGCTCCAGCTCCACCGGCGCCTGGGCGATGCTGGCGCGCAGCCCGATCAGGGCCCGCGGCAGGAACATCAGCAGATAGGCCAGCAGCACGGTGGCCGCGGTCTGGTACAGCGGCAGGGCCACCCGCACGGTGACGGTGACCAGGGCCAGCGCCACCACCACGCCGGGCAGCGACCCGACGATGTAGTTGCACGCCTCCAGCACCCGCTGCAGCCGCCCCGGCCGGCGCACCGACAGCCAGGCCATCGGGATCGCCGCCGCGGTGGTGATGACGCCGCCGGCGACGGCGAAGGCAGCCGTCTGCCACAGGGCGGGCCAGATCTCGTCCAGCTTCCAGATCGCCGCGCCGCCGGCGGCCAGCCACTGGCCCAGCGTGATCAGCGGCACGCCCAGCGACAGCACCGCGGCCGCCGCCGGCAGCAGCAGGCAGGGCAGGGTCATCCGGCCCAGCCGCGCGCGCTTCGGCTGACGGGCGGCGCCCGAGCCGATGCGGGCGTAGCGGGTGCGGCCGCGCAGCGCGGAATCGAGCCACAGCAGGCCCAGGCAGCACACCACCAGCACCCCGGCCAGCATGTTGGCGGCGGGACCGTTATAGGTCGACTGGAACTGGTCGATGATCGCGGTGGTGAAGGTGTCGAACCGGATCATCACGAACAGGCCGTATTCGGCCAGCAGATGCAGCCCGACCAGCAGCCCGCCGCCCAGCAGCGCCAGGCGCAGCTGCGGCAGCACCACGCGCAGGAACACCCGGCCGGGCGGGACGCCCAGCGACGCCGCCGCATCCTCCAGCCCGGGGTCGAGCCGGCGCAGCGCGGCCGAGACCGGCAGGTAGAGCAGGGGGGAATAGGCGATGGTCGAGACCAACACGGCGGCGAACAGGCCGTTCAGGCTGGGGACCAGGCTGATCCAGGCATAGGAATGGACGAAGGCCGGCACCGCCAGCGGCGCCACGGCCAGCCAGGACCAGATCCGGGCGCCGGGCAAATCGCTGCGCTCGGACAGCCAGGCCATCGCCACCGCCAGGGCGGCGCAGAGAGGGACGGTCAGCACCACCAGCAGCGCGGTGTTGACCAGGATCTCGCCGACCCGCGGCCGGAAGATGAGGGCCGAGGCCGTGTCCCAGCCGGTCTGGATCGTCACCCAGACGACGAAGCCCAGCGGCAGCAGCGCGGCGAGCGCGACCAGCACGGCCGCGCCCGCTATTGCCGGCAGGAAGGGGCGGCGCCAGCCGAGGCCCGCCGCGAAGGCGGGCAGCTCCGGCCGGCGCCCGAGCGACGCCTGGGTCACGCCGGTGCCACAGGCCGGAAGGGCCGCATTACAGCAGGCCGGCCTGGGTCATCAGGTCGGTGACCGCCTTGCTGTTCAGCGAGGACGGCTCGACCTTCGGGGCCTGCAGGTCGGCCAGCGGCACCAGCTTCGGGTTCGACGCGGCGCCGGCGCCGACGGCGTATTCGAAGGAATCGCCGTTCTTCAGCACGTCCTGGCCGCCCTTGCCGGTGATCCACTTCAGGAAGGCCTGGGCCTGCTGCTGGTGCTTGCTGGAGGCCAGCACGCCGCCGCCGGAGATGCTGACGAAGGCGCCCGGATCCTGGTTGCGGAAGTAGTGCAGCCCGACGTTCTTGCTGTTCTCGCCGGTCTTCGCCTGGTCGCCGAAATAGTAGTAGTGGTAGATCACCGCGCCTTCGACCTGGCCGGCATTGACCGCCTTCATCGCGGTGCTGTTGCCGCGGAAGGGCAGGAAGTTCGCCTTCATCGCCTTCAGCCAGTCGGCGGTGGCCTGCTCGCCCTTCAGCACCAGCAGCGCGCTGACGATGGCCTGGAAGTCGGCGCCGGAGGGGGAGGCGCCCCAGCGGCCCTTCCAGGCCGGGTCGGCCAGGTCCAGCAGCGACTTCGGCAGCTGCTCCGGCTTCAGCTTGGTCTTGTCATAGGCGAAGACGGTCGAGCGCGCGGCGATGCCGACCCAGCGGCCATGCGACGGGCGGAAATTCTCCGGCACTTGGGACAGCACGTCCTGGCCCAGCGGGGCGAACAGCCCGGCATTGTCGACCAGCACCATCGACGGCGAGTTCTCGGTCAGGAACACGTCGGCGGGCGAGGCCGCGCCCTCCTGCACCAGCTGGTTGCCCAGTTCGGTGTCGCTGCCGTTGCGCAGCGTCACCTTGATGCCCGTCTCCTTGGTGAAGCCCTCGGCCCAGGCCTTGGTCAGGCTCTCATGCTGGGCGTTGTAGACGGTGATGCCGTCATCCTGCGCCGCGGCGGAGGCTGTCAGCATCGCGGGGGCGGCCAGCAGGACGGTCGCCAGGGCGGCCATGCTCGCAAGGGGGCGGGTGAATGGGTTCACAGGGATCCTCTCTGTCCGGCGCTCACGCCCCAACGGCGGAGACGGACGGTTCTGTGCCGGGCGGAGGCCAGTCGTCAAGTTATCGATTATTAGAAGCATTCGCATTTGCCGGGACAGACTGTCTCACCCCTCCACCGCCAGGATCTCCTCCAGCCGGTCCAGCAGCGGCCGCTGCGCCTCCATG
>NZ_JBCNNF010000099.1:0-18611 GCF_039594555.1 Inquilinus sp.
GATCCAGACGGCGGCGCCGCCGAACCGCCACGGTTGCAGGCCCCAATCGACCCTGGCGCCGGCGATCGCCTCATACGCCGCCTTCCCCAGGAAGGCGATCGTCTCGGGCCGGAAATGCTCGATCTTGGCGCGCAGCCCGTCTGCCGAGCCGCGCAGCTCGCGGCCGTTCAGCTCGCCGGCGCTGCGCGTGGCCCGCGGCACGGCGGCGGTGATGCCGCAGCCGAAGTCGAGCAGCCGGCGGTCGTCGCGGGCCGCGATCCGCATGGGGGTGAAGCCGGACAGGTGCAGGACGGGCCAGAAGCGGTTGGACGCCGATCCGAAATTGTGGCCGGAGGCCGCTGCCTGCGTGCTGGGGTTGATGCCGCAGAACACCACCGGCAGGCCCGGCGCCAGAACGTCGAAGGCGGACAGCTCCATCGCCGGTTATCGCGGCGCCGCGGGGATGTCGCTGCGCGGCGGCGTCATCGGGTTGGGCGGCGGGCGGCGCAGCAGCAGCACCAGCAGCAGGGCCAGCGCCAGCACCCAGGCGACGATCCAGAAGCCGTCGATATAGGCCAGCACATAGGCCTCGCGCTGCACGAACCGGCCGGCGGTGGCCATCCCCTGGGCGGTCTCGAATCCCGGGTTGGTAGCGCGCTGGCTGAAGATGTTGGACAGCGCGGTCACGACGCGGTCCACCACGTCGGATCCGGCGCTCAGATGCTGGCCGATCAGGTTGGAATAGACCTGTTCGCGCACCCGCACGAAGGTCTGGATGAAGGCGGTGCCCAGCTCGATCCCGAACAGCCGGGCGGTCTGGATCGTCGCGGCGATGGCGGCGGCCTGGGGCGGCGTGATGTTCGAGACCGCGAAGGTGACCAACGAGGTGATGCCGATCGCCAGCCCCACCGCCTCGACGATCTGGGACGGCAGGAAGTCGCCGCCGGCCCAGTCATGGGTCAGGCCCGTATCCATCCAGCTGCCGATTGCGATCAGGGCGAAGCCGATGGCGAGGAGGAGGCGCGCGTCGACCCGGCGCAGCGCCAGCACCACCAGCGGGATGATCACGAATTGCGGCAGCGCGATCCAGTTCAGCACATCGCCGATTTGCAGCGCCCGCAGGCCCTGGACCCGGGTCAGATAGTCCGGCAGCACATAGGCCGTGGCCTGGGACCCGAAGCCGTAGATGCAGATCAGCATCGCCGGGACCGCGACATTCGTCTGGCGCAGCACCGGCAGGTGGATCAGCGGGCGTTCGACCATCGCCTCGTTGACCAGGAAGGCGGCGATCAGCAGCAGGCCTCCCACCAGGCAGCCGGTGACGATGCCGGAGTTCAGCCAGTCGAGGCGGTTGCCCTGGTCCAGCGCGACATAGGCCAGCCCGAAGCCCAGCCCGGCGAAGACGATGCCGCCCCAGTCGGTGCGGCGCAGCAGGTCGCGGTTGATCCCCTCGCGCGGCACCGCCCACAGGATAATCAGCGCCATGACCGGCGTCAGCACCACGTTCTGCCAGAAGATCCACTGCCAGTTCCCGGTCTCCGAGTACCAGGCCTCCAGCGAGGCGGCGACGTTCTGGGAGAAGGTGAAGCGGAAGGCATAGGCGGCGATGCCCCAGATCCACCAGCGCGGCGCCAGGCCGCGCAGGACGAAGCCGAGGGCGGCGGGGATGAAGGTGCCGACCGAGAGGCCGCGAATGGTCTGCAGGGTCAGGATCACGCCGTAATCGGCGGCGAAGGGCAGCAGCAGCGAGGACAGGGTGAAGATCACGCTGGCCCAGAGCAGGAAGCGGCGGGTGCCGATGACCAGGCTGCACCAGGCTGCGCAGGGCGCCACCACCATCTGGCTGGCCGAGAAGGCGGTGTTCAGCCACGAGCCCTCGTCGAACCCGAGGCCGAGCCCGCCCCGGATGTCGGCGAGGCCGAAGCCGGTGACCCGACTGTTCAGGGTGGAGATGAAGGCGCCGAACAGCACCGCGGCGACCCCGGCCAGGGGGCGCAGGCAGGGCGCGGCCGCCGGGCTCGGGGCGCGGGCGCCGGCTGCCTCGAGGGCGACGGTCACGGCTTTGCCGGCGCGCTGTCGGTCAGGATCGTCGCCACCGCCGACATGCCGGGGCGCAGCCGCCCGGCCAGCGGGCTGCCGGGGTCGAGCAGGATCTTGACCGGGATGCGCTGCACCACCTTGGTGAAGTTGCCGGTGGCGTTGTCGGGCGGCAGCAGGCTGAACTGCGACCCGCTGGCCGGCGCGATGCTGTCGACATGGCCGGTCACGGTGACGCCGGGGAAGGTGTCGAAGGTGATCTCGGCCTTCTGGCCGATCGCCACGCGGGTCAGCTGGGTCTCCTTGTAGTTCGCGATCACCCAGACATTGTCCAGCGGCACCACGGAGATGACCTGGGTGCCGGGCCGCAGATACTGCCCGGCGCGGACCCCGCGCTCGCCCACCATGCCGTCCACCGGCGCCGTGATCCGGGTGTAGCCCAGATTGGTCCGGGCGAGGGCGAGCGCGGCCTGCTTGGCCTTGGCGTCGGCACGCAGCTGCAGCTCCTGGGTGTCGAGCACGCCCATCTGCCGGCGCGCGCCTTCCAGCTCGGCCTGGTTGCGCGCCAGCGTGGCCTCGAAACGCTTCTCGTCGGCCAGGGCCTGCTCGACCTTCTGGGCGGTGCCGAAGGTGGTGCCCAGCAGGGTCTGCTGGCGGGCCAGCTCCGACTTGGTGCGGTCGACATCGGCCTGGGTCGCGGCGATGACGCTCTGGGCCTGGTCGATCTCGGCGTGCTGCAGGTCCTTGCGCGCCTTCAGGTTCTGGATCGCCGCGTCGGCGCCCAGCGTGTCCGCCTCGGCCTGGGCCACCCGCGCCTGGTAATCCTGGTCGTCGATCTGGACCAGCAGGTCCCCGGCCTTGACCATCTGGAAATCGGTCACCGCCACGCGGGCGACATAGCCGTCGACCTGGGCGCTGAGCGGGGTGATGTCGCCGCGGACATAGGCGTCATCCGTGGCTTGGCGGCTCGCCTGGCCGACCCAGCTGTCCCAGCGGGTGATGAACAGGGAGACGACGATGCCCGCGATGGCGAGGATCGCCAGGCGCAGCAGCCAGGGGCCGAACCGATGAAGCGCCCCTGCCGGCTTCAGGCCTTGTTCAGGCGACCGCGAGGAGCCGGGAGGCGGCGCGGAAGGGCTGAGGCTCGTGGAATCCGGCTGGCCGTCCATCACGATCCCCCGATCGGCAGGCTTGATCCCCGGACTGTAGTCGGCGGCTCGTCGCGTTGTCGACTATGCCTAGGGGTAGGGCCGGGCCTACGATGGGATCGGATCGTCGGCGCCCTGGCCGGGCGAACATCAGGCCAGGGCTGCCTCGAGCAGCTGGTCGAACGCCTCGTGCAGGCCCGATGCCTGGAAGCTCAGCCGGTTGCCGGATCCGGTGTTGGTCAGCAGCGCGGCGCTGGTGCCGCTGTCGCGGTGGTGCTGCATCACCGAGACGTAGCCGGGGATGCTGCCCTGGTGGCCGAAGGTCTGCCGGCCGGCATAGGACGACAGGAACAGCCCGGCCCCCGTCTCCCGCATCCGGGTGCCGGGGAAGCCGACCGGCCAGCGGTCATCGGCCATCTGCGCCAGCCATTCCGCCTCGAACAGGCGGCCGCCGAACAGCCCGTCCAGGAACAGCGCCATGTCCCGCGCCGTCGACACCATATCGCCGGCGGCATAGGCCCCGGTGAAGGGGAACAGCGCGGTGGAGTCCTGCAGCGTGTCGGAATAGGGCAGGATCCCGTCCAGGGCCCACATCTCGCCGCCCTGCGCCAGCGACAGGGCAGGGCCCGCCGGCGGCGGACGGTGATAGTAGCCCCGCGCCAGCCGGTCCTGCGGGAACGGCTCGCCGGCGGCGCAGAAGCTGTCGTCCAGCCCCAGCGGCCGCAGCACCTCGCGGCGGACCTGCCCGGCCAGGCTGTCGCCGGTCGCGGCCTCGATCACCATTCCGGCCAGGACATAGCCGGTGTTGCTGTAGCTGGCGACCCGGTGCGGCTCGTCCTGCGGCCGCACCCGGAACGCCAGGTCGACGATCTCCCGCGGCGTCCAGCTTCGGCCGGGCGTCATCGGCATGTCGAACTCGAACTCCGGCAGGCCGCTGCGGTGGTTGACCAGATCGCGCACGCGGATCCGGTCGCCCTTCGGCAGGTTCGGCAGCCAGCGCGCCGCCGGCTCGTCCAGCCGCAGCGTGCCCGCCCGGGCCAGCCGCATCAGCGTGGCGGCGACGAAGGTCTTGGTGCAGCTGCCGTTCTTGAACAGATGCGCCGGGCTGACCGGGATGCCCCGCTCGCGGTCGGCCAGGCCGGCCGTGGCGGTGACGGGATCGCCGCCGCGCGCCACCACGGCGGCGGAGGCGCCGACGATGCCCTTGGCCACGAAGGCATCGAGGATGCCCTGCAGCCGCGCCTGCAGATCTCCGGACATCGCGTCCTCACTCCGCCAGGTCGAGCTTGGCGAAGCTCTGGCGCCCGAACGGGTCGAGCACGTAGTTCAGCACGCCCTTGCGGATCGGCATCGAGACGATCGAGCTGGCGATCGGCACCAGCGGCACCTGCTCCTCCACGATCTGCTGAGCCTTGATGTACAGCTCGGTCCGCTTCGCCTGGTCGGTGCTGGCCCGCGCCTGGTTCAGCAGGTCGTCGAACGGCTTGTCGCACCACTTCATGCGGTTCTGGTCGCTGCAGGCCAGGACGAAGGTCAGGGTGTTGTCCGGGTCGCCATTGTCGCTGGTGCCACCCAGCAGCAGGGCGTCATGCTCCCCCGCCTGGGTGCGGTTGAGATAGGCACCCCATTCCATGCTGACGATCTCGGTCTTCACCCCGACCGCGGCCCAGTCGGCCTGGATCATCTCGGCCATGCGGCGGGCATCGGGGTTGTAGGGGCGCGACACCGGCATGGCCCAGAGCGACAGGGAGAAGCCGTCCGGATACCCGGCCTCGGCCAGCAGCGCCTTGGCGGCCTTGGGATCGTAGGGATAGCCCTTGAGGTCCTTGGCAGCACCCCATTCGACCGGCGACAGCGCGGAGTTCACCAGCGTACCGGCACCCTGGTACACGGCGTCGACGATCGCCGGGCGGTTGATCGCCATGGCCAGGGCGCGCCGGACGCGGACGTCACCCAGCGGCGTCTTCGCCACGTTGAAGCCGAGATAGCCGAGATTGTCGCCCGGCCGCTGCAGCACCTCGATATTCGGATCCTGCTTCAGCTGCGGCACCGCCGCGGCCAAAGGCTGGGTCGTGATCTGGCATTCCCCGGCCTGCAGCTTGGACACGCGGACGGTCGCGTCCGGCGTGATGTCGAACACCAGCGTGTCGATCGCCGGCTTGCCGTCCCAGTAATGTGGGTTCGCCTTGAAGCGGATGCGGGAATCCGGGTCATAGGCCTGGAACACGAAGGGGCCGGTGCCGACCGGCGTCAGGTCCAGCACCTCCGGCGTGCCCTTTGCGACCATCGCCTGGGCCATCTCCAGCGACTGGATCGACGCGAAGTCGAGGGCGACGGTCGCCAGGAAGGTGGCGTTGGGCGCCTTCAGGGTGAAGCGCACGGTCAGGTCGTCGACCTTGTCGATCGACTGCAGCATCGGGCCCAACCCGAGCGCCTCGAAATACTGGTAGCCGGAGCCGCCGAGGGCATGGAACGGGTTGTCGGCCCGCCATTGCCGGTCGAAGGAATAGACGACGTCGTCGGCATTCAGCGGCCGGGTCGGGGTGAAGGCGGCGTTCGGCTCGAACGCCACGGCCGGCCGCAGATGGAAGGTGTAGCTGCGGCCATCATCCGACACCTCCCAGCGCTCGGCCAGTGACGGCTCGACCTCGGTGGTGCCGGGCTTGAAGCGGACCAGCCGGTCATAGATCGTCCGCGCCACCGCATCCATGGTGGAATCGGCGCTGGCGAACATCGGGTTGAAGCTCTCGGGGCTGGCCTCCGAGCAATAGACCAGCGTCTTCGCCGCAGCCGGCGCGACCCCTGCCGACATCACCAATGCGGCCGCGGCGGCCAGCCGCAGCGTCAGCTTCGCCATCATGCTCTCCCTGCTTGTGCGCAATCGCCACGGCCCGGCCTGGGCTGCATGGCGAATTTTCTTAAACGCTAATTTTTTGAACTTTGCGAGATCCGGATTTCCCCTGTCAAGCGGCTGCAGGCCGCTTCAGGCGAAGGGATTCTCGACCCGCGGCCAGAAGGGCAGGCGGCGCTTGGTGTAGGGGATGTCGCCGAAGCTGGGCGGGATCGCGCCCGGCGTGGTGACGTAGCGGATTTCCGCTGCGATCGGGGCGAAGCCGGCATGGAAATGCTGGGTCGACTTCACCACCACGATCGCCTTGCGCGCCGGGTCGATGCCGAAGGCGGTGAAGGCGTCGGGGGCGAAGGTCTGGCTGCGCAGCGTCACCAGCACCAGGTCGACCTCGTTCGCCGCCTGGACCCAGACGCCGCGGCCCAGCGGCGCCCAATCCTCGCTCAGCCCGGTCTGGTGCAGCTCCGGCAGGACGCGCTTCACGGTGACACGCAGGTCGACCGGATCGCCCGAGGCCGGGCCGCATTTGCCGCCGATGCGCAGGTCGAAGGTCGCCCCTTCGCCGGCCTCCTCGCACAGCGCCACCGCCTGCGGGTCCCAGTAGCAGCCGCTGACCACGTTGCCGATGCCGCGGTCGATGATCCGGCGCAGGATGAAGGTGCTGTCGCCGGGCGCGCCGCCGCCGGCATTGTCGGCCACGTCGGCCAGCACCACCGGGCCGCGCGGCGCCGCCAGCGCATGGTCCAGCGCCTCGTCCACCGTGTCGTGCGGCGTCGCCGTGGCGTGGCGCAGGTCCCAGATCTCCCAGCTCAGATCCTCGGCCAGGCGCTGCGCCCGGTCGCGGTCGCCGTCCGCCACCACCAGCATGCGCGCGCCAACATCCTCGACATCGCCCCAGGGGAAGCCGTGACCGAAGGTCACCGACAGGATGCCGTCGCGGCCCTCCAGCGCCTGCATGCGGTCGACGAAGCTGCGCATCGGCTCCACCGGGGTGCGCCACATGCCGATCATCCGGCAGTCATGCAGCGCCATCACCGGGCGGATCTCGCCGCGCCGGGCGCGCAGGCACAGCTCGTACAGCTCGGCCGCCCGCGGCTCCATGTCGGTGTGCGGGTATTCCTTGAAGCCGATGATCGCGGTGCAGGCCTCGACCATGCGGTCGGTCAGGTGGCAGTGCAGGTCCAGCTCCATGCCGATCGGCACGTCGGGGCCGACGATGGCGCGCACCCGCGCGGCGGTGTCGCCCTCGCAATCGTCATAGCCGTCGGCCACCATGGCGCCGTGCATCAGCAGCAGCACGACATCGACCGGCCCGGCCCGGCGCAGGTCGTCCAGGATGTCGTCGCGCAGGCTCTCATAGAGCGACCGGATGGTGGTGCCGGCCGGCTGGGCGATGGCGGTGACGCTCTCGACCACCTCATGCCCGTCGCGCCCGGCCAGCCGGCGCCAGGTCTTCTGGCAGATCGTCTCGGCCGCGGTGTCGTCCAGGCTGGCGTCGCGCCGCCGGTAGGTCTCCGGCGCGTAGAAGCCGGCGGCGCCGGTCGGCAGCGGCGAGAAGGTGTTGGTCTCGGTGATCAGGGCGGCGATGAAGATCTTCACGGTTGCGCCTCCTTCGGGGCGGGGCCGGCCATGGTCCGGCCGGGGGCAAGGGCGGCGGCGGTGACGCCCAGCCGGGCGAGGTCCTCGGGCACCGGGTCGCCGCGCAGCAGCGCCGCGCCCAGCCGGGCCATCGCGGGCGCGGTCTGGAAGCCGTAGCCGCCCTGGCCGGCGCACCAGAAGAAGCCCGGCGCCGCCGGGTCGAAGCCCAGCACCGGCGTCTTGTCGGCGACGAAGCTGCGCAGCCCGGCCCAGCGATGGGTCAGGCGGCGGATCTGCAGCGTGGTCGCGCCTTCGATCCGGTCGGCCGCGACGGCCACGTCGATCTCCTCCGCCTGCGCGTCGCAGGGCGGGCTCGGCGTCTCGTCGGCGGGGGAGCCCAGCAGCTTGCCGGCATCCGGCTTGATGTAGAAGGTCTCGTCCAGGTCGACCACCAGCGGCCAGCCGTCGACGTCATGGCCCGGCGCCTCGAACAGGAAGGCGGTGCGCCGCTTCGGCACCAGCCCGACCGGCGCGACCCCGGCCAGGGCGGCGATCGCGTCGGCCCAGGACCCGGCGGCATTGACCACGATGCCGGCCTCGACCGTGCCGGCCGTGGTTTCGACCCGCCAGCCGCCGCCCGGCAGCGGTACCAGGGCGGTGACCTCGGCCCCGGTGCGGACCTCGCCGCCCTGCCGGCGCAGGCCGCGCAGCGACCCCTGCAGCATGCCGTTGGTGTCGATGTCCAGCGCCTCCGGCTCGAACACCGCGCCGGCCACGCCGCCCGGCCGCAGCACCGGCACCTGGGCCAGGGCGTCGGCGGCGCCGATCTCGCGCACGCTCGGCACCAGGGCGGCCAGCGCCTCCGCCTCCTCGCGGATCGCCGCCTCCTGGCCCGGCCGGCCGACATGCATGGCGCCGCGCGGGCGGGTCAGGACGAAGCCGGCAAAATCCTCCGGCGGGGCGCTCAGGAACTCGCGGCTGCCGGTCGACAAGGCGCGCACCACGGCGTTGCCGTAGGTCTCGGAGAACAGGGCGGCGGACCGGCCGCTGGAGTGGTAGCCGGGCTGGCTCTCGCGCTCCAGCAGCAGCACCCGGCGGCCGTTTGCGGCGGCCCGGGCCAGCGACGCGCCGGCGATGCCCCCTCCGATCACGGCGATGTCGACGACGTCCATCCGGCAGCCTCCCTTTGGCCGCAGACTGCGAGGCAATAGCGTTTATGTCAAATAGTTTATCGTATAGGAAAATTCATGGTTCTTGCGATAAGGCCTGCACTCGACATAGGGTGATCGACCATCCATCGGCCGGGTCCGCGCATGTCCAATCAGCCCAAGCTTGGGGAATGCCTGAAGGCGCTGCGGCGCCGGCATGGCTGGACGCTGCAGGAGGTCAGCCAGCGCACCGGGGTGGCGGTCTCGACTCTGTCCAAGGTCGAGAACGACCAGATGTCGCTGACCTACGACAAGCTGCTGCAGATCAGCGAAGGGCTGGGCATTAACCTGGCCGAGCTGCTGTCGACGCCGGCGGCCTCCGGGGCGGGGTTGGCCCGGCGGTCGATCAGCCGGCCGGGCGAGGGGCTGCTGCAGGTCACCCAGAACTACGACTACCTGTATCTGTGCACCGAGCTGCAGCGAAAGCGGATGGTGCCGGATGTCGGCCGGGTGAAGACCCGCAGCATCGAAGAGTTCGGCCCGCTGGTGCGACATTCGGGGGAGGAGTTCATCTACGTGCTGGAGGGCGCGATTGAGGTGCACACCGACCACTACGCCCCGGTGCGGCTGGAGAAGGGCGGCAGCATCTACATCGACAGCACTATGGGCCATGCCTACATCTCGGTGGGCGAGGGCGATGCCTTGATCCTGGCCGTGTGCTCCAGCCCAGAGCCGGATCTGGAGGGGACTCTGATGTCCCTGTTCCCGACGACCTGACCGGCTGCCGCGCCGGCTAAGGGGCTGGGCGCGGCAGGCCGGGTTGCATCATGCCGGTGCGCTTCAGCCGAGCAGGAACATCAGGAATTTCGACAGGTCGATCGCATCCTCCGCCTCGTAGCGGATGGTGTGGGTGTCGATCTGGGTGATGAAGCGCAGATAGGATAGGTGCTCGACCTTCTGGCGGTCGCGGAAGCGCACCTCGAGCGCGAGGGGACCCTTCAGCCGGAACGGCTTGGCCTCGCCGATGCGGGCGACCGACCGCTTCACCCCGGCCCGCACCGCCGCATGGGCTGCCGCCGGCATCAGGGTGCGGGCGGAGCGCGTGCCGTGCGCCCATTTCACCGTCGTCGTCTCGATGTCGCCGAGGATGTCGCGGATCTCGGCGGTCGCCACGTCGTCGCCCGAGGCATAGATCACCGGCACGCCGAAATGGCCGGCGATGACGGCGTTCAGCCCGGCCTCGTTCAGCACCTGGCCGTTGACCCGTACCTCCTGGAAGGCGCCGGTCAGCGTGTGCGCCAGCACGCCGGAGGGATTGCTGCCGCCGGCGTGGTAGCCGATCAGCAGCGCGCCGGCGAACGCCCCGACCTCGATGCCCTGCATCATGCCCAGGGGCCGTGGCCAGCTGCGCACCAGCTGCACGTCTTCCGGCAGCTTCTCGATCTTCAGGCTCTCGCCATTGCCGTGCGAATCGCTGATCACGATCTCGGTCGCCCCGGCCTCCTGCGCGGCCTCGCAGGCGGCGACCACGGTGTCGGTCATCCAGTCGCGGGCCCGGTCGTACTCAAATCCCTCGGGGCTCGTATGGTCGCGGGTGACGACGCCGACGATGCCCTCGATGTCGGCGGAGATGTAGAGACGCATGGTTTCCCTCCCGGCGGTTCATTGGTGCTTGTGGTAGCGATCATTGTTCCATACGGTATTTTTTAGCGTATAGGAAATTTCTTCTTGTCCCAGCATCGGAGCCGCCATGCAGGATGATCGCGTGCTCGAGGTCGAGAATCTCCAGGTGTCGTTCGCGCTGGGCGGGGGCGAGACCCTGCGCGCGGTGAAGGGCGTGTCGTTCCATATCGGGCGCGGCGAGACGCTGGCCCTGGTCGGCGAATCGGGCAGCGGCAAGTCGGTCACGGCGATGACCATCATGCGGCTGGCCGAATATGACGGCGCCCGGCTGGCCGGCGGGTCGGTGCGCATGCGCCTGCGGGGCGGCGAGGTGGTGGACCTGGCCCGGCTGCCGCAGCGGCGGATGCGGAACGTCCGTGGATCCGACATCTCGATGGTGTTCCAGGATCCGATGGCCAGCCTGAATCCGGTGTTCAGCATCGGCTTCCAGATCGGCGAGGCGATCATGCGCCACCAGGGCAAGAGCGCGGCGGAGGCGCGCGCCATCGCCCTGAACGCGCTGAAGCTGGTGCGTGTGCCGGAGGCGGAGAAGCGGCTGGACCAGTATCCCCATCACCTGTCCGGCGGCATGCGCCAGCGGGTGATGATCGCGATGGCGCTGTGCTGCCGCCCGTCGCTGATGATCTTGGACGAGCCGACCACGGCCCTGGACGTCACCATCCAGGCCCAGATCCTCGACCTGGTGCGGGCGCTGCAGCGCGAGATCGGCATGTCGGTGCTGTTCATCACCCACGATATGGGCGTGGTGGCCGAGATGGCGGACCGCATCTGCGTCATGCTGAAGGGGGAGATCGTGGAGACCGGGACCGTCTACGAGGTGTTCGAGGCGCCGCGGCATGCCTACACCCGCGCGCTGCTGGCCGCGGTGCCGCGCCTGGGCAGCATGGACGGCAAGGACGAGCCGGAGCGGTTCCCGCTGGTCGAGGCGGTCGATACCCCGGCCGAGATCCGGGCCGCCGTTCGCGTCGAGGTGCCGGCATGACCCGCGCCCCGCTGCTGGCGGTCGAGAACCTTACCACCCGCTTCGACCTGCGCTCCGGCGTCTTCGGCAAGGTCACGGGCCGCGTCCATGCGGTCGAGAACGTGTCCTTCGAGATCTTCCCGGGCGAGACCCTGGCCCTGGTCGGCGAAAGCGGCTGCGGCAAATCCACCATCGGCCGCAGCATCCTGCAGCTGGACAAGCCGGTCTCCGGCTCGATCCGGTTCGAGGGGCGCGAGACGCTGGGCCAGCCGGCGCGCGCGATCCAGGCGCTGCGCCGCCAGGTGCAGATGGTGTTCCAGGATCCCTTCAGCTCGCTGAATCCGCGCATGACCGTGGGGCAGGCGATCGCCGACCCCATGCTGGTCCATGGCGGCCTGTCGCGGGCCGAGGTCCAGGCGCGCGTGGCCGAACTGCTGCAGCGGGTGGGGCTGTCGCCCGAGCATGCGCGGCGCCACCCGCACGCCTTCTCCGGCGGGCAGCGCCAGCGCATCTGCATCGCCCGGGCGCTCAGCACCCGGCCGAGGCTGGTGATTGCCGACGAGGCGGTGGCGTCGCTCGACGTCACCATCCAGGCCCAGGTCATCAACCTGCTGATGGATCTGCAGGCGGAGACCGGCATCTCCGTCCTGTTCATTTCGCACGACATGGCGGTGGTGGAGCGCATGGCCCACCGCGTGGCGGTGATGTATCTCGGCCAGATCGTCGAGATCGGCAGCCGGCGCGAGGTCTTCGGCAACCCGCGCCACAGCTATACCCGCAAGCTGCTGTCCTCCGTCCCCGTCGCCGATCCGCGGCAGCGGCCGGAGAATCGCCTGCTGCTGGCCGACGAGATCCCCAGCGCGGTGAGGCCTCCCGATTTCGAGCCGGTGGTCCTGCCGATGCTGCAGGTGTCCGACCGGCATTTCGTGCGCGCGGAGGCCTGAAGGCCTGTCCATCCATGACCTGGGGTTATATTCCGATACGCTAAAGTTTTTCTGTTAAAGGGAAGTTTTGGCGTATTCGGTATAGCCTTCTCGCCGCGCCTCGGTCACACTTCCGGCAGATCGCCGTCCAGGCGACCCCATAAGGGCGAAATGCCCGTCAGCAGGAGGCTTCTCGATGAAAAAATGGATCGGACCCGGCCTCGGCATCGCCTTGCTGGCCCTGTCCGGCACGGCGCAGGCCGAGCTTAAGAATCCCGGCACCCTGGTCTTTCTGTGGACGAACGACATCCGCACGCTGGACCCGGCCTATATGGCCGACACGGCGAACACCTATGTCTCCATCAACACCTATATGCGGCTCCTGAACTACAAGGGCAGCGAGATCTCGGACTTTGTGCCGGCGCTGTCGACCGAGGTGCCGTCACTGGAAAACGGGCTGATCAAGCCGGGCGAGAACGGGTCGATCAGCTACACCTTCCCCATCCGGAAAGGCGTTCACACCCACAAGGTCGGGGTTAAGGGGGCGGACGGCGCCATTGCCTGGAAGCTGTATGACGAGCTGACCAACCAGGAGAAGGCGGCGATCGTTCCCGGCTATGGCGAGCTGACGGCCCAGGACGTCAAGTACTCGCTGATGCGCGCGATCCTGCAGGGCGACAGCTGGATGGCCAATGCGGTGACCGAGATGATCACCGCCGGCAAGTATCCGAACATCGAGGCCTGGGCCACGGATCTTGCCGGCGTGAAGACCTTCGCCGAGGTCGACGCCGCCGGCCTGGCCAAGGTGCATGACGCGCTGTCGGACAAGATCAAAGTCGACGGCGACCGGGTGACGATCGTGCTCGATGCGCCGTTCCCGGCCACGCTTGGCATCATGGCGCTGCCCTTCGCCACCTCGATCATCGACCAGGAATGGGCCCGCGACCAGGGCGATTGGGACGGCACCGCCGGTACCTGGAAGACATTCCACAAGCCCGAGCTGGGCGAGGACAAGCTGTTCCAGGTCGAGAACGGCAGCGGCCCCTTCATGGTCGAGGACTGGGACCGGTCCCAGAAGAAGATCACCCTGAAGCGGTTCAACGGCTACTGGCAGGGGCCGGCCCAGCTGGAGCGCGTGGTGCTTCGGTCCGTGCCGGAATGGACCACGCGGCTGCTGCAGCTCGAGGCTGGCGACGCCGATGTGGTGACCACGCCGGTGGAGTTCCTGGACGAGGTGGCGGCCAAGCCCGGCATCAAGGTGACCCAGGGCCTGCCCCAGGTGTTCGGCCGCTCGATCTTCTACATCTGGCCGGTCAGCGCGGTGGACAATCCGGCGATCGGCAGCGGCAAGCTGGACGGCAAGGGCGTCCCGCCCGACTTCTTCGCCGATATCGATGTGCGCAAGGGCTTCAACTACGCCCAGGACTACCAGCAGCTGCTGGACGACGTCCTGCTGGGCAAGACCGTGCAGCTGCGCGGGCCTACGGTGCGCGGCATCATGGGCTACCGGCCCGACAGCCCGGTCTATTCCTTCGATCCCGAGAAGGCGGCGGAGCACTTCAAGAAGGCCTGGGGCGGCCAAGTTTGGGAAAACGGCTTCGAGCTGACCGCCTACATGACCGAAGGCAACAGCGTCTACTTCTCGGCGCTGTCGATCCTTCAGCAGAACCTCGCGCGCATCAATCCGAAGTTCAAGCTGAAGATCCAGCAGCTGCAATCCGCCACCTTCGCCGACAAGATCTATGGCGGCGCCGAGCCGAGCGCGCCGATGGCGATCATGGGCTGGGGCCCCGACTATTCCGATCCGGGCGGGCCGCTGGGCGCCGCCACCTACTACCTCTCCAGCACCGGCTTGGTCGGCGGCATGGTCGGTGAGGGCTATCGCCAGCTGATGCGCGACAAGTTCGACCCGCTGCTGAAGCAGGCCTGGACCACGGTCGATCCGGCGGAGCGGGAGAAGATCTACGCCAAGCTTCAAGAGATGAGCCACGAATATGCCACCACCCAGTTCCTGTGGGAGGAGTACGGCTCCATCGTCACGCGCGACTGGGTCGACGGCTATGTCCACAACATGATCGAGTACGGCGCCTGGGACTTCTATCCCATCTCCAAGAAGGAGAAATAGACCCGGCGGCCGGGGCAGGGGGGCGCCGGCGGGGTGTGTCTCGCCCCGTCCTGCCCCGGCATCGGCTTGAGACCCGTCGATCTTCCACTGCCCGGGACCGCCCATGCTGGCCTATGCGATCCGTCGCCTGTCCTTCATCCCGATCGTCTTCTTCGCGCTGACCCTGATGATCTTCGCGATGCAGATGATGCTGACGCCGACCCAGCGCGTGATCACCTATGTCGGCAGCCCGGACGCGCTGAAGGGCGGCGCCGCCCAGGTCGCGGCGCTGATCGAGAAATACGGGCTGAACGACCCGTTCTATGAGCAGTACGGCCGCTGGATCGGCAACATCCTGCAGGGCAATCTCGGCTGGTCGGAGACGGCGCGGATGCCGGTGGCCGAGGCGCTGGTGTCGCTGTTCCCGGCGACGCTGGAGCTGGTGATCTTCGCCTTCGTGCCCGTCGTCCTGGGCGCGATCTGGCTGGGCAGCCGGGCCGGCGCGCATCTGAACCGGCCCGTCGACCATGGCATCCGCCTGTTCACCGTGCTCGGCTGGTCCTTCCCGGTCTTCGTCTTCGGCCTCCTGATGATGATGGTGTTCTACGGCTCGCTCGGCTGGTTCCCGCCGGGGCGGCTCAGCCAATGGGCGCTGATCGAGACCGGCGGCGACGGCTTCCGGCACTGGACCGGGCTGAACACGATCGACGCGCTCCTGAACGGCAACCTGCCGATCTTCCTCGACGCGCTGCGCCACCTGATTCTGCCGGTGGTGACGCTCAGCTACGTCAGCCTGGCGTCGATGACCCGGATCATGCGCACCTCGATGCTGGAATCGCTGCGCCAGGACTATGTCCGCACCGCCCGGGCCAAGGGCCTCAGCGAACGGGTGGTGCAGAACCGGCATGCCAGGCGCAACGCCCTGCTGCCGGTGGTCACCGTCGCGGGGATGGAGGTGGCGGCGATGCTGGGCGGCGTCGTCATCACCGAGACCATCTTCGACTATCACGGCCTCGGCCAGTTCGCGGCGAAAGCGGCCGCGAACCTGGACTTCCCGGCCGTGCTGGGCTTCGCCCTGTATTTCGCGCTGGTGCTGGTGGTCCTCAACCTGGTGGTGGACCTGCTGTACCCCTTGTTCGACCCGCGGGTGAGGCTGGCATGAAAATCATCGGATATCTGCTGCGCAACCCGCTATCGTTGCTGGGCATTCTGGTGCTTGTCGGCTTTGTCGCGGTCGCCGCCCTGGCGCCGGTGATCGCGCCGCCGGAGCCGTACCAGACCTCGCCCTACGAGATCCCGCGCAGCGGCTTCCGCGCCACGCCGCAGCCGCCCTCGGCCCGGGCCCTGCTGGGCACCACCGAGGGGCAGTTCGACATCTATTACGGCCTGGTCTGGGGCACCCGCACGGCGTTCAAGATCGGCCTCGGCGTGGTCCTGATCTCGACCCTGATCGGGGCCCTGATCGGGGCGGTGGCCGCCTTCTACGGCGGCATGGTGGACGAGGTGCTGATGCGCATCGTCGACGTCTTCCTGGCCGTGCCGTTCCTGATCGCGGCGATGGTGCTGACCACGCTGCTGGGCAAGGGCATCGGGCCGATGACGATCGCCCTGACCGCCTTCGGCTGGATGAACTATGCCCGGGTCATCCGCAGCGAGATCCTGCGGGTGAAGGAGCTGGACTACGTCAAGGCGGCGCGGTCCTACGGCACCCGCGACATCCGGCTGCTGCTGCGGCACATCCTGCCGAACGCCTTCTATCCGATGCTGGTGCTGGCCACGATGATGACCGGGTCGATGGTGCTGACCGCCTCCGCCCTCAGCTTCCTCGGGGTCGGAGTCGAGCCCGGCTACGCCGACTGGGGCCAATTGATCAGCTATTCCCGCAACTGGATCGTCGGCCGCGGCGACAGCCCGTTCCGCTACTGGTACACGCTCGCCTTCCCCGGCGCCGCGATCTTCCTGTTCGTGCTGTCCTGGAGCCTGGTCGGCGACGCCCTGCGCGACATCTTCGACCCCCGCCTCCGGAGCTGAGAGGAGACCACCGAATGGACGCCCGTGCCCTGGCCGCCGGCCTGGAGGAATTCATCGCGCATGAGGTCGGGGACAAGGCGATCCCGTCGATTTCCTACGCCGTGGTCGACCGTGACGCCCTGCTGGCCACCGGCCATGTGGTGCGCCCGGATCTCGGCCATCGGCTCGACGACCGGTCGCTGTTCCGCATCGGCTCGCTGACCAAGATGTTCACCGCGATCGGCATCATGCAGTTGGCCGAGAGGGGGCTGGTCGATATCGACGCCGACGTCTCGGCCTATATCCCCGGCTTCCATCCGGTGAACCCCTTCGCCGGGCGCGAGAGTGGGCCGCACGGGCCGCAGGTATCGCTGCGCAAGCTGATGAGCCACACCGCCGGGCTGGTGCGCGAGCCGAAGGACGGCCACTACCTGGACGACCGGCGGAAGCGGCTGGAGGTGACGGTCGAGGGGCTGAAGACCTCGGTACTGAAGGAGGATCCCAGCGCCGGGATCATGCACTATTCCAACGCCGGCATCGCCGTGGTCGGCTGGGTGCTGGAGCAGGTCAGCGGCCTGCTCTACGCCGACTACGTCACCCGCCATATCCTCGCGCCGCTGGGCATGGCGGACAGCAGCGCCACCCTGGTGCCGGAGATGCGGGACCGGCTGGCGCCGGCCTGGATGTGGGATTTCGACCGCGACTTCCCGGCGCCGGTGTTCGACCTGGGCGGCTCCCCGGCCGGCGCCATCTTCTCCACCGCGCCAGACATGGCGAAGTTCGCGATCTGCATGCTGCGCGGCGGCTTCGCCCCGGACGGCCGGTCGATCCTGTCGCCCGCCAGCCTGCGGGAGATGTGGACCGTGGTGGGCAAGCGCCCGGCCGGCCACAGCAGCAGCCAGAAGGGCTATGGCCTGTGCTTCGGCGTCGGCGAGGTCGATGGCTGGCTGTCGGTCGGCCATGGCGGCGCGGTCTACGGCTATTCCACCCAGATGGCGGCTCTGCCCCATGCCGGGCTGGCGGCGCTGACCTTCTCCACCCTCGACTTCAGCAACCAGATCGGCGACCGGCTGGCGAAACGTGCCCTGCAGCTGGCCCTGGCGCAGCGCCGCATGGGTCGGCCGCCGGCGCCGGCGGCGAAGCATCCGGCGCTGACCGCGGCGCATCGGGCGGCGATGCCCGGCGTTTACCAGTCGGCCGATGGCGAGGAGAGCGTCGAGCTGCGGGAGAAGGACGGCCGGCTGTACCTGATGGGCGAGGGCGTGCCGCTGGAGCTGAAATGGCGCGGCGGCGACGCCTTCACCATCGACGGCCGGATCTATGGCGAGGGGGCGGACTACCCGCATCTCGACCTGACCTTCAATGGCGACGGCGTGCTGGGCTGGAAGGGCAAGGAATGGACCCGGCGCAACGCCGTGCAGTCCGACGTGCCGCCCGGGCTGGCGCCGCATCTCGGCGTCTACGGCCCGGACTTCAACCCGACGCATCTGTTCTACGCCGACGGCAGGCTGAAATGCCTGATCGAGTATTTCTGCACCCATGATTGCGAGCAGCTGCCGGACGGCAGCTGGCGCATGCACGGGATCCTGTACGAGGGCGAGACGCTGGAATTGGCGGCCCGGGACGAGGAGGGCCGCAGCGGCATCCGCGTCGGCCCGATGTTCCTGGTGCGGCACGCGGACGGCACGACAGCCTGACCGCTCGCCGGCCTCCGCGGGGTGATCGCGGAGGCCGGCCTGCGCCACTTCAGGCCGTGGCGCTCCACTTCGAATCCGGCACCACCACCAGCTTGCCGACGAACCCCTTTGCCATGAACGCGGCCTGGGCGCGGTGGAAATCGGACAGGCGGTAGACGCCGCCGACCAGCGGCTTGAGCTTGCCCTCCTCGATGTAGCGCACCAGCCGCCGGAAGGCGCCGCGCGTGCCCTGGGACGAGCCATGCAGCTCCAGGTGCTTCAGATACATCGTCCGCAGGTCCAGCTGCACCACCGGCCCGGCAATGGCGCCGGCGGTGGTGTAGCGCCCCTCCGGCCGCAGGATGCGCAGCAGGTCGTTGAACATCGCCCCGCCGACAAGGTCGGCGACGACGTCGATCGGCCGGCCCTTCGTCGCCCGCTCCACCGCCGAGACCAGATCGCCGGCATCGCGGGTGACCACCGCCTCGGCGCCCGCCGCCAGCACCGCCTCCTCCT